>NZ_JBEPIJ010000022.1:0-37286 GCF_040327995.1 Sinimarinibacterium thermocellulolyticum | reverse complement strand
GTGGATGCTCGAATACAACGAAGACCGACCCCATGACTCGCTCGGCGACATGACGCCAGTCGAGTATTCTCAAGCCGCCAGGAACTCTACTTTTGAACTGTCGCCTTGACGGGGAAGCTTACGGTGCTGCACGCGGCCAAGGCCATGACCATTAAAGCAACTGCGAATATTCGAGTGGCCGATGCGAGTTTGTTCATTGGTCGTCAATCTCCGTGCATATTACTGACCTCACGTCTGAAACCTCGGAGAGCCTATCCGACTCTCGGTTCGACGCACACTTTAGGCCCCTCGTAGTCGTAACATCGATGCCAATTGCAACTCTGCCAAAGGAAGGGAAAGTCTGAATAAGGCAGTCGAAGCTGCTCGCGCTGCTGAAGATGCGCGCTCGATTTCTGCTCGATGCGACTTTTCGCTGGCGATGCGTCTGTTCTGAAGCGTTCAAGCGCCATTTTCACCCTCCATCACACGCCATGGGCGATCTGCGGGCGCAATCCGCCTGTCATCGCCAGTAGCTTCCTGCGCACCATCCACAGATTCGCCAGCGCGAAGAGCGTCAGGACCTGTGCCGTATTCTTCGCCAGCCCTTTGAAGCGCACCTTCACGTCGCCGAATTGGCGTTTGATGACGCGAAATGGGTGCTCCACCTTGGCGCGGATGCTGGCTTTCTGACGTTCGGCCTTCAGCATCCTCTGCTTCTCGGGTCCATCGGGCATCGCATTGATCTTCTTCTTGCGTAGCGCGATCTCCCAGCGCAGATTCTTGCGCGCATATCGCTTGTCGGCATTCTGGTAGCCGTTATCCGCGTAGACGACCTCTTCCTTGCCGTGCAGCAGCTCGTCGGCGACTTCGACATCAGCCTCGTTGGCGGCCGTCGACACGACCGTGTGAACCAGACCCGAGTCGGCATCGACGCCGATATGTGCCTTCATGCCGAAGTACCACTGATTGCCCTTCTGCGTCTGGTGCATTTCCGAATCGCGCTCGCCGTCGGCATTCTTGGTCGAGCTCGGGGCCGAGATGATCGTGGCGTCGACGATGCTTCCCCGGCGCAGCAGCAGACCCTTGCGCGTCAGATGCGCGTTGACCCGTCGCAGAATCTCCGGCGCCAGGTCATTGGCTTCCAGCAAGTGCCGGACGTTGAGGATGGTCGTTTCGTCCGGGATCGCGCCTGTCAGCGACAGCCCGGCGAACTGCCGTAGTGATGCGATCTCGTACAGTGCCTCTTCCATCGCCGGGTCCGATAGGCCGAACCAGTTTTGCATCAGATGTATGCGCAGCATCGTCGGCAGCGGATACGGATGGCGGCCTCGGCCGGCGACCGGGTAGAACGGCTCGATCAGTGACAGCAGTGTCTTCCACGGCACGACCTGATCCGAATCACTTCCTTGCGCGTCTGCTCGCGCTTGCTCGCGTACTCCGCGTCACCGAAACCGATCTGCTTCAGCGCTTCCCTTGTCTCAGCGTCGGCGATCAGACCATCATCCGGACGGTCTTGTTCAGACTTTCCTTAGGGCCTCTCGGACATGTGCTGATGAACTGCTCGTCGCTCCTGGAAGCGGGCGCTCAGCTCCGGCGCTACATTCGCTTGCTGGGGCAGATCGGCGATCCGGTGCTCCGCATCGAGGGCGACCGAACCGAGCTGTTGTGGCTCTGGCCCTAGGACTCGCCCGCTGATTCCGCTGCAGCGCAGTACATGCTGGGCGCCCGGGCCCACTTCATGCGCTGGCTCGCAAACCGGCCGGACTTGCTCTTCGACGCCGACTTCCACTTTACCACGCCAGCGGCATGCGAAGCCTACGCCCAGGTATTCGGGGGCCAGGTGCGCTTCGACGCTGGATGCAGCAGGCTTCGCTTCCCCACAGCTTATCTGCAGCTGCCGGTGGTTCGGCTGATGCCGGCCTGCGCGCACTGGCCGAAAGCCAGGCCCAGGCCCTGCTGGCCACGCTGGGCCGTGAATCCGCCGTGCTGGACGAGATCAAAAGAGTGGTCGCCCGCAGGATCGCGAACGGACCGCCGACACTTGATGCCGTCGCCGTTGTCATCGGGCTCAATGCGCGCACGCTGCAGCGGCGATTGGCCGAAGAGGGCCTCTCGTTCCGCGATGTGGTCGAGGCCGTTCGTAAAGCCCAGGCCGAGCGCCTGCTGCGCTGCGCCGAACTGAGTTTGAACCAGATTGCATTCCTCCTCGGATACGCCGAGCAAAGCAGCTTCCACAGCGCCTTCCGTCGCTGGACCGGCCAGTCGCCCGGTGCTTGGCGCCGGACTCTCGCCACAGCGTAAAGCGAGCGCCGGCATCGCCCCTGTTTGGCCCGCGATTGGGTACAGTGCGTGCCTCGTCCGAGCCGCATAGAGGGGCCTTCGATGTCGCAGCAGCAGATCCGCCAGCACCTGCGCATCCGCGCGCCGATCGAGCGCGTGTTCGCGTTCTTTGCCGATCACGAGCGCTTCGTCACGCTGTTCGGTGCGCGCTGCCGCCGCATCGTCGACGGCCAGGACGAGCCCAATGGCCTCGGCTCGGTGCGGCGCATCGGCCGCGGGCCTTTGTCCTTCGAGGAGACCATCGTCACTTTCGAGAAGAACCGCCGCATCGAGTACGCGATCACGCGCGGCAGCCCGATCCGCAATCATCGGGGCACGATCGACTTTCGCGACGATCGCGGCGCCACCGTCATCGACTACGTGATCCGTTTCGAGCCGAAGATCCCGCTCACCGGCAGCCTGATCGCGCGCGGCCTGAAGCTGGCCTGGCGGCTGCACGCGCCCAAGGTACTGGCGCGGCTCGAAGACGGCGCCTGATGTTGCGCGTCGTCTCGCACACCTGCTCGAACACCGAGATCGTCTGCGCACTCGGCTGCGCGCACATGCTGGTGGCGGTCGACAGCGACTCCGACCATCCGCCCGAGATCGTGCAGTGCCTGCCGCAGCTCGGGCGCGATCTGAATCTCGATGTCGATGCGGTGCGTGCGCTCACACCTGATCTGGTGCTCACCTCGCTGACCGTGCCGGGGCACGAACGCATCGTCGACGCCCTGCAGGCCGCGGGTTTGCGCTGTCTGGTCATCGACCCGCAGAGCCTGGACGAGGTGTTCGCGAGCGTGCACGCCATTGCCGAGGCGCTCGGCGTGCCCGAACGCGGCCGTGCGCTCGCCGCGCAGATGGATGCGGCCATGCCGCCGCGACCGCAGGCGTCGGACGCGCCGCGGATTCTCGTCGAGTGGTGGCCCAAGCCGGTGATCGGCGCGGCGCGACGGTCCTGGGTGCACGATCTGATCGAGCGGGCCGGGGGCCGCAATGCGCTCGCCGCGTTCGACGCCAAGAGCGCGACCGTGGACACCGAGGCCTTGGCCGCGGTCGCGCCGGATGCGATCGTGATGTCCTGGTGCGGGGTCAGGGTCGAGAAATATCGCGCCGAGGTCGTGCTCGGCCGCGACGGCTGGGCGCAGACCGGCGCGCTGCGCGCGCGCCGCGTGTACGCGATCAGCGAGGCATTCCTCGGCCGCCCCGGCCCACGCCTGGTCGAGGGCTATCGGGCCTTGCGGTGCATCGTCGAGGAGGCGTCCTAGGCGCGGTCGCGGGCCGATTGCGCGTGCGCCTCTAGGCCCTCGGCGTCGGCGATGCAGCCGGCGATGGCGGCGAGCGGGCGCGCGCCCTCGGGCGTGCATTCGATCAGGCTGGTGCGCTTCTGGAACTCGTAGACGCCGAGCGGGTTCGAGAAGCGCGCGGCGCGCGAGGTCGGCAGCACGTGATTCGGTCCCGCGCAGTAGTCGCCGAAGGCCTCGGGCGTGTGGCGGCCGAGGAAGATCGCGCCGGCGTGGCGAATCTTGGGCAGCAGCGCGCGCGGATCATCGACCGCGAGTTCCAGATGTTCGGGCGCGATGCGGTTCGACACCGCACAGGCCTCGTCGAGATCCCGCGCCAGAATCAGCGCGCCGCGCTCGCGGATCGACACCTCGACGATGCCGGCGCGCGGCAGCGCGCGCAGGCGCTCGTCCATCGCCGTGGCCACGCGGTCGAGGAAGCCGGCGTCGGTCGAGATCAGGATGGCTTCGGAATCCTCGCCATGCTCGGCCTGCGAGAACAGGTCCATCGCGATCCAGCGCGGGTCGGAAGCGCCGTCGCTGATGACGACGATTTCCGACGGTCCGGCGATCGCGTCGATACCGACCTTGCCGAACACCGCGCGCTTGGCCGCGGTGACGTAGGCGTTGCCGGGGCCGACGATCTTGTCCACCGCTGGAATCGTCTGCGTGCCGTAGGCGAGCGCCGCCACCGCCTGCGCCCCGCCCACGGTGAACACGCGGTCGACACCGGCCAGATGCGCTGCCGCGAGCACGACTGGATTGAGTTCGCCGCCCGGCGCCGGCACGACCATGACGATTTCCTCGACGCCGGCGACGCGCGCCGGAATCGCGTTCATCAGCACCGACGACGGATACGCGGCCTTGCCGCCGGGGACGTAGATGCCGACACGGTCGAGCGGGGTCACCTGCTGGCCGAGCCGATTGCCGAGCCCGTCGGTGAACTCGAAACCCTGTAGCTTCTGGTACGCGGCGTAGGCGCGGATGCGCGTCGCCGCCTGTTCGAGCGCGTCGCGCAGCTTGGCGTCGAGCGCGTCCCAGGCCCGTTGGCGCGCCGCGCGCGGCACTTGCAGTTCGGCCGCCGATGACAGCGCGCGCCGATCGAAGCGATTGGTCAGCTCGACCAACGCAGCATCGCCGCGCGCACGCACGTCGGCGAGGATGGCATCGACCGCGCGCACCACCTCGGCGCCGGCTTCGGGCGCACGATCGAGCAGCGCATCGAGCTGCGCATCGAAGTCGGCCTCGCGGGTGTCGAGTCGGCGGATCTGCATCACTTCACCTTGGCGGCGATGCGGTCGAGCAGCGACCGGATCGCCGCGTGTTTCATCTTCATCGCTGCCTTGTTGACGACCATGCGTGAGGTCACCTCGCAGATGGTCTCGATCTCGACCAGGCCGTTGGCCTTGAGCGTGCCGCCGGTGGCGACCAGATCGACGATCAGATCGGCGAGGCCGACCAGCGGCGCCAGCTCCATCGAGCCGTAGAGCTTGATGATCTCGACCTGCTCGCCCTTGGCCGCGAAGTGGCGGCGCGTGATCGCCGGATACTTGGTGGCGACGCGCAGGCGGCGCACGCCATCCGGTCGCGGGCCGTCCTTCTTGGCGGCGACGGACAGGCGGCAGCGCGCGATACCGAGGTCCAGCGGTTCGTACAACGCCGCGCCGCCGTGCTCCATCAGCACGTCCTTGCCGACGATGCCCAGATCGGCCGCTCCGTGCTCGACATAGGTCGGCACGTCGGCCGGACGCACGATCAGCAGCGACACCTGCCGGTCACGCGAGGGTACGCGCAGCAGACGGTCGATGTCGCCGGCCGGTTCGAGACCGAGCTGCGCGAGCAGCGGCAGACTCTCCTCGAGGATGCGGCCCTTGGACAGGGCGATGGTCAGCGCGGTCATGACGGCGGGGCTGCGGGAAACCGGAGCGGGCGCAGATTGTAGCGGTGCACGCGCGATCAGTTCTTCTTGCGCCGGTCGCGCAGGTACAGGGTCTTCTGCCGGCCGTCGGCGGACTTGCGCTCGTCCACCTCGAACAGTGCCGTGGCGAGGACCAGCTCGCTGAGCTTCTTGAAGCCGTAGTTGCGCGCATCGAAATCCGGCGCCTGCTTGCTGATCAGGCTGCCGACGGCGCCCAGCCCTGCCCAGCCTTCGTCGTCGCTCGCGGCGTCCACCGCCTCGCGCAGCAGGCGCACGAGCTTGGCGTCCTGCTTGAGTGTCGCCGCCGCCTGCGGCGCAGACTTGGCGGCAGACTCGTCCGCCACCGACGCGCGCAGGACGTCGAGATAGATGAACTTGTCGCAGGCGGACACCAGCGAGCCCGGCGTCTTGCGCTCGCCAAAGCCGTAGACGGTCATGCCCGATTCGCGCAGGCGCGAGGCGAGCCCGGTGAAGTCGCTGTCGCTGGAGACCAGGCAAAAGCCGTCGAAGCGAGCGGTGTAGAGCAGGTCCATCGCGTCGATGATCATGCGTCCGTCGGTCGCGTTCTTGCCGGTGGTGTAGCGGAACTGCTGAACCGGCTGGATCGCGTGCTCGGCGAGCACGTCCTTCCAGCCCTTGAGATTGGGCAGCGTCCAGTCGCCGTAGATGCGCTTGACGCTGGCGACGCCGTACTTGGCGATCTCGGCGAGCAAGGCCCCGACGATGGCCGGCTGCGTGTTGTCGGCGTCGATCAGCACGGCGAGCTTGCGAATCGGTTCGGCCACGCGTGGCTGCGGTTCAAATGAGCCTGGACACGCGCTTGATCTTGGCGCCGAGCGCCGCGAGCTTGCCCTCGATGTCCTCGTAGCCGCGATCCATGTGATAGATGCGGTCGATGAAGGTCTCGCCGTCGGCCGCGAGCGCGGCGATCACCAGCGAGGCCGAGGCGCGCAGGTCGGTGGCCATGATCGGCGCCGCCTGCAGGCGCTCGCGCCCAGTGACGACCGCGGTGTTGCCCTCGATTTGGATGTCGGCGCCCAGGCGCATCAGCTCGACGGCGTGCATGAAGCGATTCTCGAAGATGGTTTCCTTGATCACGCCGACACCGTCGGCGACGCAGTTCAGCGCCATGAACTGCGCCTGCATGTCGGTTGGAAAGCCCGGATACGGCATCGTGTGGATGTTGACCGCGTGCGGACGCCGGCCACGCATATCGACTTCGATGAAATCGGCACCCGTTGCGATCTTTGCGCCCGCCTGCTGAAGCTTGACCAGCACCGCGTCGAGCATCGTCGGATCGGTGCGGTTGATGCGCACGCGCCCGCGCGTGACCGCGCCGGCGACCAGATAGCTGCCGGTCTCGATGCGGTCCGGCAGCACGCGATGGCTCGCCGCATGCAGCCTGGCGACGCCCTGCACGCGGATCGTCGTCGTGCCCTCGCCTTCGATCTTCGCGCCCATCGCGCGCAGACAGCGGGCGAGATCGACGACCTCCGGCTCGCGTGCCGCGTTCTCCAGCACGGTCTCACCGTCGGCGAGCACCGCCGCCATCATCAGGTTCTCGGTGCCGGTCACGGTGACCGTATCGAAGACGATGCGCGCACCCTTGAGCTTGCGTGCCCGGGCGTGGATGAAGCCGCCTTCGAGCGTGATTTCGGCGCCCATCGCCTCCAGCCCCATCAGGTGCAGATTCACCGGACGGGCGCCGATCGCGCAGCCGCCAGGCAGCGACACATGCGCCTCGCCGCGCGCGGCGACCAGCGGGCCGAGCACGAGAATCGAGGCGCGCATCGTGCGCACCAGCTCGTAGGGCGCGACGCAGGTGGTGATCGGCCGGGCGTCCACGATCATCTCGTGCGGATCGGGCTGTTCGACCGTGCAGCCCATCTGCGCGAGCAGCTTGCGCGTGGTGGCCACGTCCCAGAGCCGGGGCACGTTGGTGACGTGCAGCGGCTCGTCCGACAGCAGCGCCGAACACAGAATCGGCAGCGCCGCATTCTTGGCGCCGGAGGCGTCGATCGCGCCATCGAGCGGACCGTTGCCGGCGACGACGAACTTGTCCATGGACGAGCGTGTGAGACGTAAGACGTGAGTCGCGAGCCTGCGCCTCAGCTCGCCCGCGTGCGCAACTGCAGCGCGTGGATCTCGCGCCCCATGCGCTCGCCCAGCGTCGCGTAGACCATGCGGTGCTGGGCCAGCGGCGGCTTGCCGGCGAACGCGGCGCAGACGACCTCGGCCTCGAAGTGCTGGCCGTCGTCGCCGATCACGGTGGCCACCGCGCCGGGCAGGCCGGCCTCGATCAGCCGCTTGATCTCGTGTTTGTCCATGTTCATCTCTTGAGCTTGTAGCCGGTCACCAGCATCCACAGGCAGACCGCCGAGGCGACGACGAAAAAACCCGCGCACCAGACCAGACTCTGCCAGATCGGCACGTCGGCATGGCCGAAAAAGCCGTAGCGGAAGCCGTCGATCATGTAGAAAAACGGGTTGACGTGCGAGGCGTGATACCACAGCGGCGGCAGCGCATGCACCGAATAGAACACGCCGGACAGGAACGACAGCGGCATGATGACGAAGTTGGTGAACGAGGCGATGTGGTCGAACTTCTCGGCGATGATGCCGGCGATCATGCCGAGCGCGGCGAGTCCGGCGCCGGACAGCAGGAAGATCGCCAGCAGCGCCAGCGGCACCTCGATCGGCAGCGGCACGAAGAACAGCGTCACCGCGAGCATGGCCACCGCCACCAGGAACACACGCACCAGCGCGGCGATGATGTAGGCGCCGAACCACTGCAGCGGCCCGATCGGCGCCATCTGCACGAACACCAGATTGCCCATGACCTTGGACTGGGTCAGGCTCGACGAGGTGTTGGCGAAGGCGGTCTGGATCACCGTCATCATCACCAGACCCGGCAGCAGGAACTCGGTGTAGCTGATGCCCTCGTAGCTCGATGCACGGTCCTTGAGCGCCTGCGCGAACACCAAGAGGTACAGCAAGGCGGTGATCACCGGCGCGGTCACGGTCTGACCGAGCACGCTCCAGAAGCGCTTGATCTCCTTCTTCAGCAGCGTGACGAATGCGATCTGGTCCGGGCTCATGCCGCCACCCGTGCGCGCTTGCCGGTGAGGTCGACGAAGATGTCTTCGAGGTCGGGTTCGCGCGTGTGCACGTCCTCGATCGCGATACCGGCGTTCCTCAGCGTCGCGAACACGCCAGCGATCGAGTGCTTCGCGGTTTCGAGCTTGAGCTCGATGGCGCCGTTGACTTCACCCGCCACCAGCGGCTGCAAGGCTTCCGGCAGCACCGCGCCATCCGCGAGCTTGAGCCGCAGGAAACGGAACGGGTGACGCGCGAGCAGATCGCGCGTGGTCTCCACCACCTGCAGCGCGCCGTGATCGAGGATCGCGATGCGCCCGCACAGCTCCTGGGCTTCTTCCAGATAGTGCGTGGTCAGCACCACCGTGGTGCCACCCGCGTGCAGCTCGGTCATGAACTGCCACAGCGTGCGCCGCAGCTCCACATCCACACCGGCCGTCGGCTCGTCGAGGATCACCACCGGCGGCTTGTGCACCAGCGCCTGCGCGATCAGCACGCGACGCTTCATGCCGCCGGAGAGCGCACGCATCGAGGTGCCGGCCTTGCTGGCGAGGTCCAGCCGCTCGAGCATCTCGTCGATCCACGGCCAAGACTCGCGCCCGCAACCGTAATAGCCGGCCTGGATGCGCAGCATGTCGCGCACGTTGAAGAACGGATCGAACACCAGTTCCTGCGGCACCACGCCAAGGCTGCGCCGCGCCGCGCGAAACTCGCGCACGATGTCGTGACCCATCACCGCGATGTGCCCGGCGTCCATGCGCACGAGCCCGGCGATGATGTTGATCAGCGTGGATTTACCGGCACCGTTGGGCCCCAGAAGACCGAAGAACTCACCGCGCGCGATCGACAGCTCGATGCCGCGCAGCGCCTGCACCCGGCCGTAGGATTTGCGGACACCGGCGATGGAAAGGGCCGCCGTCATAGGGCGCGGATTATAGGCCTCGCCGCATCCGCGCGCCGGCTCGCGCGTACAGTCCGGTCAAACCCGCCCAAGCCCGCCGATGTCCGCCTGCCTACTCTGGTTCCGCCGCGACCTGCGCCTGAGCGACAACCCGGCGCTCACCGCCGCGCTCGCGCGCGGCACGCCGGTGATTCCGGTCTATATCCACGATCCCGAAGCCGAGCGGCCGTGGACACCGGGCGCGGCGTCGCGATCCTGGCTGCATCACAGCCTCACGGCGTTGGCCGCGGACCTGGCGGTGCGCGGCAGCTGCCTGATCGTGCGCCGAGGTCCGGCGCTCGACACCCTGCAGGCGCTGATCGGCGAGACCGGCGCGAACGCCGTGCTGTGGAACCGCCTCTACGAACCGGCGCTGGTGGCGCGCGACACCCGCATCAAGGCCGCGCTCAAGCGCGACGGCATCGAAGCCGGCAGCCACAACGCCGCGCTGTGGTGCGAGCCCTGGCAGATCGCGACCGGCAGCGGCGCGCCGTTCAAGGTGTTCACGCCGTTCTGGCGCGCGCTGGCGACGCGGCTGCCGGATGCGCCGATACAGCCGGCGCCGGAGCGGATTCCCGCACCGCGGGAGTGGCCGGCCGGCCTGTCGATCGACGAATTGGCACTGCGCCCGCAGCTCGCCTGGGATCAGGGCTTCTACGCGATCTGGCAGCCCGGCGAAGCCGGCGCGCTGGCGCGCCTTGCGTCCTTCATCGACGACGGCCTGCACGGCTACCGCGACGCGCGCGACCGACCGGCCGAGGGCGGCGTCTCGCGGCTGTCGCCGCACCTGCACTTCGGCGAGATCGGCCCGCGCCAGGTGCTGCGCGCGGTGCAGCGCGCGCGCGCCGGCGGCGAGGTGCCGGAACGCGACGCCGAACACTTTCTGCGCGAACTCGGCTGGCGCGAGTTTGCGCACCACCTGCTGCATCACTTCCCCGAAACGCCGGACGCGCCGCTGAACCCAGGCTTTGCGGCGATGCCGTGGCGAGCCGTGCGCGACCACGAGGCCGAGCTGCGCGCCTGGCAGCGCGGCCGCACCGGCATTCCCATCGTCGATGCCGGCATGCGCGAACTGTGGGCGACCGGCTGGATGCACAACCGCGTGCGCATGATCGTCGCCTCGCTGCTGACCAAGAACCTGCTGATCCCCTGGCAGCACGGCGCGCGCTGGTTCTGGGACGCGCTGGTCGACGCCGATCTGGCCAACAACACGTTGGGCTGGCAGTGGGTCGCCGGCTGCGGCGCCGATGCCGCGCCTTACTTTCGCATCTTCAACCCGGTGCTGCAGTCGCGGAAGTTCGATGCCACCGGCCGCTACATCCGCCGCTGGGTGCCGGAACTCGCCGATCTGTCCGATGCGGCGATCCACGCGCCGTGGACCCTGGGCGCCGACGCGCCGCGCGGCTATCCGCCACCCATCGTCGACCTCGGCGCCAGCCGCCAGCGAGCGCTCGATGCCTATGCGCGGATGCGCGCGGCGGGCTGATAAGCTAGCGCCCCGCTTTTTCGCTGGAACCCCTCTATGCTGCTGTCGTTCGCGGCCGTCGTCGCCGGTCTGGTGCTGCTCGTCTGGTCGGCCGACCGCTTCATCCACGGCGCTGCGGGTCTTGCGCGCGCCGTCGGCATCTCGCCGCTGGTCGTCGGCATGGTCATCGTCGGCTTCGGCACCTCGATGCCCGAAGTCGCGGTCTCCACGCTCGCCGCCCTGCAGGGCAGCAACGGCATCGCCATCGGCAATGTGGTGGGTTCGAACATCTGCAATGTCGCGCTGATTCTCGGTGTCAGCGCCCTGGTGCGGCCGATCGCGATGACCTCCGGCGTACTGCGCAAGGAAATCCCCATCACCACGGCGGTGAGCGTGCTGCTGGTGATGCTGGTGCTCGACGGCGCGCTGACCCGACTCGACGGCGCCGTGCTCGCCGCCGGCTTCGTCGCGATGCTGATCTGGATGCTGCGCACCGCGCGCACTCAGGCCGACGACCCGCTGCTGGTCGAGCAACAGGCCGAGCTGCCGCCGGCGCTCACCACTGGCCGCGCGCTGATGTGGATCGCGATCGGCCTGCCGCTGCTGATCATTGCTTCGCAACTGCTGGTCTGGGGCGCGGTCAACATCGCCCGCGAACTGGGCGTCTCGGATCTGGTGATCGGCCTGACCATCGTCGCCGTCGGCACCAGCCTGCCGGAACTGGCCGCCAGCATCACCGGCCTGCTCAAGAACGAGAGCGATCTGGCGATCGGCAACATCCTCGGGTCCAACCTGTTCAACATCCTGTTCATCCTGATGGCGCCGGCGTTCATCGCGCCGGGGCCGATCCCGGACGCGATGCTGCTGACCCGCGACCTGCCGGTGATGGTCGGCCTGATGCTGATGCTGTGGGCGATGGCCGCGAGCCCGCTTGGCGGACGCCTACTCATCCGCCGCGTCGAGGGCGGCCTGCTGCTCACGGTCTACGTCGCCTACAGCCTTATACTCGCGCTGACCGCCAGCCACTGACGCAAGGACTTTGGACGTCGCCACCCTCAAGGCCATGGGCCGCCGCGCCCTCGAAATCGAGCGTGATGCGCTCGAAGCCCTGCTGCCGCGCATCGACGAGCGCTTTGCGCGCGCCTGCGAGCTGATGTTGGCCTGTACCGGCCGCGTCGTCGTCATCGGCATGGGCAAGTCCGGGCACATCGGCGGCAAGATCGCGGCCACGCTGGCCTCGACCGGCACGCCGGCGTTCTTCGTGCATCCCGGTGAGGCCAGCCACGGCGATCTGGGCATGATCACGCGCCAGGACGTCGTGCTGGCGATCTCGTACTCCGGCGAGACCGCCGAGATCATCACCCTGCTGCCGCTGCTCAAGCGCCTGCAGGTGCCGCTGATCGCGATGACCGGCAAGCCGGCATCGACACTCGCCCAGGCCGCGGAAGTCCACCTCGACGTGTCGGTGGCGATGGAGGCCTGCCCGCTCAACCTCGCGCCGACCGCGAGCACGACGGCGACGCTGGCGATGGGCGATGCGCTCGCGGTGGCGCTGCTCGAAGCGCGCGGTTTCACGCCCGAGGACTTTGCGCTGTCGCATCCGGGCGGCTCGCTCGGCCGCCGCCTGCTGCTCAAGATCGCCGACGTGATGCACAGCGGCGATCGCCTGCCGACCGTCGCCGAGACCGCGACCCTGTCCGAGGCCCTGCTCGAAATGACGCGCAAGGGCCTGGGCATGACGGCGATCGTCGATGCGTCGGGAACCGCGCTCGGCGTGTTCACCGACGGTGACCTGCGCCGCGTGCTCGACGCCGGCATCGACGTGCGCAACACACCGATCCGTGAAGTCATGACCCGCGGCGGCAAGTCCATCGGCCCGCAGCAGCTCGCCGCCGAAGCGGTCGCGCTGATGGAAAAGCACAAGATCACCAGCCTCTTGGTCAAGGACGAGTCCGCACGACTCGTCGGCGTCGTGCACATGCACGACCTCTTGCGCGCCGGAGTGGTCTAGGCGTGGCCCGGCTCGATGACGACCAGCTCGCCGCGCGTGCGCGGCAGATCCGCTGCCTGTTCCTCGACATCGACGGCGTGCTTACCGATGGCCTGCTCTACATCGGCCCCAACGGCGAGGAGACCAAGACCAATTTCGTGCGCGACGGTTACGGCATCAAGCTCGCGCTGCGCCAGGGGCTGCAGATCGCGGTCATCAGCGGGCGGCCGTCGGCGTCGATGCAACGGCGTCTCGAATGGCTCGGCATCCGCCACATCGCGCTCGACACCCAGGACAAGGAGCCGGCCTACCTGCGCATGCGCGATGCGCTCGGCCTCGCCGACGCGCAGTGCGCACACCTCGGCGACGACGTGCCGGACCTGCCGCTGCTGCGCCGCGTGGGCCTGGCGATGACCGTCGCCGATGCGCACGACAGCGCGCTGGCCTGCGCACACTGGGTCAGCCGCAGTGCCGGCGGTCGTGGCGCGGTGCGCGAAGCCATCGACCTGATTCTCGGCGCGCAGGGGCGGCTGCCGGCATGAGCGATCGCGGCGACCGCGGCAACCTCTTGCTGCCGACGCTGGCCGCGCTGGCGCTCGTCGCCGGCTGGCTCGCCTTACGGGGTTTCCAGACACCGATCGAGCCGCCCACCGAGATCGCCCAAGCGCGTCCGCGCTATCACCTTCAGGATGCGCACTGGCAGCGTTTCGACGAAAGCGGCGCACCACTGTTCGTGCTCGCCGCCGCGGACTTGGACTACTTCGACGATGCCTCGATGCAGCTCGCCGGCGTGCGCTTGGACACCTACGCCGACGAAGGCAACTGGCGCCTCGAAGCGGATCGCGGCATGGTGCCGGCCGGCGAGACCCGCCTGCGCCTGGAACCGCTGGTCGAGCTGCGCGGTGCGCGCGAGCACAGCGGACGCATCGCGCTCAAAACGCCGACGCTGTGGGTCGACTGGCGGGCGCGCACGCTGAGCACCGACCAGCCGGTCGAGGCCAGCACCGCCGCCGGCAGCACGCTAAAGGCCCGCGGCCTGCGCGGCGACTGGGCCGGCCGCCATGTCGAGTTCCTCGACGCCGTTCGGGTGCGCCATGTGCTGCGCGACTGAACGCCTGCGCCGGCTGGGCGCCGCCGCGCTGCTCGCGCTGGCGACGATCGGCGCGCACGCGCAGGCGCCCACGCCGACGCCGGCGGACGACACCCGCGCGCTGCGCCCGACCGGCCCGGTGACGCTGACCGCGAACCGGGGGGAATGGACCGAGGGCGGCGAGATGCGCTACGAGGGCAACGTCGCACTCGAATCCGACACGCTCAAGCTCAGCGGTGAGCGCATGATCGTGACCCAGCATGCCGATGGCAGCTTCGTCGCACAGATCCTCGGCGCGCCGGCGCGGCTCGACCATCGCGCACGCGAGGGCGCGCAAGGCATCGCCGGCCAGAGCGTCACCGCCGAAGGCGAGCGCATCGATTACGACTCGCGCAGCGGCGTCGTCCAGCTCCAAGGCCGGGCGCGTCTGCTGCGCGGCGGCGATGAAGTGGCGGGCGAACGCATCGACTACATCATCGCCGAGCGCCGCGTGCGCGCCAGCGGCGGCCGCGGTCAGGTGCGCATCGTCATCCAGCCGCCGGCGCGCGGCGAAACCGCGACACCGTCACCGACGCCTACGCCCGAGGCACCCGCACCGTGAGCGCCTCGACGCTGCGCGCGGACGCGCTGGTCAAGCGCTTCAAGAAGCGCACCGTGGTGCGCGAGGTCTCGCTGCGCATCGAGGCCGGCGAGATCGTCGGCCTGCTCGGCCCCAACGGCGCCGGCAAGACCACCTCGTTCTACATGATCGTCGGCCTCGTCCCCGCCGACAGCGGCCGCATCGAACTCGATGGCCGCGACATCACGCGGCTGCCGATGCACGCGCGCGCGCGCCTTGGCATCGGCTATCTGCCGCAGGAGGCGAGCGTGTTCCGCACGCTCTCGGTCGAGGACAACATCCAGGCGATTCTCGAACTGCGAGAAGACCTCAAGCGCGCCGAACGCAAGCAGGAACTCGAACGCCTGCTCGGAGAACTGCACATCACCCACATCCGCGATGCCGAAGGCCAGGCCCTGTCCGGCGGCGAGCGCCGGCGCGTGGAGATTGCGCGCGCGCTGGCGGCAAACCCAAAGTTCATCCTGCTCGACGAGCCCTTCGCCGGCGTCGACCCGATCGCGGTCGGCGACATCCAGGGCATCGTGCGCCAGCTCAGCGCGCGCGGCATCGGTGTGCTGATCACCGACCACAACGTGCGCGAAACGCTCGGCATCTGCGGCCGTGCCTACATCCTCGCCGAGGGCCGCGTGATCGCCGAGGGCCGGCCCGACGCCTTGCTGCACGACGATACCGTACGCCGGGTCTACCTCGGCGATTCGTTCAGGCTGTAGCGCTGCGCTGCTTATCCAAAAAGCCGATCACCTCGTCGGCAAAGCGCAGTGGTTGCTCACAGTGCATGAAATGCCCGGCGCCTTCGATGCGCGCCAGCTCGTAGCCGGCGCCGAAGTACTGCGCCTGATCCTCGAACATCTCCGCGCCGATGCAACCATCGTTGACGCCGCAGATGAGCTTGGCCGGCACCGGCAGCGGTGCGAGCAGCAGCTTCCACAGCTGCCGGTCGGCGAGCGTTCGCGGCAGCGCTCGGTAATAAGCCAGCGCCGCGGAGCAGTACGCCGGCCGCGACAGCGTCGCGATTACGGGCGCCAGGTCGGCGTCGGTGAAACCCCAGCGCGGCGACCAGCGCCGGATCAGCGCGCGCAGCCAGGCAAAGTCGTCGCGCACGATGCGCGCCTCGGGAATGCGCGGAATCTGGAAATAGCCCATGTAGCGCGAGCGCACGAGCTGACGCAGCGTGGGCCGCAGCAAGAATCGCCGCAGATGCGGCACCGCGGCGGCGACGATGGCCGGCACGCGTGCCGGCGCGCGCGCCGCAGCCACATAGGCGGCGGCCGCGCCCCAGTCGTGACCGACCAGCACGGCACGCTCGGCGCCGAGCGCATCGATCAGCGCCAGCAGGTCGTCGGCGATCGTCGTCAGGCGATAGTCGCCGTCGGCGGCCAGCCCACTGGGCGCATAGCCGCGCAGAAACGGCGCAACCGCGCGATAGCCCGCCTGGGCGAGCCGGCGCATCACCGGCCGGAAGCTGTACGCCGTGTCGGGAAAGCCATGCACGCAAAGCACCAGCGGGCCCGCACCGCAAGACAGATACGCGAGCTCGACATCGCGCACCTGCGTTGTCCTGACGTCGTCATCGAGTCCCATACGTTTCCCTTCCGATCGATACCCGGCCGGGGTGTGACCCCTGTGCGATAATGCCGCCGCATTGTCGCCGGCGCATCCGCAGGCTCGACGCCTGCACGACGACACTCGGCCGCGCCGCCCGTCGCGATGCGACGCCCCCTGAAGATCACCTCACAAGGAGGCCGTAGATGGAGTTTTCCTTCGAAGCACTCAAAAACCCGGAACGCTGGCTGGACATCGGCCTGCCGATACTCGGGCACGTCCTTGCGGCGCTCGCCGTCTTCTTCATCGGCCGCTGGATCACCGCGGCGCTGGTGCGCTTCGTACACGCGGCGATGCTGCGCGCGCGCATGGACGAGACGCTGGCGAACTTCCTGTGCAACGTATTGCGCGGTCTGGCGCTCGCCGTCGTCATCATCGCCGCGCTGGGTCAGCTCGGCGTCGAAACGACCTCGGCGGTGGCGATGCTCGGCGGCGCCGCGCTCGCCGTGGGCCTGGCGCTGCAGCAACAGCTCTCCTCGTTTGCCGCCGGCGTGATCCTGATTCTGTTCCGACCGTTCAAGCGCGGCGACTTCGTCAACATCAACGGCACGATGGGCGTCGTCGAGGAGGTCAAGATCGTGCACACCGTGCTCAAGACGCTCGACAACCAGCTCGTCTACGTTCCGAACGCCAACATCACCACCAACAACATCACCAACTTCAGTGCGCTGCCGACGCGCCGCATCGATCTGACCGTGGCCATCGGCTATGGCTCGGACCTACGCAAGGCCAAGGCCGTGTTGCAGCAACTGATCGACGAAGAGCCACGCAAGCTGCCGGAGCCGGCGCCGACGATCCAGGTCAAGGAGCTGGCCGACAGCTCGGTGAACTTCGCCGTGCGCTTCTGGGTGAATTCATCCGACTGGTGGACGACGCTGTGCGACATGACCGAGCGCATCAAGCTCGCCTTCGACGAGCACGGCATCGAGATTCCGTTCCCGCAGCGCAGCGTGCATATCGAAGGGCTCGCCGAGCTGCTGCCCAAGCGCCCCGCCTGAAGCACGACGCCATGAACAACCCGCGCGCCGACGAAGTACGCGGGCTGTTCGTCGGCGATTCCGACCTCAGCGCTGGTCGCGCTTGGCGCCGGTGCGCAGACGCAGGCCGTTCAGACGGATGAAGCCTTCGGCGTCTTTTTGGTTGTACGCCCCCCGGTCGTCCTCGAAGGTCGACAGCGTCGCATCGAACAGCGAGTCCTTGGAACGGCGGCCGGCGTTGTAGACGTTGCCCTTGTAGAGCTTGAGGCGCACCTCACCGTTGACCTTGACCTGCGTGTCGTCGATCAAGGCCTGCAGCGCGCGCCGCTCAGGGCTGAACCAGTAGCCGTTGTAGATCAGCTTGGCGTAGCGCGGCATGATCTCGTCCTTCAGATGTGCCTGTTCGCGGTCCAGGCACAAGGATTCGATCGCGCGGTGCGCCTTGAGCAGAATCGTGCCGCCGGGGGTCTCGTAGCAGCCGCGCGATTTGATGCCGACATAGCGGTTCTCGACGATGTCGAGCCGGCCGATGCCGTGCTTGCCGCCCAAGCGGTTGAGTTCATCGAGCACGCCGTAGGGCGTCATGCGCCGGCCGTTGACCGCCACCGCGTCGCCGCGCTCGAACTCGACGGTGATGTATTCCGGCTGGTTCGGCGCATCCTCGGGATTGACCGTCAGGCGCCAGATGTCGTCCGGCGGGCACCACCACGGGTCTTCCAGACCGCCGCCCTCGTAGCTGATGTGCAGCGCGTTGGCATCCATCGAGTACGGCGAGCCGCCGTCCTTCTTCTTGGCGATGGGAATGTTGTGCTGCGCGGCGTAGGCCAGCAGTTTCTCGCGCGAGTTCAGATCCCATTCGCGCCACGGCGCGATGACCTTGGCCTGCGGCCACAGCGCGTAGGCGCCCAGCTCGAAGCGCACCTGATCGTTGCCCTTGCCGGTGGCGCCGTGGGCGATCGCATCGCAACCGGTTGCGCGCGCGATCTCGACCAGACGCTTGGCGATCAGCGGGCGCGCGATCGAGGTGCCGAGCAGATACTCGCCCTCGTAGATCGCGTTGGCGCGGAACATCGGAAACACGAAGTCGCGCACGAACTCCTCGCGCAGATCGTCGATGAAGATCTCCTTCACCCCGAGCTGCTGCGCCTTGGGCCGCACGTGATCGAGTTCCTCGCCCTGGCCGATGTCGGCGGTGAAGGTCACGACCTCGGCCTGGTACACGTCCTGCAGCCACTTGAGGATGACGGAGGTGTCCAGGCCACCGGAATAGGCGAGCGCGATCTTGCGCGGTTTGCTCATGGGAGTTCGGCTGCTGATGGCCACGGCGGAAGCGACCGCGACCGGAATCGGGTGGCGAATTATAGGGGCTCGCGCGCGCAACGCCGCGCCGGCGCCGGGTCGGGACGCTCTTTTCCGGTATCCTGTCGTGCCCGTCAGCCTCTCCCCCGATGGACGCCAGCGCCCCCAAGCACAAGGTCGGTCACCGCTTTCGTGGCTTTTTGCCGGTGGTCGTGGACGTGGAGACCGGCGGCTTCAACGCGCAGACCGATGCGCTCTTGGAGATCGCCGCGGTGATCTTGGGCGTCGAGGCGGACGGTACGCTGGTGCGCCGCCAGACGGTGTTCGCACATGTCGTGCCCTTCGAGGGCGCCAACATCGAGAAGGCCTCGCTGGAGGTCAACGGCATCAAGCTCGACAACCCGCTGCGCCTGGCGCTGGCCGAGCGCGAGGCGCTGGACCACGTGTTCCGGCCGATCCGCAAAGCGGTGTCGGAAAACGGTTGCAAGCGCGCGATCCTGGTCGGTCACAACGCGCACTTCGACCTGGGCTTCATCAATGCCGCGGTCGCGCGCACCGGTTACAAGCGCAATCCGTTTCATCCGTTCAGTGTCTTCGACACGGCGACGCTCGCCGGCGCGGCGCTCGGCCAGACTGTGCTGGCGCGCGCGCTGCAGGTCACCGGCCTGGGCCACGACGCCGACGCCGCGCACTCGGCGATCTACGATGCCGAGAAAACCGCGGACCTGTTCTGCCTGCTGGTGAACCGCATGCGGCCGCTGTTCGCCGATTTCACCGTGCCCGCCACGGGCGAGTCCGAGGCCGCGGACGGCGGTGACTGAAACCTCGGCTGCAGCAAGGCTTGCGGCCCAGAGCCGCGGAACTCGACGATCCCGGGCCAGTGTCATCGAAACGACATGACGCCGTCATTTGGCGTTGATGGCGGCTTCATAGAGTGCGTGACATTCGAAACCGGAGTTTCGCCATGTCCGCACGCATCGAAGGTGATCTGCCGCGCCGCCCGCGCTTCGAGGTTCGCTTCGCGGCCACGCCGGAGGAAGTGCTCGCCACGCAGAAGCTGCGCTACCGGGTCTTCGCCGGCGAGCTGGGCGCGCAGATCGACGGCGGCGCCGACGGTGTCGATCATGATCGGTTCGATCCGTTCTGCGAGCATCTGATGGTCGTGCAGCCCGACACGGGCCGCATCGTCGCCTGCACGCGCATCCTCACCGACCGCAGGGCGCCGGCTGCCGGCGGTTTTTACTCGGCCAGCGAGTTCGATCTCGCGATGCTGGATGCGCTGCCGGGCCGCATGATGGAAATCGGCCGCACCTGCGTCGACCCCGAGTTCCGCTCCGGCGCCGTGATCGCGACGCTGTGGCAGGGCATTGCCGCCTACATCACCAACGAGGGCTATGACTACCTGTTCGGCTGCGCCAGCATCGGCCTCGAAGACGGCGGCGGCAACGCGCACGCGATCCTCGATCTGATCCGCGCGCGTCACCTCGCGCCGGAGTTCCAGCGCGTACGCCCCTACATCCCGCTGCCGGCCGCCGACTGGCGCCCCGCCGCTGCGATGCCGCCGCGCGCACCGAAGATGCCGCCCTTGCTCAAGGCCTATCTGAGCCTGGGCGCGCGCGCCTGCGGCGAGGCCTACTGGGACCGCGACTTCAACTGCGCCGACGTCTTCATGCTGCTCAACGTCAGTGAGCTGCAGCCGCGCTACGCGCGCCATTTCCTCGGCCGCGACGCCCAAATCGCACGTGAGCCCGCGCTGGCCGCCTGAGCCGCGAGCCTTGCACGCGATGCACACGCGCCTGCGCCTGTGCTGGCGTGCCGCGCGCCTGATCGTGCACATCGCCGCCGGCCTGGCCGCGGCGCTGGCGCTGCGGCTCGATCCCAGCGGCCGGCTACAGCCCGAGCCGATCGCACAGCGCTGGTCGCGCCGCCTGCTGCGCATCCTCGACATCCGCGTGCGGGTCTGCGGCACGCCGGTCGCCGGCGCACGGCTCACGGTCGCCAACCACGTGTCCTGGCTCGACATCCCGCTGCTCGCGGCCTGTGCACCGACGCGCTTCGTCGCCAAGTCGGAGATCCGCGACTGGCCGCTGGCCGGCGGGCTCGCGAGTGCCGCCGGCACCTTCTACATCCGCCGCGGCAAGGGCGGCGCACGGCCGGTGGTCGATCGGCTGGTGCCGTATCTGGCGGGTGCGTGTGCCGCGCAGGTGGCGCCCAAGGTCACCCCCAATGTCACGCTGTTCCCCGAGGGCACGACCACCGACGGCCGCCAGGTCCTCGACTTTCACGCACGCCTGTTCGCCGCCGCGATCGAGGCCGGCGTGCCGGTGCAGCCGGCGGCGCTGCGCTACGGCTGTGATGCCGAGGATCGCGACCTCGCCCCCTTCGTCGGTGACGACGACCTGTTCCGCCACATCCTGCGCCTGCTGCGCAGTCGCGGGTTGCAAGCCGAGCTGATCTGGTGCGCACCGATTCCCAGCGCACAGGCCGAGCGCGGCGCGCTCGCGGCCGAGGCCGAGCAGGCGGTGCGCGCAGCGCTGCAGCTAAACGCACCCGCGCCCGGCCGCCAGGGGCAGCGCGAAGCAGTAGGACTCGCCGCCGCATGAGGCCCGCGCCAAGGCGCGCGGCGCGGCGATGCGTGCTAACGTCGGCGGTGGATCTCGGCCCGACTGCATCCCATGTTGCGCACCCTCTTGTGGCTCGCCGGTGTCGGCCTGCCGGCTCTGGCTTCGGCCCAGACCGATCTGGAACGCTGCGCCGCGATCGAAGCGGCGGCCGAGCGCCTCGCCTGCTTCGATGCGCTGACCCGCACACCCGGCGCGCGTGAACCCGACGCGCCGCAGGTGCAGGCCGGCGCAGCGCCGGCTGCCGTCGAGCGCTTCGGCGCCGAGTCCCTGCCGGCCGCGGCCGCCGCGGAGCCGGTGCCGGACCGCATCGAAGCGCGCCTCAAAGGCCGCTTTGCCGGCTGGGGCAAGGACACCGTCTTCGAGCTCGACAACGGCCAGGTCTGGCAGTGCCGCAACTGCCGCGAGGTCTACCACCAGGCCGAGTCGCCGCGGGTGGTGATCCGCCGCAGCTTCACCGGTGTCTACTGGCTCAAGGTCGAGGGCCTGAACCAGCAGGCCAAGGTGCGCAGAGTCAAGTAAACACGATCGGGCGGCTGCGCCTGCGGCGTTACAATGCCGCGTCATCCCGGAGTTCCCATGAGCGACATCCCCGCCTCTGCCGCACCGCCGGCCGCCCCACGTCGCGTCGTCCAGGGCGAGAAGCTGCGCGGCGCCGAGAAGATGGCGCGCATCCCGATCAAGATCGAGCCGACCGTCGCACCGCTGCGCAAGCCGAACTGGATCCGCGCCAAGACCCAAGGGACGCCCGAGGTCGCACGCATCAAGGCCGTGCTGCGTGCCAACAATTTGCACACGGTGTGCGAAGAAGCGAGCTGCCCGAACCTGGGCGAGTGCTTCGGCAAGGGCACGGCCACGTTCATGATCATGGGCGACATCTGCACCCGGCGCTGCCCTTTTTGCGACGTCGCCCACGGCCGCCCGAATCCGCTGGACGTCGACGAGCCGGTCAATCTCGCGCGCACGATCCGCGACATGGGCCTGCGCTACGTCGTCATCACCAGCGTCGACCGCGACGATCTGCCCGATGGCGGTGCCGCGCACTTCGCCGCCTGCATCCGGCAAGCGCGCGCACTCTCGCCGGACCTGACCATCGAGGTGTTGGTGCCCGACTTCCGCGGCCGCATGGACCCGGCGCTGGCGATCTTCAAGGACACACCGCCGGACGTGTTCAACCACAACCTCGAAACCGTACCGCGGCTGTACAAGCAGGCGCGACCGGGCTCCGACTACGAATGGAGCCTCGATCTACTCGAACGCTTCAAGGCCCTGCACCCCGAGGTGCCGACCAAGTCCGGCCTGATGCTCGGCCTGGGCGAAGAGATCGAGGAGATCGAGCAGGTCATGCGCGACCTGCGCGCGCACAAAGTCGACATGCTCACGCTCGGCCAGTACCTGCAACCCTCGCGCAACCACCTGCCGGTCGCGCGCTACGTGCATCCGGACGAGTTCGAGCGCCTGCGCGTCGTCGGCGAGCAGATGGGCTTCTCGCACGTCGCCAGCGGCCCGATGGTGCGCTCCAGCTACCACGCCGATGAGCAGGCGCATGGCGTGCTGGCCCAGACCACGTGGACGGCGTCGCGGTAGCCTCGCCTGCCAGACCGCGCTGCCCCTGATCCTGCCGCTGCGGGTTGGCGTCGGCGCGCGTGCCGGAGCGACGCCCGCCTCGCCATTCGCAGCACTCGCCGCTCGCTGTGGCAACACCTACGAAAGATCGCCGAGAAGACTCGGTGACGCCGACGCTCGGCGCCGGTGCGGCGATCGCGACGGCCGCGCCCGAGCGCTCACCCCCCTAGCTACAGCGCCAGCCGCCAGGCGATCGCGAGGCAGGCGCCGACGGTCAAGGCCGTGCGCAGCCCAAAATAGCCCTCGACCGCACCGAGCGTGCGCTCGCGCCAGAAGTCGGCGAGCAGCAGCAGCAGGAACACCAGGATCAGCCCCGTCAGCGCCGCGGGTCGCGCCAAGGTCATCGCGGTCCACGCCGCGAGCATCAGCGCCATCGAGAACAACAGCCCCATGGTGCCCGCCGGCCCTTCCGCAGCCGGCAGTGCAAAGCCCCAGAAAGTGCCGGCCATGAACGCGGCGATCATGCCGACCCAGACCAGCCACGCGTGATCGAGCCAGTGCGGCACCGTGGCGGGTGACAACGACAGCCACAGCGGGCCGGCGAAGAACGGGATCAGGCCAGCGTAACCGAGCAGCGACACCAGACGCGGCAGCTTCATCCCTCGGACTTCCAGGCGCAAATCCGGATCCAGTATAGGCCCTTAGCGGCATAGGGCGCGGGCCACGATCCGGCACTTGCGCGCCACGCGCCGCCGCCCTAGACGGTCTCGGCCATCTTGCGCTGCGCACCCTGCTGGTGCCGCCGACGATGGGCCGCAAGGGCCGGCGGCGCTGCGCCACCGCGACATCTCGACTCGGGGCGGCGGTGCAGGCGGTAGATCGTGCGCACCCAGTCCGCACCCGGATGACCGTGCCAGGCTTCAAGCAGCGGCTGCATCGCGTCGCGGTACTCCGGGTCCGAGAACACCAGATGCTCGTCCGGACAGACCAGCGGCGCGAGGCGCGAGGCCGCGGTGATGTCGGCGACGCTCAAAGCGCCGCCGGCGAGATGGACACGCCCACCGTCGGCCAGGCGAGCGAGCTCATCCAGGGCACGCTCGACCACCTTGCGTGAGTGCGCGATCAGCGCCGGCTCCATGCCCAGGCCGCGCCGAAACACACCCAGAATCAGCGGGAAGGCCAGCCGCAGCACGCGTGCCTGCACCAAACCCGCGTCGAGCGACCACAGCCGCCGCACCAGATCGGGATCTTTGAGCAGCGTGGCATACATCAGCCGCACGACGTGCATGCCGATGTGGTCGAAGCGGGCCTCGTAGCGCATGACCTCGGCGCGCGTTTCGGCATCCTGCGGAATCAGCGCAAACGGCGCGCGGTGCCGTTCCAGCCATTCGAGGATCTGCGTGCTGTCCTGGATCAGCTCGCCGTCGGCCTGCAAGGTCGGCAGCGACACGCCGAGACTGCCGCCGATGCGCAGGTTGCTCGCGTGGTGCAGAAACGGCGTCAGCCGATGCTCGCAATAGCGCAGGTGCGCGGCGTCGAGGGCCCAGCGCACCTTCTCGCTCGATGGCGAGGCGGCAACGGTGTACAGGGTCATGACGGGTGTCATGCCGGGGGTCGACTTCGGCGTCGTCGCCGATGGCGTCATGCCTGCGGTGTTCATCCCTGTCCTCCCGTGGATGTGCGAAAGCTACCGACTGAAAGTGACACGCGTGCGGCGACGCCGGCTGCGGCCGGGCGCAACAGCCGGCGTCTGCGGTACCGGGTCTCGCACGAACCGTGCCGGCGGTGCTCGGCCTGCGTTCGGCAAGCGGCGCCACCGCGCCCTGACATGAGCCACGATCGCGGTCGGCCGCCGCCGCGCAGGATGGGACGCGACGCTCGGATGCCGTATTATCACGCGCGTTATAACCATGCGAGTTCGGCCATGAAACTGCGCATCACCACCGTCGGCAACTCGGCCGGCGTCGTCCTGCCCAAGGAATTGCTCGCGCGCCTGCGCGTCGAAAAGGGCGACACGCTCTATGTCACCGAGCTGCCGGACGGCATCAAGCTGCAAGCCTACGATCCGACGTTTGCGCAGCAGATGGCTGTGGCGGAGCAGATCATGCGCGAGGATCGCACCGTGTTGCGTCGCCTCGCCGACAGTTGAGGGACCACCGTGATCGTCTGGCTGGAATCACGCCTAGTGCTCGCCATCCACGACCGGCAACTGGCGGAGCACGGCGGCAGCCCGGGTGTGCGTGACACCAATCTTCTGGAGTCGGCGCTGGCGCGGCCGCAGCAACTGCATGCCTATGGCGACCCGGCGCCGGACCTTGCCGATCTGGCCGCCAGTCTCGCCTTCGGGCTTGCGCGCAATCACCCCTTCGTCGATGGCAACAAGCGCACGGCCTTCGTCAGTTGCCGCACGTTTCTCGCGCTCAACGGTGCCACGCTGGTCGCGGGCGACGAGGATAAGTACCTCACCTTCCTTGCACTTGGCGAGGGCCGCCTGTCGGCCGAGGATCTCGCCGCCTGGCTGCGCCCACGCCTGTACACCGACGCGCCCGACAGCCTGCAGGAACCGCGCAAGCGCTACACCGCGCCCCGGCGCAAGACGGCGGTCAGCTCGACTTGATCACGCCGTCGAGGTAGTACCAGACACCGCCTTCGCGCACGAAGCGGCTGGTCTCGTGCAGGCGTACCGCGCGACCGCCGCCGACGCGGTAGCGGGCGATAAACTCGACGATGCCCTCATCGTCGCTGCCCTGTGCGGTGCGGACGATCTTCAGCCCCAGCCACGCGGTGCGCACCTCGCCCAGATCGAGCTCATCCGGCGGCGGCCGTGTGCGCGGATGCCAGGTCGCCAGCAGGTACAGCGACAGGCGCATCGCGTAGGCGCTGTAGCGCGAGCGCATCAAGGCCTCGGGCGTCGGCGCCGGAATACCGTGGTGATACGGGCCGCAGCAGTCGCGGTAGGCCTTGCCGGATTCGCAGGCGCAGGCATCGGCCGCGGCCGGCTTGTTCTTGCTCATCGCGTCCACACCAGGCAGCGGTTGTTGGCCGGCATCGCACAGTCCTCGAGCAGCGTGAAGCCCGCGCCGCGGGCGAGTGCGTCCACCGCCTCGAAGTCGCGGATGCCCATGTGCGGCGCATCGCCGCGCAGGCGCGCATCGAAGGCGGCGTTACTGTCGCTGGTGTAGTGCCCGCCGTAGTTGAACGGGCCGTAGATCGCGAGCTTGGCGTCGGCGGTGAGGATCTCGGGCAGGCGCGCGAACAGGCGCTCGACCTCGGCCCAGCTCATGATGTGCAGCGTGTTGGCGCTGAACACCGCGTCGAACGGGCCAATCGGCCAGCGCACGTCGTTGACGTCGAACATCAGGGGTTCTGGCGTGTTCGGCAGCGCCGCCTCGGCGAGCCAGGCGCGGATGCCGGGCAGATAGGGTTCGCGGTCGGCGCTCTGCCAGACCAGATGCGGCAGCGCCGCCGCGAAATGCACGGCGTGCTGACCCGTGCCGCTACCGATCTCGAACACCCGCCGGCGGTCCGCGAAATGCCGCCGCAGCACCGCGAGAATCGGTTCGCGATTGCGCTGGCTCGACGGCGAGAATGGCTTGCCGGCCGACATCCTCAGACCATCAGCGCGGCAACGCCGCGCCAGATGCACAGGGCCGCGGCGACGACCAGCACGATGAAGGTCAGCAGCGTTCCGTAGAAGCGGCCGAACTTCCAGCTCGCGGTGAACGACAGCGCGATGCCGTGCAAAACGCGCGCGAGCAGCAGCGTCGCGCCCAGCACGTGCAGCAGCCACGCCGGCGCCGCGCCGCCGTGTTCGAGCATCGCCATCATCACCAGCACCAGCGGCACGTACTCGGCGAAGTTGGCGTGGCCGCGGATGCGGCGCAGCAGGTCCGGATCGCCGCCATCGCCGAGACTGACGACGTTGCGCTTTTGGATGACACGCGCGCTGAGCACGAGAAACAGGATCGCCAGCAGGCCGGCGTACAGCGGAGTGATGGTCATCGACAGTCCCCCCAGTGGATGGGCCCGGAGCCGGGCGGCGCCAGCGTATGCGTGCCAGGCGGCGCTGACAACGGCGTCGCTGGCGGAAGCGGCGGCGATCACCGGGGCGTTGCGACGCGCTGCGCCCGACGCTGCTGCCGGATTTGCTAGCCTGTGCGGCTGCCCCTTTCGATGCGCACGTCGCGATGCCCCACTCGCTGCCACTGCCGCGGCCGCCCGGCCCCGCGCCGGCTGCCGAGCCGCTCCAGCTCGATCTGGAGCTGGCGGCGCCGCGCGCGCCGCTGCGCGCGGTGCTCGAACTGCGCACCGAGCATCTCGCCGCGCGCTCGCGGCGGCTGCCGGTGTCGCGCATCGGCGTCGCCCGACTGTGCTTCGACTACGGCGGCCGGCGCATCCCCGCCGACAGCCGCGGTGCCGGCATCGACGAGGGCGCGGCGGCGGTCGAGCGCCAGCACGCGGCCGAGGGTGAGATCCTCGACCAGTTGCGCGGCTTCCATCTGCTGCCGGCCGACGCCGTCGTCGGCCTGTTTCTCGACGACGAGGAACTCGCGCGCTTCGGCACCGGCGATCACGTGCTCGAACGCGGCGAGGGCCGGCCGGCCTCGCCCGATCATCTCGCCAAGATCTTGCCGCGGCTCGCCGCCGCCGGCTTTGCGCTCGAATTCGACGCGGACTTTCCGGTCGAGCTCTTGCCGGCGCCGAGCGACTGGCGCATCGACATCGCCGAGCGCGACGGCGCATGGTTCGACGTACACCTGGGCATCGAGGTCAACGGTGAGCGCATCGATCTGATTCCGGTGCTGCGCGCCGCGCTGGCCGACCCGAGCTTTCCGATCGAGCCGGCGCCGCGCGAGCCGGCGGACGCGGTCTGGCTCGCTGCCGTCGACGAGCGTCGGCGCGTGCCGCTGCCGCTGGTGCGCCTGCGCGCGCTGATCGAGCCGCTCAGCGAATGGCTGTCACGGCAGGCGGACGGCGGGGGCGAGGCCGGCGCGCTGCGCCTACGCCTGCCGCAGGCCGCGATCCTCGACGAACTGCCCCTGCGCGTCGTGGACGGCACACCCTTGCGCGAGCGCCTCGCCGCGCTCTCGGCGCCGCGTGAGCCGGTGACCGTGGCGCAAGGCTTTCGCGCGAGCCTGCGGCCGTATCAGCAACAAGGCTTGGGCTGGCTCGACACCCTCGCCCGTGCCGGGCTCGGCGGCGTGCTCGCCGACGACATGGGGCTGGGCAAGACCGTTCAGGTGCTGGCGCACATCTGGACCGAGCGCGCGCGCGGCCGGCTCAAGCTACCCGCGCTGATCATCGTGCCGACCAGCCTGGTCGCCAACTGGCGAGCCGAAGCGCGGCGCTTCGCGCCCGAGCTGCAACTGCTGGTGTTGCACGGGCCCGATCGACGCGAGCTGTACGCACGCATCGCCCATGCGCACATCGTCCTCACCACCTACCCGTTGATCGCGCGCGACCACGCCCTGCTCAAGCGCGCAAGGTTCGGGCTCTTGGTGCTCGACGAGGCGCAGACGATCAAGAACGCACGCACGCAGACGGCCCAGATCGTGCGCGAGCTGCGCGCCGAGCGGCGGCTCGCGGTCACCGGCACGCCGCTCGAAAACCACCTGGGCGAGCTGTGGGCACAGATGGACGTGGTCGAACCCGGCCTGCTCGGCTCGGAGCGCAGCTTCACCGCGCTGTACCGCACGCCGATCGAAAAACACGGCAACCGCGCGCGCGAAGCGCGCCTGAAGCGGCGCATCGCGCCGCTGATCCTGCGCCGGCGCAAGGAGGACGTCGCGCCCGAGTTGCCGCCGCGTACCGAGATCCTGCGCCGCATCGATCTGCAAGGCCGCCAGCGCGAGCTGTACGAGGCGCTGCGTGCGCTTCAGGATCGCCGCGTGCGCGAGGCGGTGGCCGCGCGCGGGCTCGAACAGTCCGGCATGATCGTGCTCGACGCCCTGCTCAAGCTGCGTCAGGTCTGCTGCGACCCGCGCCTGGTCAGGCTCGACGGCGCGGCCGCGGTCGACGAGTCGGCCAAACTCGACCACCTGCTCGAACTGCTCGACGAACTGATCGCCGCGGATCGGCGCGTGCTGGTGTTCTCGCAGTTCACGAGCATGCTGTCACTGATCGCCAAGGCCCTGCGAGCGCGCGGCATCCACCATCTGGAGCTCACCGGCGCGACCCGGGACCGCGGCGCGCTGGTCGAGCGCTTCCAGCGCGGCGAAGTCCCCGTGTTCCTCATCAGCCTCAAGGCCGGCGGCGTCGGGCTCAACCTCACCGCCGCCGACACCGTGATCCACTACGATCCGTGGTGGAACCCGGCGGTCGAGAACCAGGCCAGCGACCGTGCCCACCGGATCGGCCAGGACAAGCCGGTGTTCGTCTACAAGCTGATCTGTAGCGCCACCGTCGAAGAGAAAATCCAGGAACTTCAGGCGCGCAAGGCGGCGCTGGCGCAAGCCGTGCTCGACGGTGGCCCCTGCAAGGACACGGGCTTCGACGGCGCGGATCTCGCCGAGCTCCTCGCAACGCTCTGACGCGCCGGTTGCGGCCCGGCCTGCCCGCGGCCGGCTTTTACACGCGGCGCCTCGGGAGCGATCGGGCGTTGACGCTGTGAAACGGCCGGATGCGGTGTCCTCGCAACCGTCCGTGCACATCGGCGCGCCCCCAAGACCGCGCATCTGGGCAGTCCGGCCAAGCGACGCCGCCCGCACGCCCCAAAGTGCGTCGGTTACGCAACCCCACCCGCCGGATACGCCTGCCAACGACGTGGGGAACTGCGAATCCCGGGCATGGCCAAGAGGCTTTGGCTCGAAACGTCAGCCGCGGCGCCGCGCAGCATCCCGCCGCAGCGCTCGAACGTAGTCCCGGGCGGACCTGCCGCCCGCCGCCGACGATGAATCTCCGTTTCGCGCTCGCCTTCGCCGTCGCCCTGCCGCTGCTCTGCAGCCCGCGGGCGCCCGCTTCCCCGGCTGCGGCGGGCATCGCTTGGCTGAGCGATCCGCAGCAGGCTTTCGCACTGGCACGCGCGCAAAAGCGCCCGGTGTTCCTGTACCTGGAGGCCGTCTGGTGCCACTGGTGCCATGTGATGCAGCGCGAAACCCTCACCAATGCCGAGGTGGTCGCGCTGATCGACTCACACTACA
This sequence comes from Sinimarinibacterium thermocellulolyticum, assembly GCF_040327995.1. Classification (NCBI taxonomy): domain Bacteria; kingdom Pseudomonadati; phylum Pseudomonadota; class Gammaproteobacteria; order Nevskiales; family Nevskiaceae; genus Sinimarinibacterium; species Sinimarinibacterium thermocellulolyticum. The sequence continues at coordinate 7,387 of NZ_JBEPIJ010000022.1, read as the reverse complement.
TCGCGCTGCGCGTCGATCATGACGCCAACCCGCTGCTCGCCAACCGCTACCGCGACTACGGCTGGCCGGCGCTGATCTTCCTCGACGCCGAGGGCCGCGATCTGGTCAAGCGCGCCGGCTATCGCGCACCGCAGGATTTCGCCCGGCTTCTGCGCGCGATCGCCGCCGATCCAACACCGGAACGCGCGCCACCCGCCGCGGCCCCCGTCGCCGGGACAATGCTGGACGCGGCCTCGCGCGAGCATCTGCGCCGCCGGCACGAGGCGATGGCCGATCTTGCCGCCGGCGGCCTACGGACCGCGCAGAAGTTTCTCGATCGCGACAGCGTCGAGTACGCGCTGCTGCACGCCGACCTTGCCGGCGAGCGGCGCAAAGCGGTCGGCACACTCGATGCGGCGCGCGCGCTGATCGATCCAATCTGGGGCGGTATCTATCAGTACTCGACCGGCGGCCGCTGGGACCGGCCGCATTACGAGAAGATCATGCGCAGCCAAGCCGGGGCGATGCGCATTTACGCCCTGGCCTGGGCGCGACTGCAACGCGAGCAGGATCTGCGCAGCGCACAGGCGATCCGCGACTATCTCCTGAAGTTCTTGCGTGCGCCTTCCGGAGCCTTCTACAACAGCCAGGATGCCGATGTGGTGCCGGGGCAGAAATCCGCCGACTACTTCGCCCTCGACGACGCGGGGCGACGCGCGCGCGGCATGCCGCGCATCGACCCGACGTTGTACGCCGAAGCCAGTGCGTTGGCGGCCGAAAGCCTCGCCGCGCTGGACGAGTACAGTGACGATGCCGCAGCGCGCGCGGCCGCACTGGCCGCCGGACGCTGGCTGCTGGCAAACCGGCGCGACGACGATGGCCGATACCGCCGCGACGAGAACGGCGACGCACAGCGATACCTCGGCGACACGCTTGGTGCCGGCGCGGCGTTCCTCGCGCTGTACCGCATCAGCGCCGAAGCGCAGTGGCTGCAACACGCCATCGCGGCCGCGCAGGCGCTCGACGCCTTCCGCATGCCCGAGGCTGGCTATGCCTCCGCGCTGCTCGACGTCGGACCGATCTCGCGCCATGCCGATCTGGCCGAGAACATCCGGCTGGCACGCTTTATGAACCTGCTGCACCATTACAGCGGCGATCGACGGCATCGCGAGGCGGCCGAACACGCAATGCGCTATCTCGCTGCGCCGGCGCGCATCCGCGGACTCGTCACCGAGCCCGGCATCCTGCTTGCCGATGCGGAACTGGCGAGCGCGCCGCTACACCTCAGCGTGGTCGGTGCCCACGACGATCCGGCCGCGCGCGCCCTCTACCGTGTTGCACTCGCCGCGCATGGCTATTACAAACGGATGGACTGGTGGGACCCTGCGCAGGCGCCGCCGCCGAATTTGGCGATTCCGTTTCCGCGGTTACCCTTCGCCGCCGGCTACGTCTGTAATGAGAACCGCTGCTCGCTGCCCAGCCGCACGCCGCAGGCCTATGCCGAGGCGATCCGCAGCCTGCGCGCACCTTAATCCCAAGCCAGACCGGGCCGCGGATCCGCGCCGATGGGGTCGGCGCGCGGGACCCGCGAGCCGGGACGCTGCCTGCCCGTCACGCGCGCGAACCACCCCCTGCACCGGCGTGCCGGGCTGAGCCGAGCAGCCACTGGTGCCACGCCGGATGTCGGCGACGCCGGCAGTGATGTTTGGCCCGTATTCAACAATGTGGCCGCCAGAGGGTTGACGTAGAACGAACCGGCGCCGGAGCTAAGCCGGGCAAGCCTGCCCGCGCGTCCACCCCCGGCGCTATGCTCGGCCCATGCAGCCGATTCTGTCCCCGATCGATCCGGTGCCGGACACCTCCGGCAATGAGTGGCGCTTTCACCCCGCCGTCGCCGACTGGTTCACTGACGCGTTCGGGCAGCCTACCGAAGTCCAGCGCCAGGCCTGGCAGGTCACCGCGCGCCGACGCGACGCGCTGATCAGCGCTCCGACCGGCTCGGGCAAGACCCTCGCGGCCTTTCTCGGCGCGATCAACGAGCTGGTGGTCGAAGGCCTCACCCGCGGCCTCGACGACGCCGTGCACGTGCTCTACGTCTCGCCGCTCAAGGCGCTGTCGAACGACATCCAGAAAAACCTGCAGGCGCCGCTCGCCGGCATCCGCGAACGGCTGCGGGCGATGGGTTTGGGCGAGGTGACCATCCGCGACGCGGTGCGCACCGGCGACACCAGCGCATTGGAACGCGAACGCATGCGCCGCGCGCCGCCGCACATTCTCGTCACGACGCCAGAGTCGCTGTTCATCCTGCTGACCTCGGACGCCGGCCGCGCGATGCTGCGCTCGGTGCGCAGCGTCATCGTCGACGAATTGCACGCCGTGGCCGGCAGCAAGCGCGGTGCGCATCTGGCGCTGACGCTGGAACGGCTCGACGCGCTGTGCAAGCACCCGCCCGTGCGCATCGGCCTGTCGGCGACGCAAAAGCCGATCGAGACCATGGCACGCTTTCTGGTCGGCCGTGATGACCGTGACTGCGCGATTGTCGATGTCGGCCACGCGCGCGAACGCGATCTCGCGCTCGAACTGCCGCGCTCGCCGCTGACGCCGGTGATGGCGAATGAGGTCTGGACCGAGATCTACGATCGCCTCGCGCAGTTCACCGAAGACCACCGTACGACGCTGATCTTCGTCAATCAGCGGCGCATGGCCGAGCGCGTGGCCCGGCATCTGGCCGAGCGCATCGGCGAGGAGCATGTGACCGCCCACCACGGCAGCCTCGCCAAGGAACACCGGCTGCGCGCCGAGCAGCGCTTAAAGTCGGGCCAGCTCAAGGCACTGGTCGCGACCGCATCGCTGGAGCTGGGCATCGACATCGGCGAGGTCGATCTGGTCTGCCAGCTCGGCTCGCCGCGTTCGATCAACGCCTTTTTGCAGCGTGTCGGCCGCTCCGGTCACGCGGTCAGGGCGCTGCCCAAGGGCCGGCTGTTTCCGCTGTCGCTGGACGATCTCGCCGAATGCGTCGCCCTGCTCGACTGCGTGCAACGCGGCGAGCTGGACCGCGTGTGCCTGATGCGCGCGCCGCTGGACGTGCTCGCCCAGCAGATCACCGCCGAGGTCGCGTGCCGCGAGTGGGGGCTCGAAGATCTGCACGCCACGCTCACACGCGCGCTGCCGTATCGTGCACTGCCACTCGAACGCTTCGAGGCCGTCGTGCAGATGCTCGCCGACGGCTACGCCAGCCGCCGCGGCCGCCGCGGCGCGCTGCTGCACTTCGATGCGGTCAACCGCCGCCTGCGTGGCCGCCGCGGCGCCAAGCTCACCGCGGTGACCAATGCCGGGACGATTCCCGACCAGTTCGACTACGACGTCGTGCTCGCGCCCGAGGACCAGCGTATCGGCACGCTCAACGAGGATTTCGCATTCGAGTCGTTGCCCGGCGACATCGTCCAGCTCGGCAACACCTCGTACCGGATTCTGAAGGTCGAGACCGGCCGCGTCTTCGTCGAGGACGCCAAGGGCCAGCCGCCGAACATGCCGTTCTGGTTCGGCGAGGCGCCGGCGCGCAGCGATGAGCTCTCGGCCGCGGTGTCGCGCTTGCGCGAAGCTGCGGAACGGCAGTTGACCGCGGGCGGCAGCGAGGCCTGCGAACGCTGGCTACGCGACGAGTTGAGGCTCGACGCCAGCGCCGCGCAGCAGCTCGCGCAGTACTTTGCCGCTGCGCACAACGCGCTCGGCCTGTTGCCGACGCAGCAGCGCATCGTCTTCGAGCGCTTCTTCGACGAGGTGGGAGACACGCACCTGGTGATTCACGCGCCGCTGGGCGCGCGCATCATGCGCGCCTGGGGCCTGGCACTGCGCAAGCGCTTCTGCCGCCAGTTCAACTTCGAGCTGCAGGCGGCCGCGCTCGACGATTCACTGGTGCTCTCGCTGGGCCCCACGCACAGCTTTGCGCTCGACGACGTGCGCGGCTTCCTGCACTCGACTAGTGCGGCCGACAAGCTGGTGCAGGCAGTGCTGCAGGCGCCGATGTTCCCGACGCGCTGGCGCTGGGCGGCGTCGGTTGCGCTCGCCATCGCGCGCAACCGCAACGGCAAGCGCGTACCGCCGCAGTTCCAGCGCAGCGATGCCGAGGACCTGCTGACGCACGCCTTCCCCGACGCCGTCGCCTGTCAGGACAACCTGCCGGGCGATCGCGAAGTGCCGGACCACCCGCTGGTGCACCAGGCACTCGACGACTGCCTGCACGAGATGATGGACGCCGATGGCCTTCTTACACTGCTGCGGCGCATCGAGTCCGGCGAGGTCGAGATCGTCTGTTGCGACCTCACCGCGCCGTCACCCTTGTCGGCGTCGATTCTCAATGCGCGCCCCTACGCCTTTCTCGACGACGGCGCCGCCGAGGAGCGGCGCACGCTCGCGGTGCGTTCGCCTACGCTCGACGTGCAGGACGCTGCGAATCTCGGCCGCATCGATCCGCAGGCGATCGCGCGGGTGCGCGAGGAGATGCGCCCCGCCCCGGCCAACCCCGACGAACTGCACGACGCGCTGATCGTGTTTGGCTTTTTGACCGACGAGGAGTTGCGGCCGTGGGCAGCGATGCTCGACGAGCTGCTCATCGCGCGGCGGGTCGCGCGCATCGACGCACCGGGCAAGCCGTCGCTATGGTGCGCGGCCGAGCGTCTGCGCGAGCTGCGCATGGCGCTGCCGCAGGCGAGCGTTCACGGCGACGCGCCGCTGCTCGGCGCCGAAGTCGATCGCGACACCGCGCTGCGCGAGCTGCTGCGCAGCCGGCTTGAACTGCATGGGCCGGTCACGGCCGCGGCACTCGCCGCGCCGCTCGCGATCGGTTCATCGGAAGCCGAGATCGCGCTGCTCGCGCTCGAGGCCCAGGGCTACGTCATGCGCGGGGATTTCTCCGGTACCGGGGGCATCGGGTGGTGCGAGCGCCGGCGGCTCGCGCGCATCCACCGCTACACGCGCGAGCGCAAGCGCGCCGGCTTCGAGCCGGTGTCGCCGGCCGCGTGCATGCGCTTTCTGCTGGAGTGGCAGGGCATCGCCGGCGGCGCGACGCGCGACGGTCCGGTCGCGCTCGAAGCGGTGCTCGCCCAGCTCGAAGGCGTCGCCGTGGCCGCGGCGGCCTGGGAAAGCGAGGTGCTGCCGGCGCGGCTGCCCCGCTACGATCCGGCCTGGCTCGATCAGCTCGCGGCGTCCGGGCGCATCGTCTGGCAGCGCCTGCCGGCCGGCAGCGGCGACGCGCGAAAGTCCGGCCCGGTGCGCGCGACGCCGATCCTGCTGCTGCCGCGCGAGCGCGCCGCCGTCTGGCAGATGCCGCCGGACGATGAGGTCGAGCTGTCGGGTGCCGCACGCGCCTTGCTCGATGCGCTGCGCGCGCATGGCGCCTCGTTCTTCGTCGAGCTGGTCGAGGACACCGGCCTGCTGCGCAGCCACGTCGAGGCCGCGCTCGGCGAGCTGGTCGGTCACGGCCTGGTGACGTCCGATGGCTTCGCCGGTCTGCGCGCGCTGATCGCGCCGGCCGAGGTCAAGACGCGGGCCCTGCGTCGCGGCGGTGCACGCGCGGTGTTCCAGAACCTCGAAAGCGCCGGCCGCTGGTCGCTGGTCGGCGCGCGGCGCCGCAGCGAGGACGCGCCAGCGCCGGATGTCGAAGCCACGGCGCGCCTGCTGCTGCGCCGCTACGGCGTCGTGTTCCGCGCGCTGATCGAGCGCGAGGCGCGGCTGCCGCCGTGGCGCGAGCTGCACGATGTGCTGCGCCGCCTGGAAGCGCGCGACGAGATTCGCGGCGGCCGCTTCGTCAGCGGCTTCGCCGGCGAGCAGTTCGCGCTGCCCGAAGCGGCGGCCGCATTGCGCCGGTATCGCGAAGCCTGTGCCGACGACTACGTGGTGCTCGCCGGCTGTGATCCGCTGAACCTCACCGGCGTGCTGTTTCCCGGCGAGCGTGTGCCGGCGCTGCCCGGCAACCGCGTGCTGCTGCGTGACGGCGTGCCGGTGGCGGGTCTCGTCGGCGGCGAGTTGCGCTGCTGGGCGGCAGCCGATGCCGCGACGCAGAACGCCTGGCAGCGCCGCCTCTACGGCGCAACCGGCGCGGCGGCGCCGTCGACGCCGCCGCCGCTGCGGCTCAGGACGCCGAAGGCGCCGGCGCGACCTCGACTCTGACCGGCGCCTCGACGTACAGCGAGCGTGTCGGATACGCAAAGCCGATGCCTTCCTTGGCCAGCGCGCGCATCAGGGCGAGATTGATCGCCTGCTGCGTGTCCATGTACTTGGCGTACTCCGGATCCTTCATCCAGTAGACGACCTCGTAGTCCAGCGACGAGTCGCCGAACTTGAAGAAGTGCGCCCGATCGAAGCGCGCCAGCGGTTGCGCGCGCACGATCTCCTCGACGATGCGCGGAATCTTCTCCGCCTGCTCGGGCGTGGTCTGATAGAGCACGCCGAACGTGAACACGACGCGGCGCTCGTACATGCGCTTGTAATTGCGCACGCGCGCCTTGAGCAGGTCGGCATTCGAGAACACGATCTGTTCGCCGCCGAGGCTGCGGATGCGCGTGGTCTTCAGGCCGACGTGCTCGACCGTGCCCATGTAGTTATCGACGATGATGAAGTCGCCGATGACGAAGGGCTTGTCGATAACGATCGACAGGCTCGCGAACAGATCGCCGAGGATGTTCTGCACCGCGAGCGCAACCGCGATGCCGCCAACGCCGAGGCCGGCGACCAGCGCGGTAACATCGACGCCGAGGTTGTCGAGGGCCAGCAAAAGCACGATGGCCCACAGCAGCACGCGGCCGATGAAGCTCAAGGCGGCGAGGCTGGTCGCGGCGCCAGCGTCGGTCTGCAGCGTGCGCTGGCGGTAGCGTTCGAGCCAGAACTCGAGTCCGGCCATGCCCCAGAAGCCGAGTTGCAGGAAGGCGGCGACGGTGGCGACCCCGGTCAGCACCGCCTCGACCCGCTCCGGCAGCTCCAGATAGCGCGTGCCGATGAACAGGGTCACGCCGAAGATCAGCCACTGGCGTGTGCGCCGGGCGACGGCGATGAAGGCATCGTCCAGGGCGATGCTGGTCTGCTTCGCGACCCTGGCCAGGCGCGCAATGATGGCCCACTTGAGCAGGCCGACGACTACGTTGATGGTCAGCGCAAGGCCGAGCGCGGTGAGCCAGTCCCCGATCGTGTTACCGAGCAATTCGACGTTCCAGTCCATCACAGTCCTTCGCTTGAACGGCCCGCCGTTTTACCGTCCACGCGCGCGCAACACAACTCAAGGCCTTTGAAGAAGGTAATTCCTAAGCAAACCGGACCAAATCTGAGAGGATTTGGTCATGAAGCGATGTCCCGGATGTGCAGGTTGTCGGCACTATCGCCTGGGGGATGGACGTCTGAAGTGCCGCGCCTGCGG
>NZ_JBEPIJ010000021.1:0-39960 GCF_040327995.1 Sinimarinibacterium thermocellulolyticum | reverse complement strand
CTTCGACTGCTTTGAGCGTCCGGACGATCTGGGTTTCAGTGAATTTGCTCCTGCGCATTGAAAGCCTCCTGGGGCGTGTAGTTTGCCCGGAGACCTCCAGTTATCCTTGGACCGAGTTTAGGGGGAGGCGACAGGACGGCGTCATCCAAAAGATGACGGACGAGCAGTGGCACGCGATGCTCGACGTGCATCTGACCGCACCGTTTCGCATACTCCGAACCGCCAGCGCATATATTCGCCAAGCCGCACGAACGGAAGCTGCGGCGGGCATAGAGAACTTTCGCAAGGTGGTCAACATCTCCTCTATCGCCGGCATCGGTGGCAACCCGGGACAGGTCAATTACGCGGCTGGCAAGGCCGGCATCCTCGGCTTGACGAAAACCATGGCCAAGGAATGGGGTCGTTACAAGGTCAACGTCAATGCGGTCGCATTCGGCTTGATCGCGACTCGTCTCACGCAAGCGCAGACCGACGCCGGCGCAATGGACGTCCAAGGCCGTGAAATCAGGGTCGGCCTCCCCGCCGATCGCATCGAGGCGATCGAACGGGCGATTCCTCTCGGCCGCAGCGGCACGCCAGCCGAGGCGGCAGGCGCAGTGGCGCTGCTGTGCTACCCCGAATCGAACTACATCAGCGGCCAAACCTTGATCTGTGCGGGTGGCTATTGCTGACCGGCGCGAGGGCTCGGCGCCGTGCCCGGCGATGGCTTTCGGCCACGCCCGTTGCGACTCGCTGAGCGTGATTGCCGCCCGCTCCTTCGTTCGAGTAACGCTCGTTCCTTTGCGCGACGCGATCCTCCCGCGAGCGATTGCACGATTACGCCTGAAATCGAGATAGCATAGGCGTGCCCGTCTTGGGTGTGCTCTACAGGGAGACTTGCGTTATGGCGAAGGCCAAGAAGGCAGCTGCGAAGAAGGTTGCGACGAAGAAGTCGGCGGCGAAGAAAGCGCCGGCGAAGAAGGCAGTGAAGAAGGCGACGAAGCCCGTCGCGAAGGTGGCTAAGAAGCCAGCCCCGAAGAAGGCGGCGAAGAAAGCCGTGAAAAAGACCAAGCGCAAGGCCAGCCCTGCGCTGATGAAACCCATGACGCCGAGCCCGGCGCTGGCTGCGGTGGTCGGCGACAAGCCGATGCCACGCAGCCAGATCACGAGCAATCTGTGGGCGTACATCAAGAAGAACGGACTGCAGGATCAGACCAACAAGCGCCAGATCAACGCCGACGACAAGCTCAAGGTCATCTTCGGCGGCAAGTCGAGCGTCAGCATGTTCGAGATGACCAAGCTGGTCAGCCAGCACATCCGCTGATGATCGCGATCGAGGGCGGCGCCTCGGCCCGCCCTCGCCTCCGTCCGGGCCTGTCGGCGCGTTCCAGCGCTCGCACAACGAGCACCCGTACACTCGCAACGCCGTGATACAGTGTCGGAGGGATGTCCTCGGGCGCGTGTTAGCATGCTGCAGGTGGCCGTCGCGACGTCTTCAGCGCGGGCCATGACATCCGCTAGCCCGCGAGGCCATGTCTGATCACAACGTCGATCCTTCGCTGTTTGCGCGTTTCGTGCCGCTCGATGCCTTGCGCCCGCAGACCCATGCGGAACTCGCACGCAAGTCCACGATCCTGAACCTGCGCGCCGGCGAAGTGCTGTTCAAGCCGGGTGATGGCGCCGAACGTGCGCTGTTCCTGGTCGCGGGTACGCTGCGCCTTTGCGACGCGGACGGTCATGTGGTCGCCACCCTCGCAGCCGGCGCTCCGTCCGCGGCCCACCGTATCGCGCATCAGTCGCCGCGCCGTGTGACCGCGACCTGCGTCACCGACGTGCGCTGCCTGGCGGTGGACGCCAGTCTGCTCGATGTCATGCTGACCTGGGATCAGACCGGCTCGTTCGAAGTGGGCGAAGTCGGCGTGACTGCGGACGCGACCGGCGACGACTGGATGACCCGCCTGTTGCAGATGCGCACCTTCCAGCTGGTGCCCCCCTGCAACCTGCAGGCGATGTTCATGCGCATGCAGCAGATCGAGGTGGAGCCCGGTGAGGTGATTGTGCGCCAGGACGACGAAGGCGACTTTTTCTACGTGGTTATGTCGGGGCGCTACATCGTCACACGCGAGCAGCCCCATCAAAAGCCGGTGCGCCTGGCCGAACTCGACGCCGGCGCCTGCTTCGGCGAAGAGGCGCTGATCGCGGACAGCCGCAGGAACGCGACGGTCACGGCACTGACACGCGGCAAGCTGATGCGCCTGGACAAGGCGGACTTTCGCAAGCTGCTCACCGACCCGCTGTCGCGGCGCATCGATCAGGCGCGTGCGCAGGCGCTGGTCGCCGAAGGCAAGGCACGCTGGCTCGACGTGCGCCTGCCCAGCGAATTCCGGCGCGGCAGTCTGCCGGGGGCGATCAACCTGCCGCTGTACATGCTGCGGATGAAGCTCGCGCAGCTCGATGCCACGAGCACCTGGATCGCCTGCTGCGACACCGGACGCCGCAGTGCGGTGGCCGCCTTCATCCTGATGCAGAAGGGCTTCGACGCCTACGTGCTCGAGGGCGGCGTGCCCGCCTCGGAACGCGGCGACGCGCCCTGAGGCCTACATCGTGTGGGTCGGCCGGTCCGCCGACAGCACGCCGGCGAGTAGCGCCTCGATCTTCTTCTGCGTGGTACCACCGTCCTGCGGACTGAACTGCACGCCGATGCCTTGCACACGCTTGTTCTGCGCGCCCTTGGGCGTGAGCCAAACGATCTTGCCAGCCACCGGAATGCGCTCCGGGTTCTCCATCAGCGTCAGCAGGATGAAGACCTCGTCACCAAGGCGGTAATCCTTGCTCGTGGGAATGAACAGACCACCGTTCTTGATGAACGGCATATAGGCCGCAAACAGCGCCGCCTTGTCCTTGATGTTGATCGTCAGGATGCCGGGCTGCGCGCTGCCGCTGCGCGGGGGCGTACTCATGGATCGGCGGAAACCTCGGCGGTGTGGGGCACGATGCGCCCACTTTAGCAGCCCTCACCGGGCTTTCGTCAGTCTTTGCCGAGCGCGCGCGGCCCCAGGCGCAGCCACTGCACGAACAGGGCTTCGAGTACGAGCTGTACTTGCGCGTTGCCCGCGCACAGGCGGCTGGCCTCGATGACTTCGTCGAGCATCTGCATCCACGCCTGCGCCTCACCGCCGCCGGCCTGCAGCACACAGTCGCGAAAGCGCTGCTGCAGCCAGCCGCAGGCCCAGCGCAGATGGGCAGGCACGGCATCGCGATCGACCGCGGCAGCCGCGCTGACCGGATCCTTGCGACGACGGCCGACGGCCATCCACAGCTCCGCCCAGGCCTGCTGCTGGCCCAGTTCATCGCCGCTGGCGAGCGCCAGCGCGCACAGCGGCGCACCGTGGGCGGCCGCGAGCGCAAAAGGCTCCTGGCGGCCGAGCTGGGCCTCCAGCCAGGCCTGCGCCTCGTCCGCTGGCGGTGTTGCCATGCGCACGCGCTGACAGCGGCTGCGCAAGGTTGGCAGCAGGGCCTGCGGCCGTTCGCTCACCAGTAGCAGATGGGTGCCCGGCGGCGGTTCCTCGATGGTCTTGAGCAATGCGTTGACGCTGCTCGTGTTCAGGGCGTCGGCCGGCTCGATCAGCGTCGCGCGCGATCGTCCGTAGTGGGACGACAGCCCCAGACGCCCGATCAACGCACGCACCCCATCGATGGCGATGTCGCGCCGTTTGCGCCCCTCGCCGCGACCATCGTCCGACTGCCAGTGGACGAGCGCCTGCTCGTGCCGGCCATCGGCGCTGAGAGCCAGACCGAACAGCCCGTCGGTGCCGAGCAGCACGGCGTCGGGATGGGCGCCGACCGCAAGCTGCATGCAGGCGCGGCAGCGTCCGCAGGCGTAGCCGCTGCGATCCTCGCAGAGCACGAAGGCGATCAACGCGCGCGCGAACCAGCGCTTGCCGATGCCCTCGGGACCGGCCAGCAGCAGGGCGTGCGGCAGCCGCTGTTGCCGCACCAGGCTGCTCAATTCCAGCCACAGCGTCTGTTGCCAGGGCAGCGGCCGCAGCCAGTCCGTCCTCATAGTCGCGCCTGGAGCACGGCGTCGATCGCCGCGGACACGCGGTCTACGCTCGCACTCGCATCGATCACCACGCAACGAGCCGGATCCTCGGCGGCGCGCCGTAGAAAAATCTCACGCACCCGCCGCTGGTAGTCCAGCGTCTCCGCTTCGAAACGGTTGCCGTCACCACGGACCTGCGCCCGGTCCAGGCCCTGCTCGGGCGGCAGATCGAGCAGCAGGGTCAGATCGGGCATGATCTGCGGCATCGCCAGCGCCTCCAGGGCGCGCAGATGGACGGCATCGATTCCGCGCGCGCCCTGATAGGCGTAGCTGCTGTCGACGAAACGGTCGCAGACCACGTCGACGCCACGAGCCAGGCTGGGCGCGATCAGGCCATGCACGTGCGCCGCGCGCGCCGCGAACATCAGCAGCAGCTCGGTCGCCGCGTTCACGTCCTCGCCCCAGCGCCGCAGCACCAGCTCGCGCACGGCCTCGGCCAGCGGCGTGCCGCCCGGCTCACGCGTGAGCACGACCTCGCGCCCGCGCGCTCGCAGCCAGTCACGCACATGACGCGCCTGCGTCGACTTGCCGCTGCCCTCGCCGCCTTCGAGGGTGATGAATCGTCCACGCATACCGTCAGCGCCCGAGCTGGTATCGACGTACTGCGGCATTGTGCGCTTCCAGCGTTTCGGAAAACTCGTGCGTGCCATCGCCGCGTGCGACGAAGTACAGCGTCTTGCCCGGCGCCGGATTCAGCGCCGCGCGCAGCGACGCACGGCCCGGCAGACAAATCGGCGTCGGCGGCAGTCCGCTGCGCGTGTAGGTGTTGTACTCGCCGTCGGTGAGCAGGTGATGGCGACGCAGGTTGCCGTCGAAGCGCTCGCCGAGCCCGTAGATCACGGTGGGATCGGTCTGCAGCCGCATGCCCAGCCGCAGACGTCGCACGAACACCCCGGCAATCTGACCACGCTCGTGCTCGACGCCGGTCTCCTTTTCGATGATCGAGGCCATCACCAGCGCCTCGTCGGGCATGGCGTAGGGCAGGTCCTCGGCGCGAGCCGCCCATTCCTCGGCGAGCACGCGATCCATGGTTTCGGCCGCGCGCCGCAGGAAGGCGACGTCGGTCATGCCGCGCGAGAAGCGGTAAGTGTCGGGAAACAGGCGCCCCTCGGGATGCTGACCGGCGCGACCGATCGCAGCCATGACGGCGGGGCCCTCGGCGCTTTCGAGCGTCTGCCGCAACTGCGGATGCGCGCGCACTGCGGCCAGCGCCTGACGAAAGGTCCAGCCCTCGATCAGACGCAGCTCGTGCAGGATGGTCTGGCCCGAAACGATCAGCTCGAGCAGCTCGAGCGGCGAGGTCTGCGCCGGTACGGCGTACTCGCCGGCCTTGAGCTGCGTCGCCGCGCCGCTCAAGCGTGTGTAGGCGCGCAGGTACCAGGTACTGCGCGGCTGCGCGTCGAGCCAGCCGTCTTGCGCCAGGCGCTGCACCAGCAGCGCCGCGGAAGTGCCGGGTTCGAGCAGCAACGTGCGCTCGCCGTCGAGCCGCAGTGGGCCCTGCAACACACGCGCGGCGTCGATCAGCAGCGCACTGACGGCGATGACCAGCAACGCGAACAGCCTGAGCAGATGGCGCATCGGCCGGCTCAGCGCAGATGCTCGAGCACGAGCGGATGCGCGGTGGCGTGCATCAGGCGGCGCGTCAACGCGCCCGGCGCCGACCACTCACGGGTCTGCAGCCGGCGCAATGGCCAGATGCCGATCAACGCATTGCAGACGAAGGCCTCGTCGGCCGACAGGACGTCGGACAGCAGCAACTCGGTCTCCCGAATCGGGATGTTCATGCCACGGGCGCAGTCGAGGATCTTGCGCCGCATGATACCGGCGACGCCGCAGCGGTCGAGTGTCGGCGTCAGCAACACGCCACTACGCACGACGAACAGGTTGCTGCGTGTGCCGCAGATCACCGCGCCATCGCCCCGGCGCATCAAGGCTTCGCCGATCTCCTGAGCCCAGCCGTCGGCGGCGAGCACCTGGTCGAGGCGGTTCAGGTGCTTGACGCCGGCGAGCAGCACCTGCTCGCTGAGCGTGACCTCGCTGACCGCGGCGACGATGCCGCTACGATAGTCCGCGGCCTGCACTGCCGGCACCGGATAGGCGAACACCCAGCGCTCCGACGCGCGGGTCTGCGGCGCGTAGCCGCGCCGCTGCGCGCGGCGCGCGACGATAAGCTTGAGCACCTGCATTTGCTCCCCGGCGGCAACCCGCTGGAGGTCGTCGAGCACTTCGCGCTCGGTCGGCGGTTCGAGTCTCAGCGCGGCGCAGTCGGCAAAGAGCTTGTCGCGGTGCAGCGGCCAGTCGACCACGGCGGCGTCGCGCCACAGCATGGTGCGGAAGACGCCGTCGCCATAGTGCAGCGCGCGCGAATGCGCCGACTGCGCCGTGCACGGCCGCCCATCGTGCAGGACGGCCGGATTCACGCCGCTGACCCGTCGATGGCGAGCAGAAGACCGCGTGCCTTGGCGCGCGTCTCGTCGAGCTCGGCCTGCGGCTGCGAGTCGGCGACGATACCGGCACCGGCGCGCAGACGCGCGCGTCCGCGCTGCCAGACCAGCGAACGGATCAGGATGTTGCTGTCGAGCCGACCGTCGCGCGAGATATAGCCCATGCTGCCGGTGTAAGGCCCCCGCCCCTCGCCTTCGAGCTCGGCGATGATCTGCATCGCCCGCACCTTGGGGCAACCGGTGATCGTGCCGCCGGGAAACACTGCGCGCAGCGCCGCACCGGGTCCGACCCCGTCACGCAGGCGCCCCTGCACGTTGGACACGATGTGATGCACGTGCGCGTAGCTTTCGAGTGCCATCAGCTCACTGACGCGGATCGAGCCCGGTACGCAGACGCGGCCGAGATCGTTGCGCTCCAGATCGATCAGCATCACGTGCTCGGCGCGCTCCTTGACACTCTCGAGCAGCCGCGCGCGCAGCTCGCGATCTTCGTCGACGCTCGTGCCGCGGCGGCGCGTGCCGGCGATCGGCCGCGTCTGGGCGATGCCATCAGCGATCTGCAGCAGCCGCTCCGGCGAGGAGCTGATGACGGCCTCGTCGCCCCAGCGCGCGAGCCCGGCGAACGGTGCCGGGTTGGTCGCACGCAGCCGCGCGTACAGGTCCGCGGCGTCGAGCTCCGGCGGCAGTTCGGCATCCCAGGCGCGCGACAGATTGATCTGGAAGGCATCACCGGCACGCAGCCAGTCGAGAATGCGTGCCACGGCGTCGGTGAAGCGCTGCGGCGCTTGCTCGCTCCAGCGGCCGCTACCGACGACCGCCACGGGCGGCGGCGCTCGCAGTGCCGCAGCGACATCCGCGCGCAGCTGCGTGAGCGTCGCCTCGTCCTCGCTGACCAGATGCAGCCTGCCGTTTGCGCGGTCGCGCAGCACCGCGGCGCGGCAGCGCACCGCGAGGGCATCGGGCAGCGCATGCGGCGACGGCGGCAGGTAGAGCCGCGGCTCGACCCAGCGCGCCGCCTCGTAGCCCAGCAGCACAAACCAGCCGCCGACGAACGGCAAGGGCGGCGCGGGCGCGGCACGCGGCTCGGCGCCCACCCAGCGGTCTAGCGCGTCGAAGAAGTCGTCCCCTGGCGAGCGCGTCCCTGGGCCGCACACGCCCCCGGCAGTGCCGACGAGGGCCTTGCCGGTCGCGGCGAACAGTAGATCCCAGCGGCCGGACTGCGGATGAGCAGCGACGCTTTCGAGCAGAAACGGGTAGCGGCGCGGCAGCCGCGCGTGCAGCCCCAAGAGATCCAGATCGGCTTCGACGACCTCGCGCCACAACGGCGCCGCCGAGCGGGCCGAGTCAGACAAACCGCTTGAATGCGAGTGTGCCGTTGGTGCCGCCAAAGCCGAAGGAGTTGGAGAGTGCCACGTCGAGCTTCGCCTCGCGCGCCGTGTGCGGCACGTAATCGAGATCACAGCCCTCGCCCGGGTTGTCGAGGTTGATCGTCGGCGGTAGCACCTGATCGCGCAGCGCCAGTAGCGTGAACACCGCTTCGATGCCACCGGCGGCGCCGAGCAGGTGTCCGGTCATCGACTTGGTCGAACTTACGGCCACCTTGGCCGCGTGGGCCCCGAGCGCAGCCTTGATCGCCAGCGTCTCGGCGATGTCACCAGCTGGCGTCGAGGTGCCGTGGGCGTTGATGTAGTCCACATCCTCGGCGTTGAGTCCGGCGTCGCGCAGGGCGTTGACCATGCACAGACGCGCCCCGCGCCCGTCCTCGGGCGGGAGCGTGATGTGATGGGCGTCGCTGGACATGCCGAAACCGATCAGCTCGCCGTAGATCGTCGCGCCACGCTTCTTCGCGGTTTCGAGTTCCTCGAGCACCACGACGCCGGCGCCGTCGCCGAGCACGAAACCGTCGCGGTCACGATCCCAGGGGCGGCTCGCCCGCTGCGGATCGTCGTTGCGCGTCGACAGCGCGCGCGCCTGACAGAAGCCGGCCATACCGGCCGGGGCCGAGCCGGCTTCGCCACCGCCGGCGATGCAGACATCGACATCGCCGGCCTGGATCAAGCGCGCACCCAGGCCGATGCTGTGCGTCGCCGTCGTGCAGGCGGAGACCACCGCGAAGTTCGGTCCGGTGATACCCAGGTCGATGGAGATGTAGCCGGAGATCATATTGATGATCGAGGCCGGCACGAAAAACGGCGAAACCTTGCGCGGTCCACCCGCACGCAGCTTCGCGCACTCCTCCTCGATGTTGCCGATGCCGCCGATCCCCGAGCCGACGCACACGCCGATGCGCTCGCGATTGGCATCGGTGATCTCCAATCCGGCGTCGCGGACCGCCTGTTTGGCGGCCGCAACGCCGTAGTGGATGAACGGATCGGTGCGCTTGATCTCCTTGACCCCCATCCAGTCCTCGGCCTTGAAGCCCCGGACCAGCCCGGCGAAGCGGGTGCTGAACGCGGAGACGTCGTAGGTATCGATCGGTCCGATGCCGGACTTGCCGGCCAGGATGTTCTTCCACGCGGTATCGACATCGTTGCCGACCGGCGAGACGATGCCGAGGCCGGTGACGACGACGCGTCTACGGCTCATCGGGCGAATCCTGAGAAATGGGGATGGGCGCGGCGCGAAACCCGGCGGATCAGCCGGTCTGGGACGTGTGCGCCTTGATGTAGTTGAGCACGTCCTGGAAGGTCACGATCTTCTCGGCTTCTTCGTCCGGAATGTCGATCTCGAACTCTTCTTCGAGTGCCATCACCAGTTCCACGGTGTCCAGCGAGTCGGCGCCCAGGTCTTCGACGAAGGAGGCCTCCGGGGTGATCTGATCTTCGCTGACCGACAACTGCTCAGCGATGATCTTCTTGACCTTCTCTTCAAGCGTACTCATGCGTCACTCCGCTGTGTTTATGGTGTGTAGAGCCGGCGTATTGTAGTGGAACCCGCCGGGGGAAGCAGTAGAACCTGAAAAGGTTTTTGCGACAAGTGCTTAGGCCACTTTTTGCGCAGCCTCAGGCCATGTGCATGCCGCCGTTGACGTGCAGCGTTTCGCCGGTGATGTAGCCGGCCTCGCGCGAGGCGAGGAAGGCCACCGCGGCGGCGACGTCCTCGGGCGATCCAAGCCGCTTGGCCGGCACTCGTTCGAGCAGCCCCTTGCGCACGTCCTCGCCGAGCGCGCGCGTCATGTCGGTCTCGATGAAACCGGGCGCGACGACGTTGACGGTGATGCCGCGCGAGCCGACTTCCTGTGCCAGCGCCTTGGAAAAACCGACGAGGCCGGCCTTGGCCGCGCAGTAGTTGGCCTGGCCCGCATTACCCATCTGGCCGACGACCGAACCGATGCTGACGATGCGGCCGTAGCGCGCCTTGACCATGCCGCGCAGCACCGCGCGCGACAGCCGGAATACCGCGGTCAGATCGGTCTCGATGACCTCGCTCCAATCCTCATCCTTCATACGCAACAGCAGCGTATCGCGGGTGACGCCGGCGTTGTTGACCAGGATCGACACCGGACCGATCTCGCCGAGCAGCGCCTCGCAAGCCGAGCCGTCGCGGACATCGAGCACCCGGCCCTCGCCGCCCTGCGCCCGCAGCGCCTCGCCGATCGCCTGCGCGCCGGCGGCGCTGGTCGCGGTGCCGATCACCCGCGCACCGCCCGCGGCGAGCCGCCGGGCGATGGCCTGACCGATACCGCGGCTGGCGCCGGTGACCAGTGCGGTCTGACCGGCGAACATGGACGTGGTCTCGCTCATCGACTCTGACGCTCCGCTCACTGCGTGGATGGGTTATCTGGATTTCCGAGGGCCGAGGATAGCAAAGCCCGGCGTCAGCCCGCCGCGGCGATCGCTGCACTCGCCTTGTCGAAAGCAGCAGGATCGTCGGTCGGCAGCGCCGGCACCGCCTTGGCGATGCGCTTGCCGAGCCCGCACAAGACCCGGCCCGGTCCACATTCGACGAAGGCGGCGATACCATCCCCGACCAATGCTTCGATGGTCTGCGTCCAACGCACCGGACGGTGCAATTGCTCGCGCAGGGCCACGCGGATCGCGTCCGGCTCGCGCCGAGGTGCGGCGTCGAGGTTGTGCAGAACCGGGATCTGCGGTGTACGTAGCTCGATCTTCGCCATCTCGGCGAACAACGCCTCGGCCGCGCCGCGCATCAACGAACAGTGTGAGGGCACCGACATCGGCACCCGCACGGCCATGCGCGCGCCATGGGTCTTGGCCTCGCCGAGAACCCAGTCGATTGCCCGCGCATGGCCGGCGACGACCACCTGCCCCGGTGAATTGAAATTGGCGGGTTCGAGCACGCCCTCGCCCGTGTAGGCCGCGCACAGCGCCGCAACCTGCGCGTCGTCGAGGCCGATGACCGCGGCCATCGCACCTGTGCCTTCCGGCACCGCAGCCTGCATCAGTGCGCCGCGCCGTTCGACCAGGCGCAGCGCGTCGCTGAAGTCCAAGGCAGCCGCGGCCACCAGCGCGGCGTACTCGCCCAGGCTGTGCCCGGCGAGCGCCGTGGGCGGTGGCAGACCGCGTTGCTGCCACAGACGCCATAGCGCGATATCGGCCGCGAGCAAAGCCGGTTGCGTGCGCTGGGTGCGGTTGAGTTCCTGCTCCGGGCCTTCGCGCACCAGGGCGCCGACATCCCAGCCGAGCACCGCGCTGGCCTCATCAAAGGTCTGCGCCACGACCGGCGCAGCGAAACCACCGAGCATGCCGACGGACTGCGAGCCCTGCCCGGGAAAGAGCATTGCGTAGTTCATGATTTCGTTTGACGTGCGTTGCGGCCCAGACCTTCGCAGCCGCTGAAGCTTCCGAACGCCACCCCATACAGCGTGGCACAGAGCGTGCCATAAAGATGCGACTCGACGACGACGCGACCGCCGATCGCGGCTTCGTCGGACACCGGCGCGCCAGCGTACAACTCCCAGCCGATCTTACCAAGAAGATACAGCACGCAGCCGAGCGCGATCAGATCGCCACGCCGCACCTGCGGCACCAGACCCAGCACGAACAAGCCGTGGATCACGCCGGACATGCCGACGTAGTTGTCTAGCTGCGGCACGAACAACCACAGACAAAGACTCATCGCCAGACCGATCACGAGCACGCGCCGCCCCCAGACCCACGGCGGCAGCGGCTGCGGACACAAGAGCACGAGCACCAGCACACCGAGTGCGTTCAGGAACCAGTGATACCAGCCCAGATGCGCGAAGTTGCCGGTGATCAGACGCCACCATTGGCCATCGGCGATGGCATCGCGGTCGAAGGCCAGCCAGCTTCGTCCCCAATCGCCGAGGAACTCGACGGCGAGCATCGCGGTCACTAGCGCCAAAGGGCCGATCCACAGCGCGGCGGAGCGGTAAGGCGCTTCTGCTATGATCCGCGCCGCCTGAGCAGTTCCCTGCACCGGCCCTCGTTCGGCCCCACCGTTGTCGCTCATCCCGTTTCGACCATGACCCACTTTCGGACGCATCGCAGCCAACGCGGTTTCACGCTGATCGAGATCATGGTCGTCGTCGTGATTCTGGGCATTCTCGCTGCCGTCGTCGTGCCGCGCATTATGGACAGGCCGGACGATGCCCGCATCACCAAGGCCAAGCAGGACATCCGCGTGCTCGAGGCCCAGCTCAATCTGTACAAGCTCGACAACTACGTCTACCCGAGCACGCAGCAAGGGCTCGAGGCGCTGGTCAGCAAGCCCGGCGGCGATCCCGAGCCGCGCAACTATCGCAGCGGCGGCTACATCAAGACCCTGCCGGTGGATCCCTGGGGCAATCCCTATCAGTATCTGCATCCCGGGACGCGGGGAGAGTTCGACTTGTTCTCGCTGGGCGCCGACGGGCGGCCCGGCGGTGAAGGCGCGGCGGCGGACATCGGCAACTGGAATCTGAACTAGCGACTCCCCCGCCATCGATGGCACCGGATCGCAGCCGCTCGGCCATGCCCGGCAAGGGGTGCGATCCTGGCGCCGCGTCGCGGCGCAGCCGTGGTTTCACCCTCGTCGAGGTGATGGTCGTGGTGCTGATCATCGGCATCATGCTGACCTTCGCGACGCTGTCGGTTGGCGATCGTGCCGCCGCAGACACCCTGGATCTGGAATCGCGGCGCCTCGAAGCGCTGTTTCGCCTGGCGCTCGAAGAAGCCGAGCTCAAGGGCTACGAGATCGGCTTTCGCCATACGCTGACGCAATACCAGTTCCTCACCGTCGGCAGCGAGGGCCGCTGGGCGCCGGTCACAGAAGGCCCGCTGCGTCCGCGCGAGATCCCGCCCCTGCTGAGCCTGGACCTGCGCGTCGATGGCCGGCCGGTTCCGCCGGCGCTGGATCTGCCGGCGCGAGGTCGCGGAGACGACGATGAAGAAGCGCCCGCGCTCGAGCCGCAGGTGTTGTTCCTGTCCAGCGGCGAGCTCACGCCGTTTGCGTTGACGCTGCACGCCGACGGTCTCGCCGAAGGCCGCCTGCTCAGCGGCGACGTGCTCGGGCGCCTGACGCTCGACACCCTGCGTGACGGCGCGCTGCCGTGATGCGCCAGACCGGTTTCACGCTGCTCGAGATGGTCGCCGCAGTCGCGGTGCTGGCGATCGCGATGGCCGCGATCCTCTCCGGCATGGCGCGGTACGCCGACAACGCGGCGCGCCTGCGTGAACGCACCATCGCCCTGTGGGTGGCGCACAACCGTCTGACCGAGATCGAGCTGCAACCGGTGTGGCCGGACGTCGGCCGCTCCGATGGCGAGATGGATCTCGCCGGCCAGACCTGGAAATGGGAAGTCGAGGTCAAGAAGACCACCGACGAGCACTTGCGTCGCATCGACATCCGCGTGCTCTCGCCACGGCGCGACGGCAGCGCCGCGGCGCTGTCGGCGTTTCTCGCGGACACCGGGCGGCAATGACCTCGCCGATCGACTCGTATCGCTCGCCGCGCCCGCGCGGGACCGCATCTGGTCGGCACGCCGGGTTCACGCTGCTCGAACTGGTCGTGGTCATCGCGATCTTCGCGGTGTTCTCGCTGATGGCTTATGGCGGACTGGATTCCGTGCTCAAGACGCGCGCGCAGGTCGAGCAGGCCCAGGCGCGCATCGCGCAGATGCAGAAGGCCTACCTGCGGCTGCGCGACGACCTGCAGCAGATCCGTCATCGGCCGGCGCGCGACGGCTTCGGCGATACCCAGCCGGCGGTGCGTTCCGGCGAGCGCGGCTATCTGGAATTCACCCGCGCCGGCTGGCGCAATCCGTTGCGCCTGCCGCGCCCGGGGCTCGAACGCGTCGCCTACCGCTTCGAGGACGGCGAGCTGATCCGCATGTCCTGGCGCGTGCTCGATCTGGCGCAGGACAGCAAACCGGTGGAGACCGTGCTGCTCGACGGCATCGAGCGAATGCGCTGGCGCTACCTCGACGAGGCCCGCGAATGGCGCGACGCCTGGCCGGCGGAGATTCTCGATCGACCGGAGACCGCCGCACCGCCGCGCGCCATCGAGCTGATGCTCGAAGTTCGTGATCTCGGCCAGGTGGTGTATCTGTTTCGCATCGGTACGGACTTTCCGGTGATTCCGGCGCGGTACGGCAGCGAGGCGGGCAATCGAACCGGCGGGGTCACCGACATTCCCGGATCCGGCGGCGCGAATGATGCGATTGCGCCCGCCGACCCTTCGGAGTTTCCATGAGCCGCGGCGGCGAGCGAGGCATCGCCCTGATCACCGCCGTGCTCGTCGTCGCCCTCGCGGCGATGGCGTCGACCGCGATTCTCGTGTCGGCCAACATCGCCATCCGCCGCACGGCCAACCTGCAGGAATCGGAGCTGGCGTGGTGGTATGCCGCCGGCGTCGAGTCCTGGATCAAGTCCGTGCTCGAACGCGACCTCGAAGACAACGCCATCGACGCGCTCACCGACATGTGGGCGCAGCAGGTGGACTATCTGCCGGTGGATGAGGGCTTCGCGCGCGGCCAGGTGATCGACCTGCAGGGGCGATTCAACCTCAACAATCTCGGCACGCCGGATACGGCCGAATACGAACAGCAGCTCCGCGTGTTCGTGCGCCTGCTGGGTCTGGTCGGTGCCGCCGACGAATTCCAGGCCCGCGCGATCGCCGCGGCGATCCGCGACTGGATCGACGCCGACCGCGAGCCCACCGGTGCCGACGGCGCCGAGGACAACGACTACCTGCGGCTCGACGTGCCGTATCGCGCCGGCAACCGCATGATCACCAGTGTCTCCGAGTTGCTGGCGATTCGCGGCATCACGCCCGAGATCTACCAGAAGCTCGCCGGCGTGGTCAGCGCGCTGCCGCAGACCGGCGTGCCGATCAACGTCAACACCGCACCGCTGCCGGTGCTGTTCGCACTCGCCGCCGGACCGCGACCGGCCATCGAAACCTTTGCCGCCGAACGCCTCAAGAAGCCGGCCGAGGACGTGCAGGCCTTGTTCAACCTCGAAGGCGGCTATACCGCCGAGGATGCGCCATCGGCGATGATGAGCGTCAACAGCCGCTTCTTCATGCTCCGTTCCGAGATTTTCATAGGCAGCGGTCGGGTCGCACTGTATAGTTTCTACTTCCGCCCGCCGGGGACCGCCCCGGCCGTCTACGGGCGCAGCATCGACGTCGAATAGTGCGCGAGACCCTCTATATTCGAATGCGCGCGGTAGACCCTGCCGCGCCCACCGCCTACTGCATCGCCCGCGCCGATGCACTCGCCTCGTTTCCGGTCGAGCACGCGCCGCTGCAAGACTTGATCCCGCTTGCCGCCGGGCGGCGGGTCGTGGTGCTGCTGTCGTCGACCGAGGTGCGGCTGTGCTCGGTGCCGCTGCCGGTGCGGCACGCGTCCAAGGTGCGGCAGGCGGTGCCGTTCGCGCTCGAAGACCAGCTCGCCGACGACGTGCAAACCCAGCATTTCGCGATTGGCGCGCGCGGCAGCGACGGTCACTGGCCGGTCGCGGTCATCGCCCATGAGCGTCTGCAGGCCTATCTCGGCTTCTTCACCGAACGCGGGGTCCGGCCCGACACGATGATCCCCGATCTGTTCGCGCTGCCGGTGCCCGAGGCGCATCAGTTCAGTCTTCTCGTCGACGGTGATGAGATTCTCGTCCGCACGGCTGCGGCGGCCGGCTTCGTCTGCGCACGCGACGATCTCGAAACCTGCCTGCTGCTCGCCGACGGCGAGCGCAGCCGGCAGTTGCGCGTGCTGATCGCGCGCGATCAAGACTTCGATCCCAGCCTGCTGCGCTGGAACACCGAACCGCTACACGGTTTCGAACATCCGCTGCAGGCGATGCTGCAGCATCTCGACGGCCGCCAGGCGATCGACCTTTTGCAGGGCGAGTACTCGACGCGCCAGGATTGGCTGCGCCTGTGGCAGCCGTGGCGACTCGCCGCCGGTCTTGCCGCGGCTGCCGTGGTGTTGGCGGCGACGCAACACGGCGTGCAGGCCTGGCACCTCGGCCAGGAGCTCGACGCCCTCAACGAGCGCAACCAGCAGCGTTACCGCGAGATCTTTCCGCAGGAAACGCGCATCGTCGATCTCGAAGCGCAGCTCGGCCAACAGCTCGCGCGCCTGCAGGACGCGCCGGCAAGCGCCGAATTCCTCGCCCTGTTGGGCGTCGCCGCCGAGGCCATCGCTGCGGTGCCCGGACTGCGTCTGGAAGCCTTGCAATATCGCGAGGCGTCGCTGTACGCGAGCATGCGCGCCCGAGAATTGCAGGCCCTCGAACAGCTCAAGGCCTGGTTCGAGCCCCCCCGCCCGGCACGCCTGGAGGTCCAGTCGGCGAACGCCGGCAGTGAGGGCGTGCAAATCCGCATCAAGCTCTCGCCGACATGAATCCAAGGGTCGAACGGCTTTGGGCCTCGCTGCAGCAGCTCGCGCCGCGCGAACGGCTGATGGTGCTGGGTGGCACGGTGGTGCTGGTGTTGGTGATGCTCTACCTGCTCGCCTGGGAGCCCGTCGTCAAAGCGCATCAGCAGCGTGCCGAAGCGCTGACGCGCGCGCGCGCCTTGGCGACACGCATCGAGGAAGCCGCGGCGCTGGTGCGCAGCCAGGGCGCGGGGCGCAGCGTCGATCGCAGCACCTCGTTGGTGGCGGTCGTCGATCGCACCAGCCGCTCGCCCGTGCTGGGCAAGCCGCCATCGCGCATACAGCCCGAGGGCGATCGTGAGGTCAAGGTGTGGATCGAGGACGTTCCCTTCGACAACTTGCTGCGCTGGCTGCAAGAGCTCGAGACAGGCTACGGCATCGGTGCGGCGAGCGCGGAGATCGAGCGCGGCGCGCGCCCGGGTCTGGTCAGCGCACGCCTGAGTCTGACGCGGGAATGAGCGGATGAAGACGCGCCACCTCCTCGCTGCCGCGCTGCTGAGCTTCGTGCTGGGGCTGATCGTGCATGCCCCGGCCGCCTCGCTCTACGGCTGGATCGCCGGCGGCAACGCCGAGCTGCCGGTGCGGCTGTTTGGGGTCACCGGCACGCTGGTCTCGGGCGCGGCATCGCTGCTTGCGCGCGGCGATCAGCCGCTCGCCCGTAACGTGCGCTGGCGGCTCGTACCGTCCAGCCTGCTGCTCGGCCGCGCGAGCTTCGCGCTGAGCAGCGGCGGGCCGCCGCTGCTCTTCGAGGGCGTCGCCGGCATGGGCCTCGGCGGCGCCGTGCATCTGCGCGATACCCGCGCAAGCGGCGAGCTGCGGGCGCTGGCGGCGATCGCTGGCCTGCCCTTCGTGCCGGTCAATGGCGAGATCGGTATCGACCTCGCATCCCTGACCCTGGTCGATCGCTGGCCGCGGCACGCGCATGGACGCCTGCAGGTGATCGGTCTTTCGTGGACGCTGGGGCGCGACCCGGTCGCACTCGGCGACTTCGAGGCGCGGATCGAGGACGCCGACGACGGCATCGTCGCGACCGTGAGCACGCTAAAGGGCTCCATCGAAGTCGACGGTCGTGCTCGGCTTGCGGTCGATGGCGCCTACGACCTCGATCTGCGCTTGCGCGCGACGCCGGATGCACCGCCGATGGTGAACAATCTGCTGCGCGCCCTGGGGCCCGCCGACGCCGACGGATATCAACGACTGCGCCGCACGGGAACGCAGAGCCCGGCACACGCCACCGACGCGCCGCCGGGCACGCGCGGCGACACCCCCGGGTCCGCAGTCCCGGCACCCGCGAGCACGCCAGCCCACCACATGATGCCGCCGACATGAGCTGGACTCCGCATGTCGTCGTTGCCTGCGTCGTCGAACGCGACGGCCGCTTCCTGCTGGTCGAGGAATCGGTCAACGGCGAGATCCTGCTCAACCAGCCCGCGGGACACTGGGAACAGGGCGAATCGCTGATGGACGGCGCCAAGCGCGAGACGCTGGAAGAGACGCGCTGGGAAGTCGAACCCACACACGTGCTCGGCCTGTATCACGTCGATCCGCCGGGGCTGGGCTACGGCTTTTTGCGTATCGCCTTCGCCGCCGAGCTGCGCCGCGAACACGCCGAGCGCGCACTCGACCAAGGCATTGTGCGCGTGCTGTGGCTGACACGCGAGGAGCTCGTCGCCCGCCGCGCGCGTCACCGCAGCCCGATGGTGCTGCGCTGCGTCGACGACTGGCTCGCGGGCAAGCGTTATCCCCTGGATCTGGTCGCACATCTGTAGTGTCCGTAGCGAATACCTCGCCGTTCACCCGCGCTCCGGGTGCCCATGTCGTCGTCGGCATGTCCGGCGGCGTCGATTCTTCGGTGAGCGCCTGGCTGCTCAAGGAACAGGGCTTTCGCGTCTCGGGCCTGTTCATGAGCAATTGGACCGAGGACGAACAGGGCTACTGCAGCGCCGCCGAAGACTTCCAGGACGCGCGCCGTGTCTGCGAGGAGCTCGACATTCCCCTGCACCGCGTCGATTTCTCGCGCGAGTATCGCGAACGCGTGTTCGCACGCTTTCTTGCCGACTACCAGGCTGGCAAGACGCCGAACCCGGATGTGCTGTGCAATCGCGAGATCAAGTTCCAGCCGTTCCGCGACTACGCGCTGCGTCTGGGGGCCGATCTGATCGCCACCGGCCACTACGCCCGCATCGCACAAGGACCACAAGGCCCGGAGCTACTGCGCGCGGCTGACGAGGACAAGGACCAGACCTATTTTCTGGCCGCGGTGCAGCGCGCCCATCTGGATCGCGTGCTGTTTCCGCTCGGCGAGCTGACCAAACCCGAAGTGCGCAGGCTGGCCACGCGCGCCGGACTGCCGGTGCACCGCAAGAAGGACTCGACCGGCATCTGCTTCATCGGCGAACGCGAGTTTCGTGAATTCCTCGCGCGCTATCTCAAGCCCGATCCCGGCATCATCGTCGACGACGGCGGCCGCGAACTCGGCCGGCACCAGGGGCTGATGTTCTACACGCTCGGTCAGCGCCGCGGACTCGGCATCGGCGGTACCCGCGGTGCACGCGAGGCGCCCTGGTACGTGATCGACAAGGATGCGGCGCGCAATCGGCTGGTCGTGTCACAGGACGCGAGGCATCCGCGGCTCATGTCCAGCGGTCTGCGCACCGCGGGATTCAACTGGCTCGCGCCGGTTCCGCGAAACGGGCAAAGGCTGCACGCGCGCATCCGTCACCGGCAAGCGCTGCAAGCGTGCACCGTGGCGATCGACGGCGACGACGTGCAGGTCCGATTCTCGGCGCCGCAGCGCGCGGTGGTGGCAGGTCAGTACTGCGTACTCTATGACGCTGGACGCTGCCTCGGCGGTGGCGAGATCGCCTGGGTCGCGTCGCTCGACGCCTCGCAGACGTGATGCCGTGAAGCGACTGAAAACCCGGTTCAGACAGCACATTCCGCTATAATTCGCGCCTCATTCGCGGCCGCCGCCGCCGCGAACGCTGACCTCAAGCCATCCCCTCACGACTTATCGGGAGTCCCCAGCCATGACGGACAGCTTCAAAGCCAAGTCCACGCTCACCGTCGGT
This sequence comes from Sinimarinibacterium thermocellulolyticum, assembly GCF_040327995.1. NCBI lineage: Bacteria > Pseudomonadati > Pseudomonadota > Gammaproteobacteria > Nevskiales > Nevskiaceae > Sinimarinibacterium > Sinimarinibacterium thermocellulolyticum. Next base: position 20,529 of record NZ_JBEPIJ010000021.1, on the reverse strand, counting down.
TCCAAATCGTATAGCTACTACAGCCTCAAGGCGCTGGAACCGACGTTCAAGATCGAGCGTCTGCCCTACTCGATCAAGGTGCTGCTGGAAAACCTGCTGCGGCACGAGGACGGCGTCAACACGACCAAGGCCGACATCGAGGCGCTGGCCGGTGCCAACTTCAAGAATCTGCCGGTCAAGGACATCAACTTCACGCCGGCGCGCGTAATCCTGCAGGATTTCACCGGCGTGCCCTGCGTCGTCGATCTGGCGGCGATGCGCGACGCGATCAAGTCGCTCGGCGGGGATGCGAGCAAGGTCAATCCGCTGTGCCCGGTGGAGCTGGTCATCGACCACTCGGTGATGATCGACCACTATGGCTCCAAGGACGCCCTCGATCTCAACGCCAAGATCGAGTTCGAGCGCAACAAAGAGCGCTACACCTTTCTGCGCTGGGGCCAGGAAGCCCTGAAAAACTTCAAGGCGGTGCCGCCCGACACCGGCATCGTCCACCAGGTCAACATCGAGTATCTCGCCCGCGTCGTCTTCGAGGACCAGCAGGGCATGCTCTATCCGGATTCCTGCTTCGGCACCGACTCGCACACGACGATGGTCAACGGCATCGGCGTGCTCGGCTGGGGTGTCGGCGGCATCGAAGCCGAAGCGGCGATGCTCGGCCAGCCCTCGTCGATGCTGATTCCGGAAGTCATCGGCGTGCGCCTCACCGGCGTGCTCGCCGAGGGTGCGACTGCGACCGATCTCGTGCTCACCGTCACCGAGATGCTGCGCAAGCGCGGCGTGGTCGAGAAGTTCGTCGAGTTCTTCGGCCCGGGCGTCGGCAATCTGTCCGCCTCGGATCGCAACACCATCGCCAACATGGCACCCGAATACGGCGCCACCTGCGGCATCTTCCCGATCGACGAGGAAACCCTGAACTATCTGCGCCTGACCGGCCGCAGTGAACAGCAGATCGCCGTGGTCAAGGCCTATGCGCAGGCGCAGGGCATGTGGTGGACGCCGGATACGCCCGAGGCCCAGTACACCGACGTGCTGCATCTGGATCTGGGCAGCATCAAGCCTAGCCTCGCCGGACCGAAGCGTCCGCAGGACCGTGTACTGCTGTCCGACGTCAAGGCCAACTTTCGCAAGGCCTTCGAGGCCGAGCAGAAATTGCGCCCCTCCAAGGGGCCGGCGACGGTCACCGACAACGGCAAGACCTTCGAACTCAAGGACGGTGCGGTGATGATCGCGGCGATCACCTCGTGCACCAACACCTCGAACCCGAGCGTGCTGATCGGCGCCGGCCTGCTGGCGAAAAAGGCGCGCGCACTGGGTCTGACCACTAAGCCCTGGGTCAAGACCTCGCTCGCCCCCGGCTCGCTCGCGGTCACCGAATACCTGAAGAAGGCCGGTCTGATCGAAGACCTCGAACACCTCGGCTTCTACGTCACCGCCTACGGCTGCACCACCTGCATCGGCAACTCCGGTCCGCTCAACGAGCCGCTCACCAAGGCGATCCAGGAGAACATGCTGTCGGTGTCCGCGGTGCTGTCGGGCAACCGCAACTTCGAAGGCCGCGTCCATCAGGACGTGCGCATGAACTATCTGGCCTCGCCGCCGCTGGTCGTCGCCTATGCGATCGCCGGCACCACCGACATCGATCTGACCACGGAGCCGATCGGCAAGAGCAAGGACGGCAAGGACGTGTTCCTCAAGCACATCTGGCCGTCGAACAAGGAGATCCAGGACGTCGTCGCCAAGTCGGTGACGGCGGATCTGTTCAAGGCCAGCTACGCCGACGTGCTCAAGGGCGATGCGCGCTGGCAGTCGATCAAGGTCGCCAAGTCCGAAACCTATCCCTGGGACGACAAGTCGACCTACATCCAGAACCCGCCGTACTTCATCGGCATGACGATGACGCCGCCCGGAATCCAGCCGATCAAGGGTGCGCGCTGCCTCGCCGTGCTCGGCGACTCGATCACCACCGATCACATCTCGCCGGCCGGCGACATCAAAAAAGACGGCCCAGCGGGCAAGTACCTGCTGGAACGCGGCGTGCAGAAGGCCGACTTCAACTCCTTCGGCTCGCGCCGCGGCAACCACGAGGTGATGATGCGCGGCACCTTCGCCAACACGCGCATCAAAAACGCGATGACGCCCGGCGTCGAGGGCGGTGTGTCCAAGTACATCGGCAAGGATGGCACCGTGGGCCCGATCGAGCCGATCTACGACGTGGCGATGAAGTACAAGGCCGAGAACACGCCGCTGGTCGTGCTCGCCGGCAAGGAATACGGCACCGGGTCCTCGCGCGACTGGGCGGCCAAGGGCACGCTGCTGCTCGGCGTGAAGACCGTCATCAGCGAGTCCTTCGAGCGCATCCACCGCTCCAACCTCGTCGGCATGGGCGTGCTGCCTCTGAACTTCGTCGACGGCCAGAACGCGCAGACGCTGGGCCTGGATGGCACCGAGGTGTTCGACGTCGACGGCCTCGTGCGTGGCGCCACCGAAGTCACGGTGCAGGCGAAGAAGGCCGACGGCAAGGTCGTGCGTTTCACCGCCAAGGTGCGCATCAACACGCCCAAGGAGTGGGACTACTACGAGCACGGCGGCGTACTGCAGTACATGCTGCGGCAGATGGCCGCCTGATCCAGCCCGCGGCATCAGGCACGAGGCCCGCGCGAGCGGGCCTCGTTCTTTGACCATGTCGATCGCCGCGATCGTCCACTTGATCCTGCACGGCTTGGTGCCGGGGCTCGCGGCACGGCTGCTGTTTTACGGACACTGGCGCCGTGCCTGGATCGTCATGCTGGCGACGATGGCGGTGGATCTGGATCACCTGCTCGCAGATCCCATCTATGATCCCGCGCGCTGCAGCCTTGCGGTCCATCCGCTGCACCGGCCGCCGGCGATCGTCGCTTACGCGGCACTGCTCGTGCCGGTGCAGACGCGCATCGTCGCCACGGGACTTCTGATCCACATGACGCTGGATGCTTGCGACTGCGTCATCCAGCGCGCTTGAGCCGCCCAGCGAACACACGGCCTTCACCACGGCGGACGATGCCATCGGGTACCGCTGCGTACGACCAAATCCCGTACACTGCCGGCGCTCATTTTTTCGGCCCCATCCTGACGCGGCTATGACCATTCGAGTCGTCTTCAATCAGAAAGGCGGAGTCGGCAAGACCACCATCGTCTGCAATCTCGCGGCCATCGCCGCATCGAGGGGGCTGCGCACGCTGGTGATCGACCTCGACACCCAGGGCAACGCGACGCAGTATCTCAACGGCTCGTCGGCGCAGGCGCCGGACCGCACGATCGGCGACTTCTTCGAATCGACGCTGAGCTTTTCGCTGAGTCCCGCGCCGTTCGTGACCTACGCCAGCAACACGCCGTTCGAGAATCTGGACATCGTCGCCGCCGATGCGCGGCTCGACGAGTTGGCGGTGAAGCTCGAATCCAAGCAGAAGATCTACAAGTTCCGCGACGCGCTGCGCAAGCTGCGCGGCTATGACGCCGTGTTCATCGACACGCCACCGGCGCTGAATTTCTACTCGCGCGCGGCGCTGATCGCGGCCGAACGCGTGCTGATCCCCTTCGACTGCGACGAGTTCGCGCGCCAGGCCTTGTACACGCTCATCGACAACATCCAGGAAATCCGTGCCGACCACAACGACGCGCTGCGCATCGAGGGCATCGTCGTCAATCAGTTCCAGTCACGATCGAGGCTGCCGACGCGGCTGATCGAGGAACTCAAGGCCGAGGGTCATCCGCTGCTGCCACAGATGCTCGGCAGCTCGGTGCGCGTGAAAGAATCGCACGAATGTCACCGGCCGCTGGTGTTCCTCGACCGCGGTCACCGCATCACCCAAGACTACCTCGCGCTGTACGAGGCACTCGAAAGCCCTCAGCGCTGAACGCCGGGAACGGCCTGCGCCGCCGTGCCGGCCGGGTCGTCGGTCGCGCGCGGTGCGACCACGCAGCGATTTCGACCATCGCCCTTGGCTCGATAGAGCGCGCGATCGGCCGCGCGCAAGGCCTCGGCGAGGTTCGCCCCCGATTGCGGAAACGCGGCGACGCCGGCCGACACCGTGATCTGCGGCAAGCACCGACCCTGGTGTTCCAGACGCTGCGCCGCCATCGCTTCACGCACGCGTTCGGCACGCACCCGCGCACCGTCGAGATCGGTACCCGGCAGCAGTAGCACGAATTCCTCGCCGCCGGTGCGGCAGGCGATGTCGGCTTCGCGCGAGGTCTCGCGCAGAATGCGCGCGAAGGCCGACAGCGCGACGTCGCCGACCTCGTGCCCGTGACGGTCGTTGAGCCGCTTGAAATGGTCCAGATCGAAGGTGACGACACCGATGCTCTCGCACTTGGTGCGCGAGCGCCGTTCCTCGACCGGCAGGCTATGGTCGAGATGACGGCGATTGAACAGGCCGGTGAGCGGATCGCGCACGGACAGTTCGAGCAGGTGCTCGCGCAAACGCAGGTTCGACAACGCCGCCGATGCCCGCCCGGCCAGGGTCTGGATCAGCAGGCTGACGTGCGGATCGTCCGGCTGCGCGACGCCGCGCAGTTGCAGCAGCCCCAGAGATTCGCCCGCTTCGCACAGGGGCACGCTGGTGCTCGTCAGCGCCGACGTCGCAGGCGGATCGCCGCCGGCATCGCGCCGGCGAAACTCCGCGCCGGTCAGCTCCGGGTCACCCCATTGCGCTGCGATGCGCATCGATGAATCCGCGTCCTTGAGTAGCACGGTCCCAGCCTCCGCGATCGACAATTCGGCGGCCGCGCGTGCGACCACCTGAGCAAGCTCGTCGGCGCTGCGGATTCTTTGCAGGACCGGACCGAGACGGCCCAGCGTGTCGAGCTCGCGCGTGCGCCGGCGCAGTTGCGCCAGCGAGTCGGTGAGCCTCTGATTCGCGGCATCGAGATCGAGCTCGGCCTGGCGGCGCTCGCGGATGAACTGCGACACCTTGGGCAGCAGCGGCCACAGAAAGATGGCCGTGGCCAGTGAGATGATCGCCGTCCCCAACTTGATCCAGGCATCCAACCAGTACTCGGGCCGCCAGATGTTGAGAATCGCGATCGCATGCGTCGTGCCGCAGGCGAAGATGAAGGCGCCGAACATCAGAAAGATCCAGTCGAACTTCAGCTTCAGCGCCCGGTTGCGGCGGACGAAGTAGACCAGCGCGAGCGGGATCGAGTAGTACGACAGCGTGATCACGGCGTCGCTGATCACCATCGTCCACAACAGCGTCGGCGACCACGTCAGGCAATAGCCGTGAGGCAGAAAGCCGGAGGATCCCAATAGATCGAACGGTACAGACAAGCCGGACTCCCGCCTCGCGTCGCCGTCGACAGTCTAGTCGTCGCGCTGGCAACGCCATGGCGCAGCCGCCAAAAGGCCGGCGCACGGGGCTGAACGGCCAGCCGAGCCGTCCTGATTCTGACGCGAGTCGACGACTTGCCGACGGACCCGCCGATCAGCCGGAGGTCAGGTCGTCGAAGAAGCGCTTGGCCTTGCCCAGCCAGGAGCTGGCTTCCGGGTGATGCTGGCCGCCTTCGCTCTCCAGGGTTTCACCGAACTGGCGCAGCAGCTCTTTTTGCTGCTTGGACAGGCGCACCGGGGTCTCGACGATGACGTTGCAGTACAGATCGCCAGCGTGCGAACTGCGCACCGAACGCACGCCGCGTCCACGCAGACGGAAGGTGCGCCCACTCTGCGTGCCTTCCGGCACGTCGATCGAAACGGGGCCTTCGAGCGTCGGCACTTCGAGCGTGCCGCCCAGCGCCGCGGTGACGATCGAAATGGGCACCGTGCAGTACAGGTCGTTGCCGTCGCGATCGAATACCTCATGCGGCTTGACGTTGATCTGGACATACAGGTCGCCCGCTGGCGCCCCGCGCTCGCCGGGTTCGCCCTCGCCGCTGAGACGGATGCGGTCCCCGGTATCGACGCCCGCAGGAATCTTGACCTCGAGCGTCTTTTCTCGCCGTGTCTTGCCGGCGCCGCGGCAGGTCCGGCACGGATCGGTGACCAGGGTGCCGCGCCCACGACACTGCGGACAGGTCTGTTGCAGCACGAAGAAGCCCTGTTGTACGCGAACCTGGCCGGTACCGTGACAACTCGGGCAGGCCCCCGGCTTCTTGCCGTCGGCGGTCCCATGACCGTGGCAGTCGTCGCACTCCACCCAACTCGGGATGCGGATCGTCTCGGTGGTTCCGAACACCGCCTGTTCGAGCGTCAGCTCCATCATGTAGCGCAGGTCGGCGCCCCGTCGGGGGCCGCTGCGGCCCCCACCGAAGATGTCGGCGAACACGTCCCCGAAGATGTCGGCAAACCCCCCGGCCGTGCCGAAGCCCGCGCCACCGCCGCCGCGCTGTAGGCCCTCGTGGCCGTATTTGTCGTAGACCGCGCGGCGCTGCGGATCGGTCAGCACTTCGTAGGCTTCGCTGGCCTCCTTGAACTTTTCTTCCGCGGCCTTGTCCCCCGGATTGCGATCCGGGTGGAACTTCATCGCCAGCCGCCGGTAGGCCTTCTTCAGCTCGTCCTCGCCCGCCTGCTTGGAGACGCCCAGGACTTCGTAATAGTCGCGCTTGGACATGTATCGTGAGACGTGGGACGGCAGCGGTGAGACGTCAAAAGAAACGCAAGACGCCGGAACGGCGTCCCACGTCTCACTGACGATGCCTCACGGCCTTACTTCTTGTCCTTGACTTCGGTGAACTCGGCGTCGACGACGTCGTCGTTCTTGCCATGGCCATTTCCGGCGGCATCGCCGGCGGCGTTGCCGCCGCTCGCTGCAGCCTTCTTGGCATAGACGCGCTCCATCAGCTTGGCCGAGGCCTGGGTCAATGCCTCGGTCTTGGCCTCGATGTCGGCCTTGTCATTGCCCTTGACCGCTTCGCGGGCGGCCGCCAGCGCATCTTCCACGGCCTTGCGCTCGTCGGCCTGCACCTCTTCGCCCAGATCCTTGAGCGACTTTTCGACCGCGTGGATCATCTGCTCGCACTGGTTGCGAGCAGCGATCAGCTCACCGAACTTGCGGTCTTCCTCGACGTGCAGTTCGGCGTCTTTGATCATCCGTTTGATCTCTTCCTCGGACAGACCCGAGTTGGCGGTGATGCGGATCGACTGCTCCTTGCCGGTGGCCTTGTCCTTGGCGGTCACATGCAGGATGCCGTTGGCGTCGATGTCGAAGGTGACCTCGATCTGCGGCACGCCGCGCGGCGCCGGCGGGATGCCGGTCAAATCGAAGCGACCGAGCAATTTGTTGGCCGAGGCGATCTCGCGCTCGCCCTGATAGACCTGGATGGTCACCGCCGTCTGATTGTCGTCGGCAGTCGTGAACGTCTCCGACTTCTTGGTCGGGATCGTCGTGTTCTTCTCGATCAGCTTGGTCATCTTGCCGCCGAGGGTTTCGATGCCCAGCGACAGCGGCGTCACATCGAGCAACAGCACGTCCTTACGCTCGCCGGACAGCACGGCGCCCTGCACGGCGGCGCCGACGGCGACGGCTTCGTCCGGGTTGACGTCCTTGCGCGGCTCCCTGCCGAAGAAGGCCTTGACCGCCTCCTGCACCTTGGGCATGCGTGTCTGACCGCCGACCAGGATGACCTCGTCGATCTCCGAGGGCTTGAGGCCGGCATCCTTGAGCGCGGTGCGGCACGGCTCCAGCGACTTCTCGATCAGGTCCTCGACCAGCGACTCAAGCTTGGCGCGCGTCAGCTTCATGTTCAGATGCTTCGGCCCGGAAGCGTCGGCCGTGATGTACGGCAGGTTGATCTCGGTCTGCGTCGTGCTCGACAGCTCGATCTTGGCCTTCTCGGCCGCCTCCTTGAGGCGCTGCAGCGCCAGCGGATCTTTGTGCAAGTCGATGCCCTGCTCCTTCTGGAACTCGGCCGCGATGTACTCGATCACGCGCTGGTCGAAGTCCTCGCCACCGAGGAAGGTGTCGCCGTTGGTGGCCAGCACCTCGAACTGCTTCTCGCCGTCCACGTCGGCGACTTCGATGATGGAGATGTCGAAGGTGCCGCCGCCGAGGTCGTAGACGGCGAGCTTCTTGTCGCCCTTGACCTTGTCGAGGCCGAAGGCCAGTGCCGCCGCGGTCGGCTCGTTGATGATGCGCTTGACCTCCAGACCGGCGATGCGACCGGCATCCTTGGTTGCCTGACGCTGTGAATCGTTGAAGTACGCCGGCACCGTGATCACGGCTTCCGTGACCGGATGGCCGAGGTAGTCCTCGGCGGTCTTCTTCATCTTCATCAGCACTTGCGCCGAGATCTGCTGCGGCGCGAGCTTCTGACCCTTGACCTCGACCCAGGCGTCGCCGTTGTCGGCCTTGACGATCTTGAACGGCGCATGCTTGATCGCCTTTTGCACCTCCGCATCCTCGAAGCGGCGGCCGATCAGGCGCTTGACCGCGAACAGCGTGTTGTGAGGATTGGTGACCGCCTGGCGCTTGGCGGCACGGCCGACGAGTGTCTGGCCGTCGTCGGTATAGGCCACGATCGAAGGCGTCGTGCGCTCGCCTTCCGCGTTCTCGATCACGCGCACATTGCCGCCGTCCATGATGGCGACACAGCTATTGGTGGTGCCGAGGTCGATGCCGATGATCTTGCTCATGTCTGGGAACTCCGCGACTCAATTCGGTGATGCCTGCTCAAGTGGGCGCAGGGGAGAATGATTTCAAGGGTTGGGGGCCACGGACGGGGCTTTGGCGACGACGACCATCGCCGGCCGCAACAGGCGCTCGTGCAGGGTGTAGCCCTTCTGCATCACACTGAGCACGTGGTTGGGCGCGACCTCGGTGGATTCGACCATGGTCATGGCCTGATGGAAGTCGGGATTGAACGGCTGTCCGGCCGGATCGAGCTGCTTCACCCCGTGCTTTTCGAGCACGCTCATCATCTGACGCCAGGTCAGCTGCATGCCGTCGACCAGGGCCTTGCCGTCCTCACCGGCGTCGGCCGCTGCCTTGAGTCCGAGTTCGAGGCTGTCACACACCGCCAAGAGATCGCCGATGAGTTTCTCGTTGGCGAACTTCAGGCTGGTCTGGGCATCGCGCTCGAGACGGCGCCGGGTGTTCTCCATCTCGGCCAGGGCGCGTAGCTGAGCGTCGCGCGCCGACTTGGCCTCGGCTTCGAGTTCGGCGATACGGGCGTTGAGCGCCGCCACCGAAGGCTCGCCACTGTCCTGCGGCGCGGCTTCGGGCGCTGCATCTGCGCCCGTGTGCGGATGATCGTTCATGCGATGACTGATGGATACGCTGGAAGCTGTGCACAAATGGCCGGCTGACCGGCACGCGAGGGGGCGCATGATAACGGCGTCCGTCCCCGGATGCGCCCCTGCCCACCGAAGTTGGGGCTCAGACCTCGCCGTTCAAGCCCGCGGAAAGCATCCGCGCGGTTTCCTGGACCAGCGGGATGATGCGCGAATACGACATCCGCGTCGGACCGATCACGCCGAGCACGCCGGCGACCTGACCGTCGATACGATAGGGCGCGGTCACGACGCTGCATTCGTCGAGCACGCGGTAACCCGACTCGTCACCGATGAAGATCTGCACGCCGTCGGCCTGCAGGCACTGGTCGAACAGGCTGAGCAGGTCGCGCTTGCGATCCAGCGCATCGAACAGACCGCGCAAACGCTTGACGTCGGCCAGCTCCTGGAAGCCCATCAGATTCGGGCTGCCGGCGACGACATAGTCCGCCTCGTCGCCACCGCTGAGCACCCGCTCCACCATCGCCGCGGCGTCGCGCAACATCAGATTGATGCGCGCCTGGGTTTCGCCGGCGTCTTGCGCGAGCGCGTTGCGCAGACTCACCAGGTCACGGCCGGCGAAATGCTCGTTGAGCAGGTTCGCATAGCGCACCAGCTCATCGGCCCCATAGGGGCGCTCCGTGTGAATGACCCGGTTCTGCACCTCCTGCTGATTGACCACCAGGATCGCCAGTACGCGATTTCCGGACAGCGGCAGGAACTCGATGCGGCGCAGGATCGCCAGATTGCGCCGCGGCACGGTGACCACGCCGGCCATGCGCGTCAGCCGTGACAGCACGTTCGATGCCGCCTGCACCAGATCGGGCACGCTGCGGTCGCCCGGCAGCAGTTCCTCGACGATCTGTTGGTGCTCCTCGGCGGTGAGCGCCTCGGGCGCGAGCAAGCTGTCGACGAAGTAGCGATAGCCGCGCGTCGTCGGCACACGACCGGCCGAGGTGTGCGGCGAGGCGACGAAGCCCATTTCGTCGAGGTCGGCCATCACGTTGCGGATTGTCGCCGCCGACAAGCCCAGACCGGCCATGCGCGAGAGGGTGCGCGAACCGACCGGCTCGCCATCCTCGATGTAGCGCTCGACCAGCAGTTTGAGCAGCTCAGCGGCTCGCCTGTCCAAGGATTGCGACATGTGCTCAAAATGCTGCACTCGTACGCAGTTTTCAATAGCCCGGGGTGCACGCGGCGCGGGGTCACACGCACTTTTCATGCTAACTTCTGCGGCGTCCGCGGCCCGCATCCCCTTTTTCGTTCAGCGCGCATGTCCGAGTTCCGTACCGTCGGCTTGATCGGTCGACGCGGCGACCCCCGCGTCGCGCCGACGTTGTTGCAGCTGTGGCGGATTCTGCGTGAGTTCGACCGCGAGGTCATCGTCGAGCACCATGCCCCGGGACTCGAGGACTGCGGCGCGGACGTCATCCGCAGCCCGCGCGAGACCATGGCCGCGCGCTGCGACCTGCTCGTCGTCGTCGGTGGCGACGGCACCTTGCTGTCGGCCGCACGCGCCGGCTCGGCCTGGGGCGTGCCCATCCTCGGCGTGAACCAGGGTCGGCTCGGCTTCATGGTGGACGTGGCCCCAGGGGAGGTCCGCGAGACCCTGAACGCGGTCTTTGCCGGCGACTACCTGCGCGAACAGCGGCTGCTGCTGCAAGCGCGCCTGCGTCGCGACAACGCCGACACCGCGAGCTTTCTGGCGATCAACGACGTCGTCATCCGCAATCAGGCGGCGATCCGCATGATCGAGTTCGAGACCTGGCTCGACGACGAGTTCATCTCCCAGCATCGAGCCGACGGCTTCATCGTCTCCTCGCCCACCGGCTCGACCGCTTACGCCTTGTCCGGTGGCGGACCGGTACTCCATCCCAGCCTCGAGGCCATGGCCTTGGTGCCGATCTGCCCCCACACGCTTTCGGACCGGCCGATCGTCGTCGGCGCGCGCCAGACGGTGCGCATCGTGCTGCGCGGCAACGTGACCACGCAGGCCACCTTCACCTGCGATGGTCAGAACAGCATGTCGCTGCGCGCCGGCGAGGCGCTGGAAGTCGGCGCGGCGGAATCCAGGCTGCATCTGATACACCCAAAAAATTACAGTTATTTCAATATTTTGAGGGATAAACTTCACTGGGGCCGCGGACCGCGGCTCAATCCCGACTCTACTTGATGTCTCGCTTTCAACATGCTGAGAGCATTGACGATTTCCAATCTCGCGGTGATCGAGTCGGTCAACCTCGAATGGAACGGGGGCTTCAGCGTTTTGACCGGTGAGACCGGCGCCGGCAAATCCATCCTGATCGACGCCCTGGGGCTGGTCGCTGGCACGCGCGCGGATGCCGGCCTGATCCGCGCAGGCGCCGAGCGCGCCGAAGTCACCGCCCAGTTCGAGCTCGAACCGGGCTCCGTCGCCGCCGCGTGGCTGCGCGAGCAAGCGCTCGAGGACGCCGACGATCCCGAAGCGCTGGTCATCCGCCGCGTGCTGCAGACCGGCGGGCGCGGACGTGCCTTCATCAATGGTCGTGCGGTCACAACGGCGCAATTGCGCGAGCTGGGCGAATGCCTGATCGAGATCTTCGGGCAGTCGGAGAGCCAGACTCTGCTGCGCGGTGAGGTCCAGCGCCGACTGCTTGACGACTTCGCCGGACATTCGCAGCTCGTCGAGGCAACCGCCGCGGCCGCCGCTCACGTCGCGGCCCTGGACCGCGAAATCGAAGCCTTGCGCAACGCCGCCAGCGACGATCCGGCGCAGGTCGAGTTCCTGCGCTTTCAGGTGCATGAACTCGAAGCCCTGCGGCTCGGCGACGGCGAGCTCGACGCGCTGGATGTCGAGCAGCGGCGGCTGGCCGGCGCCGGGCGGCTGCTGCAGGAAGGCGGCGGCATCCAGGAGCGCCTCTACGGCGCAGATGAGAGTCTGTACGACCAGCTTGCCCAGGCGCGCGGCCGGATCGACGCGCTGGTCGCGCTCGAACCGGCGCTCGCCAGCGCACGCGACGCCCTCGACGGCGCCATGGCGCAGGTCCAGGACGCCGCCGAAGCCCTGCGCCAGGCGCTCGAAAAGCTCGACCTCGATCCCGATCGACTCGCTGCGGTCGAGGCGCGCCTGCGCGCGATCCACGATCTTGCACGCAAACACCGACTGCGACCAGCACAACTCCCCGAACATCTCCGCGCCCTGCGCGCCCGCCTCGATGCACTCGAACACGGCAGCGAAAGGCTGGACGCCTTGCTGCGCGAGCGCGGCGCGGCCCTCGATGCCTATCGCCGCGCCGCCGCGAGCCTGAGCGCGTCACGCCAGTCCGCCGCGCGCAGCTTCGGCAAGGCGGTCGAGGCGATCGTGCACACCCTGGGCATGCCGCACGCCCAGTTCGCGGTCGTCGTCGACTTCGACGCCCAAGGCGCCGTCTCGGCCCAGGGTGGCGACAGCGTGCGCTTCGATTTTTCCGCCAATGCCGGCCAGCCGCCGCGGCCGCTGGCCAAGGTCGCGTCCGGCGGCGAACTGTCGCGCGTGTCGCTGGCGATCCAGGTCGCCGCGCTGCAGCGCGCTGGCGCGCCCACCATGATCTTCGACGAAGTCGACGCCGGCATCAGCGGCGCCGTCGCCGAGATCGTCGGCCAGCGGCTGCGCGCGCTCGGCGGCGAGCGCCAGGTGCTGTGCGTGACCCACCTCGCCCAGGTCGCGGCACAGGGGCATCACCACTACGGCATCCGCAAACAGACCCGCGGCGGGCGCACGTTCACCATCGTCGAACCGCTTGAACGCGAGCAGCGCGTGCGCGAGCTGGCGCGCATGCAGGGTGGCGTGGAGATCTCCACCGCGGCACTCGAACACGCCGAGGATCTGCTCCGTCGCGCGGGCTAGCCGCCGTTGCCGACGCCGACGCCGATCGCTGCATCCCCGCCGCGGGATTCAAGACAAGATAGCGCTACTTCTTCTTCGGGCGTACGTACAGAACGAGGTTGTGATCCTCGACGATGAAACCGTGCTTGTCGGCGATCGCGTGCTGTAACCTCTCGATCTCTTCGCTGACGAACTCGATGACCCTGCCAGTCTCCAGGCAGACCATGTGGTCGTGGTGATGCCCGCGCTCGAGTTCGAAAACCGCCGAACCGCCCTCGAAGTGGTGCCGTCGCACCAGCCCTGCGGCCTCGAACTGGGTGAGCACGCGATACACCGTGGCCAGGCCCACGTCCTCCTTGAGGTCGATGAGCTTGCGGTAGATGTCTTCGGCGGACATGTGCCGGCGCTCGCTGTTTTCCAGCAGTTCGAGGATCTTGAGGCGCGGCAGCGTGACTTTCAGGCCGGCGTTGCGAAGATCGGAGGTTTCCACGGCAGCATCCGTCGCGATGTGTTTAGGCTATTATCGCCGCTCTTTGACCGCGGGCAAACTGATGCGCCTCGTTCTCGCTCTGGCCTGCGCTTGCGCGCTTGCAGGCTGTCAGATGATCTACAAGCTGCCCACGCGTCAGGGCAACGTGATCGAGCAAAAGCAGCTCGACCAGCTTCAAATCGGCATGACCCGCGAGCAGGTCCGCTACCTGATGGGCACACCGCTGGCCGCGAGCCCTTTCCGTGAAGACCGCTGGGATTACGTCGGCTACTACAAGTCACCACGCGGCCGCGAAGCCAAGCGTGTGGTCAGCCTGCACTTCGACGATGCTGGTCGCCTGGTGCGGATGGAAGGCGTCGAGCGTCAGGGCACGGATGCCGCGCTCGAAGATCCAGATCTCAAGACCGTGCTGCGCGAAGAACAGCGCGATGCGGCCGAGCAAGAACGCCAAGCCGGCGACAACAGCCGCGAAACCGGCGTGATTCTCAAGCCGGAGTGAGCGAAGCCTCAGTCCGGCTTGCGCGCCCGCGCCGCGCGCTCACGGCGCATCTGCTTGGGATCGGCGATCAGCGGCCGGTAGATCTCGATGCGATCGCCCGCACGCACAGTCCTGTCGAGTTCGACGACCTGACTCCAGCAGCCGACTCGGCTGGTCGAAAGATCGATCTGCGGAAAACGCCGCAGGATGCCGGAGCGCTCGATCGCGTCGCGGACCGTCGTGCCCGGGCTGACGTCGACTTTGAGGATCAGTTGCTCCTCGGGCAGCGCATACGCCACTTCGATCTGGATCAGATCACCTTCTGACATCGCTGCTCGTTCGCTCGGTCAAGTCACGCATCGCACGCAGAACACGCTCAATCACCGGCCCAGAACCCGACCATGGCGTCGAGCAGGCCGCTCGCATACAACAGAATCACGATCAGGGCGAGGCGCGCGGGATAGCGCAGCGCGAAGAACCATGCCGGGTACAGCCAGCGGTCGCGTTCGCCCCACATCGCCGACGTGAGATCGCGCGGCATGATACTGACCACGAACACGCACACCAAGAGTCCGGTCAGCGGCGCGAGCCAGCTCGCGGTGATGAACTGCACCCACTCGAAGAAATTGCGACCGCCGAGCTCCGCATCCTGGATCACGCTGAACGACAGCAGGCTGCCCAGCCCCAGATACCAGATCATCAGTGCGCTGCTGGCGGCCGCGAATACGCGCGTCCAGCGCAAGCGGTCGATCAGGTAGCGTGTCATCGGCTCGAGCAGCGCCGACGCCGAACACAGCGTGACGATGAACAGCGTCGTGAAAAAGCCGACGCCGAACAGCGTGCCGCCGACGGTCTGCGGCAAGCTGCGCGGCACCACCTGGAAGATCAGCGCCAGGCCCGGCGCCGGCTGCAGACCGGCGGCCAGAATCATCGTGAACAGGGCGAGCCCTGCGATCAGGCTGAAACACACGTCGATCAGCAGAATGCTCAGCGCCAGGCGCTTGACCGGCGCTGCCACCGGCAGGTAGACGCCCAAGTTCATCATCACGCCGATGCCCAGACTCATCGTGAAGAAGGCCTGGTGCATCGCTTCGATCAGGCCGCGCCAACCGAGCCGGGAAAAATCGGGCAGCAGCAGCCGGCGCAGTGCCGGCATCACATCGGCCTGCGTGATCGCGTACCCCGCCAACCCCAACAGCAGTAGCGCCGCAGTCGGCATCAGTCGCATCGCCGCACGCTCGATGCCTTCGCGAAAGCCGTGCGCGACCACCACGCAGGCGATGACCATGAACAAGGTGTGCCACGATAGGCTGCGCTCCGGATCGCGCGCCAGATCGAGGAACACCTCGGTTGCCGCTTGCTCGCCAAGCCCGCCGAGCGCGCCGCTGGCTACGCGGAAGGTGTACGCCATGCTCCAGCCGGCGATGACACTGTAATACGACAGGATCAGCACCGACCCAGCGAGCGCCATACCCCCGACCAACGTCCAGGCGCGCTTCGCCGAGGCCGCTTCCGCCAGGCGCGCGAAACCGGCGACCAGATCGTCGCGCGCCCAGCGCCCGAGCATCCATTCGCCGGCAAGCAGCGGCGCGGCGATCAACGACAAAGACAGCAAGTACGCGAGCAAGAACGCAGCCCCGCCGTACTCGCTCATCAGATAAGGAACGCGCGTCAGGTTGCTGATGCCGATCGTCGCGCCGGCCGCGACCCACAAGAATGTGTGCGTGGACGACCAATACCCGTGACTGCTCTCGCGAATACTCACGCGGCGCCCCCCCTGCCGAGTTCACACCGCATATGCGCTCCTTTTCTCCGGGCATCGTCGTCGATGCCAGTCTAGTGGAGCGGTGTCGGCGAGGCATCCGCCTCCTATAATCCGCGGATGAGCCAGAAGCAGAAGAAGGACGAGCCGACACGCCTGATCGCCGTCAACCGCCGCGCCCGTCACGACTACCACATCGAAGACCATTACGAGGCCGGACTCGCGCTGCGCGGCTGGGAGGTCAAGAGCCTGCGCGCTGGTCGTGCGCAGATCACCGAGGCCTACGTCACCGTCAAGAACGGCGAGGCCTTTCTGATCGGCGCCCACTTCACACCGCTCAAGCAGACCTGCACCCACGAGATCGCCGACGCGACCCGCACGCGCAAGCTGCTGCTGCACCGACGCGAACTGGCCAGTCTGATCGGCAAGGTGGAGCGCGCCGGCTACACCCTGGTCCCTCTGGACCTGCACTGGACCCGTGGCCGCGCCAAGCTGCAGATCGGGCTCGCCAAGGGCAAAAAGCAGCACGACAAGCGCGCCGACATCAAAGAGCGCGACTGGCAACGGCAGAAAGAACGGATCATGCGGCACGACGCTTGAACTTGCGCGACCCGGCCCCAACTGATGCTAAACTCTAAAGACTCGGGGCTGACCGGTTTCGACGCTGGTGGCGGAATCCGAGGTGCATGCCGAGGCGTCACGTCCTCGTAAAACCCGTGGCAAACAAGCTAGTTGCGAACGACGCGAACTACGCCCTCGCCGCCTAAATCCGGCGAGCGTTTCCTTCTCTGGTTCCGATGCCGGAGATCCGAAACGTCGACTCTCATCGGATCGCGACCAGGCCCGCCCTTGGCCTGACTCGCCAGATCTCCAAGGGGATAAGCGGTGGCGTTCCGTGCCGATCCGGGAACCACCGACGAAAACCAAAGACCGGCTAAGCATGTAGAGCCGAGGGCTACGAATCGGCGGACGCGGGTTCAATTCCCGCCAGCTCCACCAACCACCAGGGCCCGGAAAGTCTCCGGGCCCTTTTTCTTGCCTGAAATCCCCGCGCCACGCGGGATTCCGGCCACCTGTGCTGTGGGTGGTCACCAGCCGAAACGCCCGAAATCGGCCACTTTCTTGGCCAGGGCTGTCTCTGTTCTCCGTTTGGCCTGCGGGTAGGCGCAGGTGGGGCTCTCGCAAAATCAACAACTTACGCGTGCCGGTTCAGCGTCAACCAAGGCCGCCGGTCAGGCATCGAACGCCGCCAGAGCACCGCCAGCGGTTACTTGACCGTATCGCAATCGAGATACATAATTGCGGAAACGGAGGATTTGATCATGGCTCATTCCACGATGCTGCACGTCCGGGTGGACGACGAAATCAAGACGCAAGCCAGTGAGGCTCTGGCAGCCATGGGGCTGTCGGTGTCTGATGCCGTGCGCATCCTGCTCAAGCGCGTGGTGAACGACCAGGCCTTCCCGCTGGAGTTGAAGGTGCCCAACGCCCAGACCCGCGCGGCGATGGAAGAAGCCCGCGCCATGGCCAAGGCGCGCACCGCCCGTTTTGAGTCTGCAGACGCCCTGATCGATGACCTCGAAAACGCAAGTTTCGGCGCAAGCCAAAAAGCCCGCCAGCAGTAAGCGGGCGCCGCTGCCGAGGGCGAGCGATTACACCAAGACTTTCCTCAAAGACTGGGAACGCCTCTCACGTTCGGGCCGCTACGACCTGAAGCGGCTGAAGGAGGCAATGTTGCTGCTCATCGGCAACGATGCGCCGCTGGGGCCTGAATGGCTGGATCACCCGCTGAAGGGTGATTGGGCTGACCACCGCGAATGTCACATCGGCGGCGACTTCCTGCTCATTTACCGCCTGGATGGCAACACCATCATCTTTGTGCGGGCAGGCACGCACGCAGAATTGTTCGAGGAGTGATCCGTGGCGATTGAATCACTGCCCACTTTCACCAAACCCGCCCGCCAGCGCTGGGAGTCCATCCCTGCCGACATCCGCCAGCGGCTGCTGTCCAACGTCTGGTGCGGCCACTGCCGTCACGAAACAACGATCACCCATTTCAGCGCCACCATCAAGGGTGGCGACTTGCTGCTGGTGGGCCAATGCGCCGAATGCCGCAGTGATGTGGCACGGGTGATCAAGGGCTCGTAACCCGGTCAGGCGTCGAACCCCGCCACCACCTCCCGCTGCGCCGCCCAGTCGGTCGGCAGCGGGTTCCGCTGGAACCACAGCAGGCTCATGCACTTGGGTTGCTGGCCTGCCAGGATGGCCTGGATGATGGCAGGCTCCAGCAGTGTCAGCCGCAGCAGTTCATTGACCGTCGAGTGGTGCAGGCCTTCGCGCTGGGCGATCTCGCTGCCGCTGGCGACCATCCCATCTTCGAGCAGCTGCTGCCAGTAGAACGCGCGTGTCAGCGCCACCAGCAAGGGCTGGTCGATCTGGGTGGCGACCTTGCCCGGCGACTCAACCGCCCCATCTGGCCGCACCACCACTTTGCTGGCACCGCGTTTGCGGATCTTCAGCGGGATGAAGGTGGACAGCTTGACCTGCCCGCCATCCCGGCGTTCGCGGGCGATGGCTGCGCCCAGTGGTTGAACTTTCGGCTTCATACGGCTTCTTCCATCTCCTGCAACTCCGCGCCGATGGTGCCCGGCATCAACTCACCGACCAGTTCCTGCCAGCCCTGATCGCGCCAGATGATTTCCAGCCCACCGTCGGCAATCACTACGCGCTCGATCAGCAGTTGCGCCAATCGGCACTGCTCCGCTGGAAACAGTTCCCGCCATAGGCTGGCAAGATTGCGCATTGGCAGCACCACTTGGGGTTCGGTCAGATCAGGCCGAATCTGCCGCATCCGGTCCCACACCGACTGCACGATGTGCGGTGCTGATAGCGCCGCTACGATCTGCTGGGTCACCAATTCTTCAATGGGCGCCGCCGGTAGTGGCCCGTGCTGGCTGGCCCATGCGCCAAAGCGTCGGTGTTTGATCGGGCTGTAGTAGCGGTAGGTCTTGCCCTTCTTGACCGTGTAGCTGGGCACCAGCCGTTCGCCATCGACGGTGAACAGCAGGCCGCGCAACAACACCGGTTCCCGCTGGCGATCGTTGGTCTCGCGCCGCCGCTCAATCCCATCGGTGGCGATCAACGCGTGCACCGCATCCCACTGCACCTGCGTCACGATGGCCTGATGCTGGCCGGGGAAGCTCTGCCCCTTGTGCACGATCTCGCCCAGGTACATTCGGTTGTGCAGCATTTTGTAGATGGTCTGCTTGGTGAAGGGTTTGCCACCCTTGGTGAGCGCCCCTTCAGCGCCGTAGGCCTTGGCCATCAGCGTGGCCGAGCGCATGGTGACGAAGTCGTCAAAGATGCGGCGAACCAGCTTGGCCTCCGTTTCATTCACGACCAGCAGCCGATACCGAACGTCGTAGCCCAGCGGCAGCGGCCCGCCCATCCACATCCCTTTGGCCTTGCTGGCCGCGATCTTGTCGCGGATGCGCTCGCCGGTGACCTCGCGCTCGAACTGGGCGAAGGACAGCAGCACGTTGAGCATCAACCGGCCCATCGAGGTGGCCGAGTTGATCTGCTGCGTGACCGCGCTGAAGCTGACCCGGTGGCGGTCGAACACATCGACCATCCGGGCAAAATCCGCCAGCGAGCGTGACAGCCGGTCGATCTTGTAGACCACCACCACGTCGATCTTGCCTGCTTCGATGTCCGCCATCAGGCGCTTCAAGGCAGGCCGGTCCATATTGCCGCCGGAGAAACCGCCGTCGTCGTAATCATCGGCCACAGCGATCCAGCCCTCGTGGCTCTGGCTCTTGATGAAGGCGTGCCCAGCTTCCCTCTGGGCATCGATGGAATTGAAGGACTGGTCCAGCCGTTCGTCGCTGGAGACGCGGCAGTACACCGCGCAGCGCCGCATGGGTGTGGTCTGTGGCACAAGAAACGGTGCGTTCATTGACCATCCCCCTTGCCATCGCGCAGACCAAAGAACTTCGGCCCATTCCAGCGCGTGCCCGTGATGTGGCGCGCCGCCGCCGACAGGCTTTTGAACACCTGACCGTTGAGCTCGTACAGACCATCTGGCGTAACGGTGACGCGATGCTGGCGCTCATCCCATTCCCGGATCAGCGTGGTGCCGGGCATCAGCAGGGTCTGTGCGCTGCGGCCAACACGGGTCTTGATCTTGGAATGCTTGGCACCGGCCTCGACCAGCATCTTGCGGATGTTGGTGGGCAGTGCGCCGTAGGCCTTCTCCTGGATGCGGTAGGCCAGACGCGATTCCACATAGTGGCGATTGCGGTGGCTGGGCCGCCGGGGAAAGTGCTGATCCCACAGCGCCCAGAGGTCGGCCATCGGCAGGGATGGCAGTGCGGCCAATTGGGCCGAGATACTGCCGTTGGTGGGACAGCTCGGCCGGCGTGCGGCCTGCTCGCACCAGCTCGATCATCTGTTGGCGGAAATCCGCCGGGTATGGCGCTCGACTCTTGGGCATCTCGGACTCCTTCTCTCAAAAGATCAGGTGTCCGCGAGAACGGGGCAACTCCAGGACGGTGATCGGCCCGCCGGCGGCCGTTCTCGCCTCGCCGCTGCGCGTTAGCCCGGATCCGTCACGAGTAGGCTGCTGAGAAGGCACGGCGGATTCGCTGTTGCCCAGTAGAATTCGGTTGTCGAAGCCAATTCTCTGGAGCGAATCCGCCGTGACGGAATGCTACCAAGG
>NZ_JBEPIJ010000020.1:0-41082 GCF_040327995.1 Sinimarinibacterium thermocellulolyticum | reverse complement strand
TTCACCACGGTGCTCCAGCACCATGCGCACGGCGCGCTCACGCACCTCAGGGGAAAACTTCGGGGACTTCTTCATGGCTCCATTCTCCACAGTTGGAGCCTCCGCGAAACCCGGGGCGATTCAGTACCTGGAGTCGGCGCTGGTGGCGCTGGCCAAGAAGCATGACCGGGCCATCCTTCTGAACAAAAACAACCCGACGGCTCCGACGATGGCCCCGGCAGCCAAGGCCACGGCGCAAGCCTTCCTGGCCGACATGCTGCTGATCCTGCCGATGCTTGGCATCAACGCTTTCACCCAGCCGAAGCAGGAAGACCCGAGCGATCAGGTGCAGCCCGTTGGATCGGAGAATGATAAGTTCGACACCATCGTCGTTCCCGCGCGCGAGGAAGGATTCAAACAACGCTTCCTGAACGAGAACTGCTGGTTTGCCGTTCGGATCAATGCCAAGCACATCTCGAAGCTGAAGTTCATCGCGGCCTATCAGGTCGCCCCCGTCGCTGCGATCACCCACATTGCCGAGATCGAGGCCATCCTGCCATACAACGACACCGGGAAGTACATGATCAAGTTCAAAGGGCCAGCGACTGCGATTGTCCCGATCCCGCGGCCGGAGAACAGCGAAGTCAATATGCAGTCGTCCCGCTACGCGCTGCGGGAAAAGCTATTGGCGGCAAAGAATCTGGATGAAGTCTGGGCCTAAGCCCTGAAGTGATTCAGGCCGACAGCATTCGCGCTTCTGCTTCACGGCGAGCGACCAACCCAGGCAGCACCTTTCCGCCGCCGTAGACCCAGCGGCGTAGCTCCGTTGCGGCGGCAGCCCAGTCTCGCTGGTTGACCCGCCGCCGCAGCGTCGACGTCTGCAGCCGCCCGGCGCCGAGGTTGAAGGTGAAGTCCACGATGGCGGCGAGCCGCCCCTCCGGCTCGGTCGCCAGCACCGGGCAGTAGCGCAACGTCGCAGCCAGCGCGATCCTCAGATCTTCCGCCAGGTAGCCCTCCGCCTCGGCCTCCGTGATCGGCGGATGGCCCGGATCGCAGAGGTGGCCGTAGCCGATGGTCCAGTAGCCGGCCGGGCAGATGTAAGGATGCGCGCGGCCGGGGTCGTGCTTCGGCACGCGGTGGAAGCCCTCGAAGCGCTTGGCCAGGTCGATGGCTTGTGGAGGAATACGCATCTCTGGCTCTGAACTTGTAAGCAACACTTACCAGTTCGTGGGCCGCACCCGGTCGAAGACGCGGCCCAGGAACCAGAAGTTCAGGACACCGGCCCACAGCGCCTGATCGGCGTCGGTCCAGGCGTGCAGGACCGCGGCGCCCCAGCCGCTGCCGCCGTTGATCGCGCCCACGAAAGCTGCGGTCTTGGCGGCGCAGTACAGCGCCATGAACCAGTAGGTGATCACCGGACGGACGCTGACCGACAGCGCATCGGCCCAGCGCACGCGGGACCGCTGGCCTTGGGCGGCCACCGCCTCCCGCAAGGCCTCGATGGCGCCGCTGTTCCATGCTGCGTCGGCGCTGGCGCCGATCTCGGCCATGCGCTGGGCGCCACGCAGCTTCTCGAACTCCAGCGCCTTGTCCTGCATCGCGAGTTCATGACTGCGCTCGCCCTTGCGGTCCAGCCATTTCAGGACCTCGGGCGCCAAGCGGAAGGCTCCTCCCAGGAGGCCGCCGAGCAAGGTCTCGATCATTGGCCGCCTCCCATGAGCTTCAACTTGATGGCAGCCCCGACCAGCAGCGCGGCCAGGATGCCGGTGGTGATGACCTTGACGGCGGTCTGCCAGGCCGTGCGGCGGGCATCGCGCCAGGCTTCGAGCAGGTCGCGCAGCTCGCGGATGTCCTTGGCGGCACTGCCGTTTTCCAGGCCGAGATGGGACAGGACACGCTCGGCCCCACGTTCGGCGGCGCGGTCGAGCAGTTCGTCGAAGTCCTCGCGGCGCAAGAGGAGCATGTTCTCGACGAGGGCGGGCGGTTGTTGTTCGGATTCGGTCATGGCGGTCTCCCAAAAATGCGACCAATCCGCTAGGAGCGGATTGGCGCGTTAGCCCCGAAGGGGTGAGTTCCAGGGATGGAACGAACAAACCCGCCTGATGCTCGTCGCACCAAGGCGGGTCCAGGGGTGACGGATCGGTGTGAGGGTCAGATGGCGACGCCTGCGCTCCAGCCGGTGGGCTTGAAGACCGTGAGCTTGGCCTCGTCCTCGATGTAGCAAAGCCAGCCCACCTGCGGGGCGTAGTACTCCCAAGCGCCGTCGATCCGCACGGCGATCTGGTCGGCCTTGCCGGCCCAGTCGCCGGTGGCGCCGGCGGGGATGATGTAGCGGTCGCCTTCAGTCGGACTGGCGGGCGGCGCGGTCAGGTCTCGATCCTTCACGGACAGTCCGACGATGGCGCCCAGGCGCTTGAGGTTGGCGTCCATCTCGGTGTGCCAGCCGGATTCGCCCAGCGTCCAGCCGTAGGCAAGGCCAAGGTTCGGGTCGATGAATGCCATGACAGATCTCCTTGCGGTGCGTTCAAACGGGATTTCCGGCGGGTTCACACCCCGCCCCAGTGCTGCCCCCAGCGCAGGCCGTAGCCGGTGCGGTCGGTGGTGCGCGTCTGCGCCTGCCAGCTCGTGAGCCCGTCGCGCTCGGCCTCGATCTCGATGGTGACGGTATCCCCGGCGCTGCCCGCATCTGCCGCAGCGCTGGCCACGTCCCAGGTCCAGGTGGTGCCGGCGATGCCGCTTTGGGTGCGCACCAGCACGCCGTTGCGGTCGCGCAGGCGCACGGTGTAGGTGGTGCCGGGCTCGGGGCCGATGTCGCCCTCGTCCTGGCGCACGAGGTAGGCGGTCTGCTGGATGCGGTCGCGGTGCGCCCAGGTGAGGATCAGGTCGCCGGCGACCACGGCGGGCTCGCGCTGGCCGTTGAGCCGGATGCGCCCGGGGGGATAGGGCCGTGCTTGGCGGCCGGTCAGCACCAGCGGCTGGCCGTTGGCGGCGAGCACCGCGTCGCCCTGGTCGGTGGAAGTGCGCGGGATGGCGGCGACGAACACCGACTCGCCCGGGGCGCGTTCGGTGGTCTCGGCGGCCAGCCATTCGCCCACGCCTATGAGCCGCGTTCCGGCCGGATGGGCTTGCGGTGTGGTGTCGAGCACGCCTCTGGCGAGATCGACCGTGCCCGCGGTGGCATCGAAGGCGAGGATGGCCACCGCCTCGCGGATCTGGCCTGCGGCATCGACCAGATAGGCGTAGTCGCCCACGGCCAGGCGCTGCGGCTGGCTGAGTGCCGTCACCGGCACGGTGAGCGCATCGGCCTCGCTCGCCAGCAGCGCGGCATCGAGCGTCAGCAGCGGCGCATAGTCCTCGCCCGCCACGGGCGCGAGATCGCCGCTGGATGCGCCGGTGGCCAGTTGCCAGTTGAGCTGCCCTTGGTCGCCGGCGGCAGCCAGTGCGCCGACGTAGGTGTCCGTATCGGTCAGGTAGTCCAGCTCGGCACGGCTCAGGCGCCGGGCGAGTTCCCAATACGGCACCTCGACGGCCAGCACCAGGGCCGGCGGCAGCGGCTCAATGGTCGGTTCTTCGGCGTGTGGTGGCGGGGGCGACAGCACGGTGTTGCTCATCCCGAACACGTCTTCCACCGCCTCGATGCGCCATTCGGTGGCGCCCAGCGTGCCGGTGTCGATGCCGGTGACGCGCACGACCATGCGCTCGATGCCCAGCCGCGGCCAGTGCAGCAGGAACACATCGCCCGGCAGCAGCGCACGCTCCAGCGTGTCGGGTGCCACGGTCAGGCTCATCCGGGCCAGCGGCGAGCCTAGTGCGCGCAGGTCGCGCAGGGCCAGCCGCGCGGCCAGCGGCCCGTAGTTCACGCCTGGATAGTCGCGCCGCTGGTTGATGACGCCGCCTTGCAGTTGGATCGCGGCCAGGTTCTGCACCGAGACCGTGGCTTCTTTGCCGGTGGCCCAGTCGGTGTAGACCACGGTGATCTCGTTGGGCAGCTCCCCCCACTGCGCGCGCTCGAAGCGCTCCACGCGCACGATCTCGTCGGGGCCCAGGAGCGGCAGGCTATCGATCCAGTAGTCGTCGCGCAGCAGTTTCAGCTCGAACGTGCCTTGCTCCGGGTCGGTGTAGAGGATGCCGCCGATGTGGTCGAGCACCTGGGCGATGAAGCTCTCGATGGGCTGCTGGCGGGTCCAGAGGAGGTTCAGACCGAAGCCTTCGCTCGACAGGGCCCACGCCGCGTTCCAGAAACTCCAGCCGATGCTGCTCTGCGGATAGCCCATGCCCCAGTGCGGGTCGGTGAGGCACTGCACCAGGATGTGCGCCGGGTTCATACCGACGCTGATCTCGCGCGCCTCAATCTCATCCCAGGTGCGGACTTCAGCGTTCCACGCCATCCACGGCGCATCGAACCACCCCGCCGTGAAGCGCCGCACGCGCACGGCCCAGGGCTTGAGGTAGGGGTTGTTGGCCGCGAACAGGATCTTGCGCGCCACCAAGGACAGCACGCCCCGGAAGGCCGGAATGGCTGACCCCAGGCGGCTCATCAGGTAGTCGTTGCGCTCCTGACCGGCATGGCCCGGGAGCACATCGATGGTGCCGACCACGCCGCCTTCGCGCTCGTCGCCGCCAAACAGCGTGGGTTTGTCGATCGAGAGGCTGGCGAGCCCGTGGCCGCTTGCGAGCGGCGCGCGGTCGGCATCCCCCCACGCGGTACGCTCGCCCATCTGGATTTCCTGCACCGCATCGACCGGCCCCTGGCACAGCACCAGATGCAGGCCCATGCGGTAGCGGTAGCCGACGGTCTGCTTCTTGCTGCGGCCGCCCATCAGCGCGGCTCCTCATGACACTGCCGGGCGACCTCGACCACGCGCTGCGCCATCGCATCGCCCGTGGCGAGCAAGGTCGAAGCGGGAAGCCCCCGGGCGAGGAAGGCGCGGAAGTCCAGACCCTGGCGCGCGAACCAGGTGCGCGTGCCGTGCACGCACAGGCCCGCGGCGCGCACGTGGGCGATGGTGACGAGGACGTCGCTGCTCATTTCTTGCCGCCTTTCTTCTTGATCGGTTCGGCTTCCAGGTCGCCATACCAGACGACGTTGGCGCCGCGGATGAGCATCGCGCCGAACACGACGGGAATGGGCCGGCCTTCTTCTGCGGTGGGGGCATCGATGTCGGACAGCGACGCCGGCTTGGGCTCGGGCGGTTTCGGCGCGAGCGCTACCGAGACCAGCGCCGCCACCACGATGACGACGAGGTACCACATGGCGATCTCTCCAGGGATTCAGAACACGCCGGTCGAGAACGGGTTCTTGCTCGGGATGGCGGGAAAGCCGCCGTAGTTGTCGAGGTTGCCGAAGCGCGACGCGCACGTGGCCGTGCTGTGATCGCAGCCCGCCGTCAGCAGCACCTCGGTGCCGGGCTCGATGGTCGCGGGATAGAGCAACTCGACGCCGCTGCCCGTTTCACTCACGATCATGTGGCGCGCACCTTCCGGGGTTTGCAGCCAGCCACCGGCCAGGCCGCCGCTGACGCTGCCGGGCACGCCGCCGTCGAGATCGACGCTGCGCCCCGTGCTGCCGCTCACGATGGCGCTGGCAGAAATCGGTGAGGCCCCGCAGGCCGCCGAATACAGCACGTGCGAGCAGGTGCGGCTGTAGAGCCGACGCAGACCAATGCGCTTGAGGCTGACCTGCGCGGATTCGCAGCGCACGCGCGCCCCATCGTCGGCGACTTCGACGCCCAGCACCCGGCCCATCCACCGCGTGCCGGCGATCCACCAGGTGTCGCCCCAGGGGTCGCGTCGGGCAATGCGCAGGGTGATGGCCGTGGTGTCGCCGGTCAGCGCATTGGCGAGCAGATGCCGCACCAGATCGCAGGTCTGCGGCAGTTTCAGCTCCAGCGCCGATTTGGCGGCCTCGGCGCCCAGCGCGAGTTCGTTGCGCTCGATGGGCGTGCTCACGTACACCGTACCGCCCAGATCGACGTCGAACTCGTGCGGCGTCAGGTGGAACTGCGCGCTGTTGCTGGCAAAGGCGTAGAGCTCGATTTCCTGCAATGGGGTCTGGCTCATGGTCAGGAAGGTTCGTAAGTGATGCGGTCGTTGCCGCGCGGTTCGGGCAACCGACGCGCAGTTAGGGGTATCTCGACCAGCGTGGGGGTGTGCCAGTAAAGATCGACGGCGTCGTGGTCGAGGCGGCAGCGCGCAAGCCGCACCACGCGGCTGCCGGCGGGCACCGGCGCGTCCAGCCCGGAGCGCAGCACCAGCACGCCGCCGTCATCGAATTGCATGGGGCCGGTGAGCCCATACTGGCGGCTGCCATCGGGGTGCAGGATGAGCGCACCGGCGGGGCGATGCCACCAGGCCGACAGGTCTGTGCCATCTACGCGCAGGAAGCCATCTTCGGGATCGGCTTCGACGGTCACCCACAGGATCGGAGCCAAGCCATCGGGCAGCCAGAAGGCTTCCAGGCGACCTTGGGTGCGCCACAACCGCGCGCGCCAGATCTGGATCTCATCGAGTGAGGCGGCCAGATAGCGCCGCTGGAACGTCGTCGTCGGCCACGGATCATCGCGGCGCACCCAGGCATCGGCAGGCGAAACATCCATCCGGGTGACGATGCCCTGCGCGCTGGCGGCCGGATCGTCGCGCCAGTTGCCGTCGGGCCAGACCGGCAGATCGTCGAGCATGGGGTCATCGAGCAGACCCATGTCCGGCATCGCGGGCAGCGTGAGGCTCGCCACCACATGGCCGCCGGCCACGCCGGGCACCCACTGCGCCAGATCGGCCGCCTCGCTGGCCCGGCCCCACACCAGCGGCATGACTGCCGCGCCTGCCGGCACCGCGCGCGCCAGCGGGGCGGCCAGCCACAGCCGCTCGGTGTCCAGGTGCGCCAGCCGTGCGGTCTGCCAGCCATCGGCTGCGAGGATCAGGACCCAGCGCTCGTCCCCGTCCCAGCCTTGCACCCCGTCGAACCGCAGGCGCAGATCGGCCGTGGTCGGCCCGAAGCGGCGCTCGTCGGCCGCCGTCACGGCCAGCGCCATGGCGCCGCGCGGACAGGCTTCGGTCAGGTGCACCGCGTCCTGCGGCAGCGGCCACAGCGCCAGTTGCCCGAGATGGTCGGCCAGCCAGTCGGCGACCAGCGCATCGCTCGCGCGCCCGTGGCCCACGTGGTAGGTCAGCGCGCGGCGCGGCACCAGGCGCAGCGCCTGCCGCGCCTCGTTGCCGCTGGCCAGCCGCGCGACGGCCGTCTGCCACTGCAGGCGTTCGACCAGCGGCTCGGCCCAGTCGTGGCGGAAGGCGAACACGCCGCGCAGGGCATCGGGCCAGGGCGCATCGCCGAAGGCGTCCATGCCGGTGGCGACGATGGCGGCCGCGGCGGTGTCGCGGCGCAGCACCTCGACCACCAGCGCGGCCAGGGCGTTGCCGCTCTCCGGCGCGGCGAGCGCCTCGGCATGCAGGGCGCTGGCCGCCGCACCCGGCATCGGGGCCGCCATCGTCTCGGCGCGCAGCGCGGCCAGCGCCGCGCCCGGCGACGGCACGGTCGCAGACTCGGTCAGCCCGGTGGCGATGCGCCGCTGCGTCATCCCGCCTCCACCCCGAACTCGGCCGCATTCAATGCGGCTTCACTCCACGCCGAACCGGCATTCGGATCGGCTTCGAACAGCGCCGTGTGCCAGGCCAGCTGCTCTTGCAGGGGGATGTCCGCACTCACGGCGGTCTGCGACCCGCTGACCGCCAGACCCCGCACCTGGCCCGGCCCCGCATCGGTCTTGCGCGCGAGCAAGGTCACCTGCACGCCGTGGATGGCGGGCGTGGCCATCGCCGGCAGCGGCGCGATGTCGAAGCTCTGGCGCAGGCCGGCCGCATCCGCGCGGATGCCGCTGGCCTCATCGCCGTCGCTCACCGCAGCCCAAGCGCTGGATGCGCCTTCGACCGTCCACTCGGTCAGGCTGCCATCGGCCTGGGGCTGGAGCGCATCGACCCGCACATCACCCAGGAAGGTGGTGTTGAGCGTGCCGCTGGTGTCGGCGAGGTACAGGTCGTCCATATCGACGGTGACCGGGCACGACTCACCCGGCACCGCACCCACGAAGGCGGTGAGCAGTTGTCCGCCGTCTTGCAGCGTGTCCTGCCCGCTGAGCTGGATGGCAAGCATCCCGTTGACGCGCACATCGAGCGTGCCGCTGCCGGTTCCCTGCACGACTTTCAGCTCGATGTAATGCCAGCCGCGCGCAGGGGCGGTCGTGACCGAGGTCGAGAGCAGCTGGTCGTAGCCGGATTGCCAACGGTAGAGCTTGAGCCGCCCGTCCTCGCCGATCTTGACCAGATGCGCAACACCGGCCGTCGTATCGCGCACGCCGAGCAGCACCGGCTCCCCACCGGTGTTCTCGAACGGCGCCACCCGCAGGGCCGCGCCGACGATCAGGCTGGGCGTGCCGGCATCGAGGTTCTTCACATACCCGCCGCCGGAGCCTTCCGGCAGGCGCAGGGCGTAGGACGACGGCCGCCGGCCGGGGATGCGCATGGCCTGCGGCGAGAGATACGCCGCCTTGCCGCGTGCCAGCCACGGCTGGCCGAAGTCGTCCAGCTGCTGCGGGTCGTAGTGGTCGAAACCGTCGATGAAGAGCAGGGCCATGGGGTCATCCTTGCAAGGCGGCACGGACCGCGCGGGCGTTGCGGCCGATGATGTTGAGGATCACCCGCTCGCCGGCGGGCGTTTGCAGATGGTCGTACGTCACGCCCGGGGCGATGGCGTTGACGATGCGCACGGCCTGCTGCACCGGTGGCGGCGCGGGCGGTGCGCTCACCGGCGGCACCAGGCCGCCGGCGGCGAAGGCCAGGCGCTGCCCGTCCCAGGCCGGCGGGGTGCGCAGGCCGTTGATCGCATCCAGGAAGGCCACGCCCACGCGCTGCACGGCCGCCGCGCGCACCACGTACTCGCCGGCGGACAGCCGCGCGGGGATGGAATCGCTGGTCGCACTGCCGGGGCCGGTGACGTAGCCGCCCGCGGCGAACTTCTTGATGTTGCCCAGCAGCGCCATCACCGCGGCCACCATCGCCACCATCGCGGCAATCGCCAGCCCCGGGCCCACGATGGGAATCGCGGCCTGCGAGGCCGCCGCCCCGGATCCGGCTTCGGCGGCGTTGGCGCTGACCTTGGCCGCCGCCTCGGCCTGCTTGGTCGCCACCGACTGCGCCGCCGCGGCGGTCTCGGCGGCCTGTTCCTGCTGGAGCAAGCCCAGCTTGACGGCGAGCATGCGCGCCTGCATCGCCACCCACTGCTGGAAGGGCTTGAGCACCATCTCTTGCAGGAAGGCGTCCGCGATGCTGCGGAAGATGTTGGAAAGCGCCTCGCGCAGGGATTGCGCGCCGCTGACGATCCCCTGCACCGCCTGCCCGAACGCCTCGCCGATGCGGTTCCACACCGGGGCGAGTTCATCGGTGACCAGCCGCGTGCGCGTAAGCTCGTTGCGCCAGGCCGCCACGCGCAGCACGGCTTCCGGGCCGATGGGCTGCGCGGCCTGCTCCATCGCGGGCAAGAGCCGCTGCATCTCGGCCGCCGAGTCGCGCTGCAAGGCCACGATCTGCTGCCGCGCCTGGGCTTCGGTGAGCAGCCCGGCCTGCTGCTGGATCTGGATGCCCTCCTGCGCGTTGCGCAGCCGCTCGGTGACCTGCCGCCACTGCGCTTCGATCGCCTCGAGATTGGCCTGCGCGGCCTTGACGTCGATCAGGCGGTCGATGATCGACACGCCGTCGGCATCGCTCTCGGCCAGCAGGCGCGCGCGCAGGTCGCGGTAGCCGCGCTCGATCGCGGCTCTGCGGTCCTGCGCCGTGTCGGTGCCGGTGAGTCTGGCCAGTTCCTCGCGCGCGGCGGCCAGCGCATCGGCCAGCTCGCGCTCGGCCTTGGCCGCGGCGCGGGCATTGCTCTGCTCGACGTCGGCGCGGCGGTTGTTGAGCGTGATCAGCTCGGCCTCGAGCCTGGCGACCTCGGCCTTGCCGCGCAGGCGCTCCTCCTCGCGTTTGCCGCTGGATGCCAGCTGCCGGCTGCGTGCCAGCGCCTGCTGCGTGCGGGCGATCTCGGCGTCGATCTCCTGCTGCTCCAGCGCGGTTTTGCGTGCGTAGTAGTCGCGCAGGGAAACGAGCCGGTCTTCGAGCGCGGCGTCGAGTGCGGTTTGTTGGCGGCGCAAGCCGTCTTTGAGCAGGGTGAACTCGGCATCCATCTGCGCCTTGAGCAACTCGGCCCGGGCGCTCGCCGTGTCGCGGGTCTTGCCCGGAGCCGTGAGCCGTTGCAGCAACGCCGGGTCGGCCTGCACCTTGGGCGCCTGCACCTCGATGGGCTTGGGGTCGAAGAGGCTGTCCCGGAACTCGGCCAGTTCGTCCAGCCGCCGCACGAGGCTGCCCTTGAGTTCGGCGATGATCGCCTTGGCCCCGGCGGTGTTGCCGCGCAGGGCCTCGACTGCAGCGGCCATGCCGGCACCGATCGCCTCACCCAGGGCGACGAAGGCCTTGCCGACCGTGGCCGCGCCCAGCGCCAGGGTCTTGAGCACCAGCACGATGCCGTCCAGGATCGCGCGCAAGGCGCCGCCCTGCTGGGCCGACTCGACCATGCCGCCCGCCATCTCGTTCATGGCCGGCAGGAAGGCCTCGATCACCCGGTTGGCGATGCTGGTGGCGGCGAGCTTGATCTTGGCCAAGGCGTCGTTGAACGCCTCGGCCTGCGCAGCCGTTTGCCCGCCGATCTGCACGCCCAGCGCTTGCATCTCGCCGGTCAATGCCGCGATGCCCTCGCGCCCCTGGTTCAGGAAGGGGATGAGTTCGGCGCCGCTCTTGCCGAACAACTGCACCGCCAGTGCCGACTTCTGCGCGCCGTCGGGCATGGCCTTGAAACGGTCGGCCAGATCGAGCAGCACCGCGTCGGTCGCGCGAAGCCGGCCGTCCTGGTCCTGGAACGCCACGCCGAGCGCCGCAAAACGCCGGGCGGACGCCTCCGAGCCCGTGGCCGCCTCGAGCATCGCGGTGGCGAGCTTCTTGAGCCCGGTCTCGAAGGTCTGCGCCGAGACACTGGACAGTTCCGCCGCCGGCACCAGAGTGGAGAGCGACTCCACCGTGATGCCAACGCGCTGCGAGAGCTTGTTCAGCGCATCGGCCGACTCCAGCGCCGACTTGACCATGGCCCCGAGACCCGCGGCCGACAGGGCCACGCCGAGCCCGGCGAGCACGCCGTTGACGCTCTTGGCTGCATCGGCCAAGCCGCCCAAGCCCCGCTTGACCGAGTCGAAGGCACCGCGCGTCTCGTCGACGGCGCGGATGAGGATTTGGGCGCGGGCGGTCATGGTGCTGAACCGGTGGCTGGATCAAGTCCGCGGGCCGAGAAGCCCCGGGCGTTCGCTGTCATGGCAACTGGCGTAGGGATGTGGTGCAATGCTTCTCATGCCTGTGCTGAGGATTGACGATCTGTCTGATGCCGTGCTCGACGCCCTGCGCCAGCGCGCGGTGCGGCACGGGCGCAGCCTCGACGCCGAGGTGCGCGCCTTGCTGGAAGAAGCTGTCAAGCCTCAAGGGCGGCTGAAACTGGGGTCTTTGCTGGCCGACATCGGCCGCCAGGCGAAGCTCACCGATGAGGAGGTGACGCTGATCAATCAGCGGGATCAATCGCTTCCTTGCCCGGTGAACTTCGAATGATCCTGCTCGACACCAATGTGATCTCCGAGCCGCTGCGTGCGGCGCCCGAGCCTCGCGTGGTCGCTTGGCTCGATGCCCAGCCGCTGGAGACGCTGTTCCTATCCGTCGTCACCGTGGCCGAGCTGCGCTACGGGGTGGCCCGCCTGCCCAACGGTCGCAGGCGCAAGGCGCTCGTCGAACGCCTGGAGACCCAGGTGCTGCCCGCCTTCGCCGGTCGCATACTGGCCTTCGACCTGCCGGCGACCCAGGCTTACGCCGACCTGATGGCCAAGGCGCAGGCCGCCGGGCAGCCCATCGGACAGGCCTTCGGCCTGATCTCAGCGATTGCCCGAACCCATGGCATGACGGTCGCCACGCGCGACACGGCGCCGTTCGCCGCTGCGGGTGTTTCCGTCATCGATCCGTGGTCGGGAGGTTGAAGGCATGACCCGCGTCAGCAACGAGAAGAAGAACCTCAACCGCCTGGCCGGGGAATTCCTCGTCGCCTCGCGCCTGACTCAACGCGGCTACATGGTGACCCTGCAGTGGGGGACCACCATCGGCTACGACATCCTGGTGTTCGACAAGGTCGGCAATGTGGCGTTTCTCGAAGTGAAGTCCTCGGCGCAGTATTCCCGCCGCTGGATCCTGCAGAAGAAGTACGCCGAGCCCAACGCCGAGGCGATCCCGCTCGACCGTCGCTTCATCTGCTGCGTGGACTTGGCCGTGCCGCAGGGCGAGCCGC
Source organism: Sinimarinibacterium thermocellulolyticum (assembly GCF_040327995.1). Taxonomy (NCBI): domain Bacteria; kingdom Pseudomonadati; phylum Pseudomonadota; class Gammaproteobacteria; order Nevskiales; family Nevskiaceae; genus Sinimarinibacterium; species Sinimarinibacterium thermocellulolyticum. The sequence goes on along the minus strand of NZ_JBEPIJ010000020.1, from coordinate 28,706 downwards.
GGGTGTACGTATTCCCGGCCGCCGTGGTGGCCCGAGGCCTGCACTACTACTTCAGCGGCCAATTCCCGAACAGCGACAGTTACCACCTCTCGCTCGACTTCAGACCTCAAGGCCGCACCAAAGAGGATGGGGTACAGACGGTGGGGAAGTTCATCGACGCCGAGCGTTACATCGACGCCTACTCGACCCTCGGCATCCAACCGGTCGTTGCCTGAGGTCGATCGCTCTCCCACGAGCCAACATCGTGGCTGGTATCGTACGGCAATTTGCCGTATAGTTCGCACCAGGAGGACCATCCCATGGCTGCTCACACCACCACCGCCCGGCTCGAAGCGCGCATCAGCGCCGACCTGCACGCGCAGCTCAAGCGCGCCGCCGAGTTGCAGGGACGCACGATGACCGATTTCGTGGTCTCGGCCGTGCAGGAGGCCGCCCAGCGCGCCATCGAGCAGGCGACCGCCATCCGGCTGTCGGTGGCCGACCAGGAGTGCTTCGCCCAGGCCTTGCTGGCGCCGCCCACCGCGGCCCCGGCGCTCAAGCGCGCCTTCACGCGTCGCCGCAAACTGCTGCGGGCTGAATGAGCCGGGCGCCGTTTCGCGTGGTGCCGCTGGACGCCACGCACGACCGCTCGGCCTTCGATTGCGACAGCCCGGCGCTGAACCGCTACCTGCGCGAGCAGGTTTCGCAAGACGTGCGCCGCCGCGTCGCGGCCTGCTTCGTGGCCGTCACCGATGAGGGCCGCATCGCGGGCTACTACACCTTGGCCTCGGCGAGCCTGTGGTTGGCCGATTTGCCGCCGAGCACCGCGAAGAAGCTGCCGCGCTATCCCACCGTTCCCGCCGTGCGCATGGGACGTCTGGCGGTCGATCGCGGCTTTCAGGGGCAGGGGCTGGGCGGAGCGCTGCTGGCCGACGCGCTGGCACGTGCTATCCGTGCAGAGATCGCCGCCTATGCGCTGACGGTCGATGCCAAGGACGAGACGGCCGCAGCCTTCTACCGGCACCACGGGTTCATCGCTCTGCCCGAGACCCCGCTGACCTTGTTCCTGCCGCTGGCGACGGTGCGCGGTCTGCTCTGACCCTCAGAGCCTGTCTAGCTCATGCCGGATCGCGGCAGCGAGCTTGGGCAGTGCGCCTTGCACGCCTGCCGCGAGATCGAACCGGCGCTTGAGATCCACCCGCCGCACCAGCACGGCGATCGGAATCTCCTGGCCCCGCTGCAGGCGCTTGACGCCGTGGCGCTCGCGCTCGGCGCGCTTGAAGCGGGCCAGTTGCGCGGCGTTTTCCTGGAGGTTTTCGGCCATCAGCAGCACGCGCCCGTTCTTCTCGACGAAGAAGGCGTTGCCCGAGCGCATCAGGCCGTCGATGACCTGACGGAAGCGCTTGGGGCCGATCCGTCCCGGCAGCAGCGGGATCAGCAGATTGCCGCTCACGGTGCCGCCCTGGGTGTGGATGCCCAGCCAGGGGATGCGGCTGCCCACCCACAGCGCGGGCAGGCGGTCGGGCTTGCGGTCAAAGACCTTCACGCTCATCGACGCCACGAAGCTCGCGCGCCGCACCTGGAAGGCGTTTTTCATGGCCGAGCGCGCCGCCTCGCGCACCTCGCGGCCGCCCGAGGTCATCCCTTTGGCGACGGCGGCATGAATCGCCCGCCGACGCTGCGCGCTCCAGGCCGAGAGTTGCCGCGGATCGAGCAGTCCGGAGGTGGTCAGCGTCAGTTTCATGGCCGCACGTCCTCCCACAACTCACGCTGCAGCCGCTCGATCGCAGCCCGGTCGCCCTGCGCCGCCACGGCGTGGACAGCGAGCCGCAGGGCGAGGTGCTGCCGCTCGATCCGTGCGTCGGCCTCCAGCAAGGCCCGCGCCTGCGGCAGCGTGTAGCGCATCACCTCATCGAGCCGGTGCCCGGCGCGGATCAGGCGGGCAACCGCCTGGTCCCAGCCTGCATCTGCTCCAGGATCGGCGCCAGATGCTGCGCCGCGCCCTGGATCGCCGGCACCACCCGCCCCACGAAAAAATCCGCGTTCGCCTCGAACACGGCTGCCGCGAGCGTCACGGCATCCTCCAGCGACAGATCGTTCACCCACGCCCGCTCGCGCCGGGTGGTGATGGCCAGCAGCTCCAGCACGGCCTCGCCATGTCGGGCCAGCAGCGCGAGCCAATCCGGCTCGACCGAGAGATCGGCAGCGAGGGGCCGCACCGCGGCCAGCAGTCGCGGCAACTCGCCCAGCCGGATCGGCGTCAGTTCCAGCGCGGTGCCGGCCACCGTGACCACCTTGGGCACGGGCGGGAAGGTCTCGAAGTCGGGCATGGTCGCGTTCCTTTACAACAGCACCAGGCGGCCGAACTGGCCCAGATCGCCGCCGGCCGGCTTGGTGAGGTCCGCCAGCACCTGGCCGGAGAGTTCGAACTTGAGCAGCTCGTCGGTGATGATGGACAACTCCTTGGCCGGGTTGATGGCCACGCGGTACAGGTCGATCACCACCTCGCGGTTGCCGTCGGCGGTGTTGAGGCCCTCGAAGCGGATCCAGCGCTCGGGCAAGGCTTGCGTGAACATGGCCGTGTGACTGGCCGCCCCGAACGCGTAGTCCACCGTGAAGGGCTCGGTGTACGGGCCGCCGGTGGTGGCATCCAGGATCACCAGCGACCCGTGCTTGGCGTTGACGGTGTACTGGCTGGCCGGCAGCGTCTTGGGCGGGCTGTCCGAGTCCTGGACCTGCACCGCCGAGACGTTTTGCATCGCGAGCGGATAGAGGTGCCCCGGCGTGACCGGGTTGGGCAAGGCTTCGCCGGTGACCGTACCCGGCGTGACCTGGGTGCTGTGCCCGTAGAGCGCCAGCGCCAGGTTGACCGGGATGAGTTCTTCCAGCGTGCAGGCGAACTCGCCCTTCTTGGTCTTGATGAGCTGCAGGTCGGTCAGGCGCTGGCCGGACTGCGCCTCCTGGTGCTCGATGGTGTCCACCGACAGCGACACCTTCAGTTCCGGCACGTTGCCGACGAAGGTCAGCCCCGCCGGATTGCCGGCCGAGTCGCGCGCGCCGATGTAGACGCGGCCTTGTCCGGAGAAGTAGGCCATGGTCAGTCTCCTTGGGGGGTGCCGGAGGCCGGCTCGCGGCGGGCGGGTTTGGCGTCGAGAACCGGGGTGGCCGCCTTGGCCACGCCCTGGGCGATCAGCCAGCGGGCGCTGGCCTCGGGCAGGTCGAGGCGCTCACCCACAGCGAGGCGCTTGCCTGCGTGGGTATGGGGTTTCAGTAGCTCGATGGAGAGATTTGGCATAAGGGGTTCATCCTGTTTGGGTGAGATCGAGGGCATGGGTGCGGTAGCGGATTTCGTAGCGCGCCGGCAGCATCACCGTGCCGGCATCGAGGTCGTCGGCGTCCCACTCGGCGTCGAGCTCGCGCACCGCAAGCGCCAGGCCGCCCAGGTTCGGGTCGGCGAGCATGGCTGCGTGCGCCGCGGTGAGCAGCCGGTCGGCCACGTCGAAGGCATCCGCGCCGCGCGCCACCACGGCAAGCCGGACAGACAGCTGCCGGTCGACGAGATGGTTGGCGTGGGCCGTGATGCTGTCGCCCTCGACGAACAGCAGCAGCGCCGGACTGGCCTCGCGGGTAACCGGCACGGCCGGCATGCGCAGCACCGGGATCGGTGCAATCGCCGATGACAAGCGTGCGACGACCTCCCGCAAGAGGCGCTCGCGGATGGAGTTCATGGGGTATTCCTCAGAGCTGGGAGAGAAAGGCGCGATGCTCGGCGCCGTCGCCGATGGCGCGCACGTCGCGCACCTGATAGCTGCTGCCCGCCACCTCGACCGTGTCCCCGACGGCCAGCGTCATCCAAGACGCCGGGTAGTCGATCTGGTAGTCCCGCGACAGTGCCAGCCCGTCGAGCACCGTCTCGTCCGGGGCGCGGAAGGCGCAATGCACCGTGGTGCCCGCCACCGTGACGGCAGTCAGCAGCCCGGCATTGCGGGCCGCTTCGTACAGCGTTTCAACGTCCATCAGGACGCCAGCACCTTCACCAACACGGCCGGGCGATGGCACATCGGCAGTGGGTTGGACTGGGTGTGGATGTCGGTGCCGCGGTCGAACTTGCGCGGCTCCTGCTTGGCGTACAGCGGCTGGCCCAGCGTGTTGGCCGTCTCGTTGAAGTCGGCCGGCGCGAAGTAGGTGGCGAAGGTGTCCACCGTGCCCAGCGGGAAGGCATGGCCCTCGCCGGCGGCGATGAAGCGGCGCGTGGTGTCGCCGTCGCTGGCCTCGCCCGAATATTCCTCGAAGGTGATGCCAGCGAAGGTAAAGCCCGCGCGCATGTCCGAGCGCAGGGCCAGGCTGTCCTGCCAGCGGTCGTAGGCGGCGACGACCTTCTCATGGCTGGTCAGCGCATCGAAGAACTCCTCGGACACCAGGCAGTGGATGCCGGTCATGCGCTCGCCCATGAGGTTCTTTTCCATGTAGCGCTTGAGCTCGAGACACTTCTTCTTGACGTCGGTACCCGGGTTGCCGAGCTGAAAGTTGATGACCTTGGGCGAGATCTCGAACAAGTCGAACAGGTTGTAGAGCTCGGTGCCGTCGGCATCGAGGATGCTGCCTTTCAAGGCACCCATGCGCAGATGCTCCAGGGTGATGGCGTGCTTGTTGCGCATTGCCTGCAGGTGCTCTGCCATCACCGCCGCCACGGTCTGCACCTCGGTCTCCGAACCGAAGGCGCGGATACCTTGCACTTCCTCGGGCAGCACCACGTCGTCGTGGGGGATGTGCGGAATGCCGAACGAACGCAGCTTGCGCTTGCCGCGCTTGGCCACGGTGCCGGGCGAGCCCACCGGCATCGTCGGCAGCAGGGTGAGCACGCCGTTCTTCTCCTCCACGGCGACCGAGCGGAAGCGCACCGGCTTGGCTGGGAACAGACCCATCTCTTCCAGGCGGCCGTAGTTGTTGGGCAGGATGTTGATGGCGGCGGTCAGCGCCGACATCGAGAAGGCGGGGTTCTCGAAGGGGTTGTTCATCGTCAGACTCCTTTGCGCACGAGGATGCCCAGGCTCTTGAGCTGCGCGATGGCAGCCTGCTTTTCCGAGGCGGTGATGGCGGCGGGCCACACCAGGGCGTGATCGGCGACGATGGCGTGGCGGGCCAGCATCAGGCCGTCCTCGCGGTCGATGAGCGTGGCGTCTACGTCTTGCATCAGCACGCCGGCGGCCACCTGACTGCCATCGGTGGCCGATGGGTCGAGTCTCTTGGCCTTACCGGTGGCGGTGACCAAGCCCACGACCGCACCCAGGGGCAAGTTCTGGCCTGCGCCGACCGTGACCTGGTCGCGGGAATAGAGATTGGGCGCTTCGTACTTCAGAAGATCGCCGAGATTCAGTCCTTCGGTGATGGCGGGCATGTCACTTCTCCTTGCCAGCGCGGGCGCGGGCCGCCTGCACCAGGGGGTTGTCGTGGAGGGATGGAGGATTCGGCTTGGCCGCATCCGGCGCGATGTGGCTGTTGATCTCCTGCCCGCTGGCGCGGACAGCCAGCAGCTGGCTGCGCACCAGGGCGGGTGGCGTGCGTGCGGCGAGGTAAGCGGCGATACGCTCGGGGCGGCCCGCCAGCGCGCACAGTTCGGCGATCTCCTGTGCGTCCTCGATGCTCATCGGCGCATGCGCGCCAGCAGCGCGATCAGGATCAGCACCAAGCCCAGGGTCAGCAAGGGTTCCGGGTTCATTCATGACATGCTCCAGTCGTGGTGGGTGAAGGTGTCCCGGCGTCGTGCTGGCACGTGTCGCTGGGGTTGAAAGTGCCGCTGTCAAATCGGCCAGCAGGTCGTCGAAGGTACCGACGGCATCGGCCAGCCCTGCCGCAACGGCGTCCTGTCCGAAGAACACGCCGGCTTCGGTGGCACGCACCGCGTCCGTGCTCAGGCCGCGATGGCGGGCCACGGTGTCGACGAACAGGCCGTAGATCCGATCCACCTCGCGCTTGAGCAAGGCATGGGCTTCGTCCGAGATCGGCTCGTGCGGGTTGAGGTCGTTCTTGCGTGCGCCGGCGAACACGGTCGTGTACCGGATGCCGTCCTGGGCATCGCGCACTGACTGATCCGCGTGCATGGCGATGACGCCAATCGAGCCAACGCCTGCGGTGCGGGTGACCATGAGGCGGCTGGCGGCCGAGCCGATGGCGTAGGCCGCCGAGTAGGCCATGTCGTTGGCCAGCGCCCAGACTGGCTTGATCTGCGCAGCCGCACGCACGCGGTCGGCCAGGTCGAACACGCCACCGGACTCGCCGCCGGGTGAGTCGATATCGAGCACGATGGCCGCGACCGCTGGGTCGGCGATGACCGCATCCAGCTGCGCGGCGATGTCCTGGTAGCTGGTCAGTCCCGAAGCGGCTTCCAGCCCGCCAGTGCGCCTCACCAACGTGCCGTGGATCGGCAAGACGGCGATGCCCGCTTTGGCGGCAGGCGGGCTGCGCAGAGCGGGTGGCGGTAGCGGCGCTCCTCTATCCGCCAAACCGATGCGCGGCCCCAGCACGGCCAGGATGACCTCAAGTTTCGGGCGATGGATCAGCAGCGGCGCGCCAAACAGACGCGCCGCCAGATGCGGCAACGGGATCATGCGGTTTTTTTCAGGCGGCCGGCGCAGGGCTATCGGCGGCCTGTGCGTTGGGCTCGGCGCTGCCGCCGCCCTTGGTCGTGCGGCGCGGATCGGAGTCGAAGATCAGGCCGAGGTCATCGGCACGCTGGTTGTCGGCGGCGATCTCGCGGTCGACATCCTCGGCGTCGTAGCCAAAGGCCGAGATCGCCTCCGACCGGGACATCAGGCCGGCACGAATCGCCAGCAGCATCGCCTTGAACTCTTTCTCGGGGTCGACCCACTGCCAGCCTTGGGGAATCCATTTGCAGGCCAGGTACTCTCGCCGACGCCGGGCGTAGCCGGGTGCCGTGAGGCTGCCGGCCAGCACGGCCTGATCGAGCCAGGCGTTCCACACCGGGCGACACAGCTGGTGCACCAGCACGCCGTGTTGGATCGCCTCGGTGCGGCGGCGGAATTCCAGCATCCCGGCACGGATGGAGGAGTAGTTCACGCCGGAGAGGTCTCCGGTCAATTGCTCGTAGGTCACGCCGATGGCAGCGGCAACCGCGCGAAACTGCGCGCGCAGGAATTCGCCGTAGCTGCCGCCCACGTCGGCCGGATCGGAGAACTTCACGTCCTCGCCCGGCTCCAGAATCTGCAAGGTTCCAGGCTCCATCCCCGCCAGCGCGATGCCGGCATCGTTGGCCACGCCTTCGCCCATCAGGTTGTCCTCGGGAGCAAGCCGCGTGATGAAGCCGGCGAACATCGCCGCGGTCTTCTTGCGCACGAGCTCGGCGTCGTCGTACTGGTCCAGCTCGTTGAGCTTGACCAGCGCGCGCGCGAGCCACGGCTCGCCGCGGATCTGGCCAGGGCGCAGCACCCGGTAGAGGTGCATGATCTCGGATGCCGGAACTCGCACCGTCTCCTGCCCGCCCTGGCCCGACATGGGAGCAAGCCGCCCATCTTCGGGGTGGGAGCGATACAGGTGGTAGGCCACGCGCCGCCCCAGGCTGTCGAACTCGATGCCGGCGCGCACGACGTTGCCCGAGGGCAGTTCCGTGTTGAGATGCAGCGGCAGATGCTCGGCTTCGAGCAGCTGCAATTGCAGCGGCACGATCAGGCCGTCCTCAGGACGCCGCCAGCGCAGGCGAATCAGGCACTCGCCCCCCTCGAGCATGGCCCGGCAGGCGAGCGCCTGCAGGCCGTAGAAGTCGGTCTGCCCGGTGGTGTCGGCCACCTCCGTCCAGTCGCGCCACAGCGCCTGCACGTCGGCGCGGAAAGCTTCGTCCTGCGCCATCGATTGCGGCTTGATGCCGGTGCCGACCGCGTTGGCGACGAACGCCTCGATACCGGCATTGGCCCAGGCGTTGCGCCGCACCAAGTCGCGGCTCTTGGTGCGCAGTTCGGCGCTCGTGGCCAGCATCGCCGCCACCGCGCCGGGGTTGCCGGGCATCCATGCCAGGGATCGACGGCCACGCCCAGCGGCCTCGTGCACCGGCGGCCCGCCGAACAGACTGCGGATCTTCGCGTACCAGGCCATCAGAACCCCTTGCTCGTGGTGATGCGGATCTGCCGCGGCGCGCCGGGCCACAGTCCCGTGGCAGCCGCCTGCTCGAACAGGTCGCGCTTGACCTGGCGAATCGCGGCCTGCAGTTCCTCAATCGAGCGGTACTCGACGGTCTTGTCGCCGAAGGTCACGCGTTTTTCGCCTTTGGCCAGCGCCGCTTCCAAGGCTTCGAGGTGGGCTTGGGTGTAGGCCATCAGCGGTAGACCACGAGGTTGATTTCGGTGGAGTCGGCAAAGGACCCGGCAGGGGTCGCGCAAGCGATGTCGACGTGCTGCGGGGTTTTTTGGTCGGAAGTGGCGCGCACGATGGCGATGCGCTGCGTGCCGCTGTCACTGCTGCTGCGCACCAGCGCCGTCCAGCCGTAGTTGGCATCCGGCATCGGTGTGGCAAAGCTCACGCGGTAGCGGCCGGCTGCGGTGCGGGTCACCGCGGCGACGTTGTGCGCGGCGCGCACGACGATCTGGTTGCCGGCCCAACCGAAGCACACCCAGGCCCGGGCCAGCCCCGGATGGCCGGCATCGATCTTGGTACGGACCTCGATCCCGATGCGGCTGGCCAAGGCGGCGATGCGCGCGGCCAGGCTCATCAGAGCAGCGCCCCTTCGAACACGGCGACGAAGTCGGCGTCGGTGTCGCCCACATCGCTGGCGGCCACCGCGCCGATGTTGCTGCGCGCCTGCGCGGCTTCGGCCGCGGTCAGCGTCTGCGCCGCATCGAAGCGCACCCGGTGGTTCACCGCCGCCAGCAAGGCATCGAGGCCGCTGGTGCCGTTTTGCAGCAGCTGCTGGATCTCCAGCAGGGTGTCGTAGGCGGCATCGGCCCCGCCCAGGATCTCGGCTTTGAGCGCATCGAGCAGCGTGACGATCTTGCTCGACGAATAGGTGCTGGTGGTGGCGACCTGGCTGTCGTCGATCGCGCCCGATGCCAGCACCGCGGCCTTGAGCTCGTTGATGGCCGCCACCAGGCTGGATTTGTCGGTGGTGGTGAGGTTGGCGAGATTCCCGGCCTTGGCGCGGACGTCGTTGAACTCCTGCGCGACGCGGATGACCAGGCTTTCGAGGCGGGTGGCCAGACTCATGGGTTCTCCTTGCGGCGTCAGATCGGCCAGCGGGAATCAGCGCAGCCAAGGGCTGCGGATCACACGCCGGCCGGTGTTTCGGGTTGCAGCAACAGCGAGGCCACCCCGATGGGTAGCCTCGTTGATGGATTCGGTGGTTGTTTCAAGGGCTGGCAGACTGTCCAGCCCCAGTTGCCGCTCCAACTCGCGCCAGTGGCGCTCCTCGAAGCGGTCCAGCCCGGCGGCACTGGCCGCGGCGCGTGCGTAGACGTAGCAGTCCAAGGCTTCGTTGCGCTCGCGCATCTTCTGCCACTCGCGCACCGGGTAACCGTTGCGGTCTCTCCGGGTGATCAGTTGCTCGGCGCAGAGCTGCTGGATGAACTCGGCGTCGATCTTGGGCAGGTGGACGTATCCGGCCGGATAGACCGGGGTCGAGCCGTCCTCGCCAACATCGGCGCTCTTCCTCAGGTTGTTGTAGAGCTCCAGCTTGGCCAGCCCTACCGCCACCGAATACACCTTGATGCCCCGGCGCAGCTTCTTGCCGGCGAGCGAGACGTCCACCGCGGCGGGCGTGCCGATGAGCGCCGCTCCGCGCGACACCCCCTTGACCGCCATCACGCGTGCGTCGCGGCAGGCGCGCACGAAGGCATAGGCCTCCTGGGTCGCAAAGCCGGTATCCAGCGCGAAGCGGGCCAGCGGCATCGCCGCGCCCGAGGCGTGGGTCCAGGTCTCGGCGACCAGCTCGGCCAGGCGCTGCCACACCGCATCGCGGGCCGTGTCACCCATCAGCACCCGGTGCTCGACGAGCCAGGCCTCCTTGCCGCGCCCGAAGGCCCAGATCGAGGCCTCGATGCGGTCCTTCTGCACGTCGGCGCCGCCCACCAGCAGCAGGCCGCCCGTCGGCACCGTGCCGATGCGGTAATCCTCGCGCTGTTCCAGCAGGCGCTGCCAGTCGGGTGCCTCGCCTTCCTCGACCCAGGTCTCACCCAGCTCGGTGTTCTTGAAGGTCTTGATCGCGGCGCTCGACCCGGTTTCCTTGCTCACGGCGGCTTCCCATGCGGCGGCAATCTCGCGCCATGAGCGCCAGCCCACCGGGCTGTACAGCGACGACAGGTGAAAGCCCGCCGTCTTGCCCTGCGCCGTTGCGCGCCACTGGCCGTGCTCGAGCATCCAGGTCTTGTGGTGCTCGGCAATGGGCGCCTCGCAGGATTCGCAGACGTAGGCCGCCGTCTCCGGACGGCCCTTCTCCCAGCGCAGCCGATCGAAACGCAACCATTGCCGGTGGCCGCAGTGCGGACAGGGCACGAAGTAGCGGCGCTGGTCGCTGGCCTCGTACTCGCGTTCGATGGCCGAGGCCCCCGCAATCGTCGGGGTCGAGACGATGAAGATCTTGCGCCGGGCAAAGGTGCGGGTGCGGGCTTCCGCCAGCGAAATCGCATCGCCTTCACCCTCGACATCGAGCGGATAGCCGTCCACCTCGTCGAGGAACAGGTAGCGCACCGGCATCGAGCGCAGGCCCACCGCGCTGTTGGCGCCGGTCATCACCAGCACGCCGCCGCGAAACTCCTTGGCGAGGATCGTGTTGCCCGAATCCCGGCTCCTCGCCGGGGCGATGAGTTCGGAGAGCACCGGCGACTCCTCGATCAGCGGGTCGATGCGCTGCTTGGAGGCGCGCTTGGCCATCTCCACCGTGGGCCATACCGCCATCATCGGCCCGGGTGCGTGGTGGATCACGTAGCCGATCCAGTTGCTGCCCATTTCGGTGGCGCCCAGCTGCGCGCCCTTCATGAACACCACCCGCTCGATGGGCGAGGTGGGCGACAGGCAATCCATGATCTCGCGCAAGTAAGGCGTGCGGCTCGTGCGCCAGCGCCCCGGCTCGCTCGAGGCCTTGCTGGACAGCACCCGGTGGCGGTCGGCCCACTCGGAGACCGTCAGCGGCGGATCGGGGGTGAGTCCTTCGCGCCAGGCGCGCTCGATCGCGTCGGCGCCGTCGTATGGCTTGTCCATGCACAGCACATATACGCTCGCATCCCTTCGCCCAGGTCAATCCGTGCGTTACCATTCTTCCGGGCGACGGGCGGAGAGGTGTATATGCAATCCTCGTCGTGTTCATAGCACGAAGATGTGCAGGTGAGATTCCTGTCGTCGCCCACATCTTCAGTCAATCCGAGGGCGAACCTCGCCCAATTCCTGCAGGTGCTCGCGCACGGCCGCATCGAGCGCCACGTGCAGCGCGTGGGGCTCGACGCCAAGCCACGCCGCCATCTGTGCCGAGATGCGCGCCGGCCAGTTCAGCCACGCGTCGCGCTCGCTGCGCGCGAGCTTGAACACATGCGCTACCGCCTGCGCGCGGTCGACGAGCTCGCCCTTGCGCTGCGCCAGCTCGACCTTGTGGAGCTGGGCCTTGAGCACCTCGTTGACGGTGCGTGCCTGCAGCAGCGACGTGCCGCCGCTGGGCAACGGCGGGGGGACGGGGTCGGGGATCTCGCGCTCGGGCCGGGTCTGCGGCTTCTTGGTATCGAACTTCTGCGGTTCAGGCGCTCGCCGGGGCTGCACGGTGTTGCGCGCCCACTGCGCGTCGGCCGTCTCGGGGTCGATCGTGCCGTCGGCAAGCGTCGTGATGCGCCCGGTGTCGATGGCCTTCTTCACGGCCACGTGCGACACGCCCCGGTGGCGCGCGTAGGCGCGAATGGAAAGACCCATCGTCACCTTCTTCAATCATTTGTTCGTCATTCCTGAAGATCGAGCTTGGCTTTCCTCGGGAACAGCGCGTTCATCACGGCACGCCAACCACCATCGAAAGGACCCCCGATGAACGCCAACACTCTCGATACCCTGGCCACGAAGCTGGCCGAAGCGGCGCTGACCATCCTGGTGCGCAGCTGCCGCACCGAGGTGGCGGCCGCCAGCCGCGACGACCTGGAGGCCGCCTGCGCGGCGATGCGCGCCAAGGCCAGGCCGGTCATCGACCAGTTGCTCGACGACGCCCGCGCCGCCCCCTGGATCGGCGAGATGGCGTTCCATGCCGCGGCCTTGGAGCTCGCGCACGCCGGCATCGCGGTGCTGCGCAAGGCCTGACTCACCGCGTCAAGCCAAGCAGAAAGCGCTTGGCTTCACTGCCGAACAGCGCGTTCATTCCATCGCGCCAACCAACCTTGAAAGGAACCCACCATGCGCCCCATCGACGCCCTCCTGACCCAGATCGCCCAGCAGCATCTCGGCATCGAGACCTTGCAAACCCGCCACTCGGACAGCCTGGATTTCCACGACCTGGCGGTGTGGAACATCCGCGCCGCGCTGGAAGCGGCCTTCAACGCGGGACTCGAACAAGGTCGCCGTGCCAAGTCGCCGGAGGAGGCCAACCGCTGATTGCGAAAGGCCCATGCCAAGCCGAAACGCTTGGCTTGGGCCCCGAACAGCGCGTTCATCCCGTCACCCGATCCACCCCTGCGAAGGAGCAAGCCCATGACCACCATCGCCCTGACCCCGACCCAGCACGCCATCCTGGCCTACGCCATCGCGCACAGCGGCGGCAAGATCGACTGGTTCCCCGAGCACATCAAAGGCGGCGCCCGCCAGAAGGTGCTGGAAGGCCTTGCCAACCGTGCCCTGATCGCCCCCGCGGGGGCCGACTGGTTGGTCGCCGCCGAGGGCTACGACGCCTTGGGGCTCCCGCGCCCCGGCGTAAATAAGATTCGCGTCGGTCGATTCGAAGCTTGTCTCGATCGGATCATCGCCAACGCGGAGCAGGCAACCGCCGCGAGCGATCCCGAGTTGGAGGCCGCCATCACCGCGGCGGAGGCCACGTGGACGCAGGCCAAGGACGATGCGCCGCGTCGCACCCGCGCCGACAGCAAGCAGGCGCAGGTGATCGCGATGCTGCGGCGTCCTGAGGGCGCCACGATCCACCAGATCATGGAGGCGACCGGCTGGCAGGCGCACACCGTGCGCGGCACCCTGGCCGGGGCGCTGAAGAAGAAGCTGGGCTTGACGATCGTCTCCGACAAACCCCAGGGCGGCGAGCGCGTCTACCGGCTCGCGTGAGTTGCAACGAGGCAGCGCCTCCCGTATGGCGAGATGCCGCAGCCGACGGCTTCGTGATTCACTGCGTGAGCGTCGAGGCGTCTGTGGCCGCCCGGTGGCAAGGCTCCTTTTTGGACCATTACGGACTACAATGATCCATCGCAAAGGAGGTTCGTATGGCCGTCAATGTCAAACTGCCTGAAGCCTTGGTCGAGACCGCCAAGCGTTACGGCGCCATCGAACATCGCTCGGTGCCCAAGCAGATCGAATACTGGTCGCAGATCGGCAAGATCGCCGCAGAGAACCCCGACCTGCCCTTTTCCGTCATTCGCGACATTCTGATCGCCGACCAGGAAGAGGCTGCTGGCGAGTACCGGTTCGGCTGATGCGCCTGCTCGTCACCCCGACCTTCGAGCGCGCCGTCAAGAAACTGCACAAGCAGCAGAAGGCGACACTCGACGAGGCGGTGCGTACCATCGCCAGTCAGCCCGAAGCGGGCGAAGCCAAAGTCGGCGACCTGGCCGGCGTGCGGGTTTACAAGTTCCGCATGGGCAGTCTGCTGTGCCTGCTGGCCTACCGAGTCCTCGACGAGAACACGCTCAAGCTGCTGATGGTCGGTCCGCACGAGAATTTCTATCGCGACCTCAAACGCATCGAACCCTGACCCGCCAGATCATTGAACGGGACTGCATCGACTTGCCGGCAGGCGTCCTGGCCGGTGAAGTCCTGCCAGCGGCGCACGATCACATCCACGTACTTCGGGTCGAGCTCGATCAGCCGCGCGATGCGGCCGGACTTTTCCGCGGCGATCAGCGTCGTGCCCGAGCCGCCGAAGGGGTCGAGCACGACATTCCCCGGGCGGCTGGAGTTGCGGATCGCCCGCTCGACCAACTCCACCGGCTTCATGGTCGGGTGCAGGTCGTTCTTCTGCGGCTTCTTGATCTGCCACACATCGCCCTGGTCGCGGTCGCCGCACCAGTGGCGCTGCGCGCCTTCAGGCCAGCCGTAGAGGATCGGCTCGTACTGGCGCTGGTAGTCGGAGCGGCCCAGCGTGAAGGTGTGCTTGGCCCAGATGATGAAGGTGGACCAGTGGCCGCCGGCAGCCCGGAAGGCCGATTGCAGCACGTCCAGCTCGCTGGAGGACATGGCCACGTAGATCGCGCCGCGGCAGTGGGCGATGGTGGGCCTCAAGGCCGCCAGCAGGAAGTCGTGAAAGCCATCTCCCAGGTTGTCGTTGAGGATCGCGCGGTCCTTGCCGCGCAGCTTGTCTTTCGCTGAGTTCGCGTAGTTGACGTTGTATGGCGGATCGGTGAACACCATGTCCGCCACCGCGCCTTGCATCAGCCGCTCAAAGCTCTCGGCCACGGTCGAGTCGCCGCACAGCAGCCGGTGCGGGCCCATGATCCAGACATCGCCGGGGCGTGAGATGGGCGTCTCGCCGACCTCGGGCACCGCGTCCTCGTCGGTCTGGCCTTCGAGCTCCGGCTCGTCGCCCGCGAGCAGTTCGGCCAGCGCGTCGGCGTCGAAGCCGGTTAGGTCCAGATCGAAGCCCTCGGCCTGCAGGTCTTGCAGCTCGATGCGCAGCAGTTGCTCGTCCCAGCCGGCGTTCTCCGCGATGCGGTTGTCGGCGATCACCAGCGCCCGGCGCTGGGTGGGCGTCAGATGGTCGAGCACGACCACCGGCACCCGCTCCAGCCCGAGCTTGCGGGCGGCCGCGAGCCGCCCGTGCCCGGCGACGATCACCCCGTCGCTGCCTACCAGGATCGGGTTGGTGAAGCCGAACTCCGCGTTGCTGGCGGCGATCTGCGCCACCTGCTCCTCGGAGTGGGTGCGGGCGTTGCGGACGTAGGGCAGCAACTTGGCGGTCGGCCACTGCTCGATCCGCTCGGCCAGCCACGACGCGCTCATTTTCTGTACAATGTTTCTGTCCAATTCTGGAGTCCCGGCCATGACCATCGAAACCACTTACAGCCAGGCGCGTGAGCAGCTCAAGGCGCTGATGGACCGCGCCGTGGACGATCGCGAGGTCATCGTCGTGCGTCGTCGCTCAGGGGGCGCCGTGGCGATGATCGCGGCCGACGAACTCGAGGGCCTGCTGGAGACAGCGCATCTGCTGCGTTCCTCGAAGAACGCCGAACGCTTATTGACGGCCCTCACTCGAGCGCGCACGACCCATTTGAAACCCACGACGCCAGCCAAGCTCAAAAAGGACCTCGGCCTTGAAGCGTGAGGCTGCGCGGCTTGCCGTCTGCCATCCGGAGTTTCTCGAAGACCTGCGCCATTGGGTCGAGACCGACCGGCGCACCGCCAAGCGGTTGCTCGATCTGGTCGAGGCGGTGCTGCGTGATCCGTTCGATGGCATCGGCAAACCCGAGCCGCTGAAATATCTCGGCCCCGATGTCTGGTCGCGGCGCATTACCCAGGAGCATCGCTGCGTCTATCTGGTCAAGGCCGATCGCATCGAGTTTCTGCAGGGGCGCTACCACTACTGACGGCGCGCTCGGCCGCCACCTCCTCGAAGGATTGGCCGGTGGCGGCCAGCGTCACCGGCACCTCCGGATGGTTCTGCCGGAAGCGCTCGATGGCCACGTCCACGTACTCCGGCGCGATCTCCACGCTGCGGCAGATCCGGCCGGTGCGCTCGGCGGCCAGCATGGTCGTGCCGCTGCCGCCGAAGGGTTCGAACACGAGGTCGCCCGCATCGGTGTAAGCCTCGATGACGAACTGCGGCAGCGCCACCGGGAACACCGCCGGGTGGTCGATCCCCTGGCCGATCCTGCCCTTGTGGCGCATCAGGCGAATCACCGAGTCGGGGATGCGGGTGTCCTGGGTGGGCTGGCCGGCATGGGTCCAGCCGCCCACTTCGCCGTCTTTGCCGCGCATCGCCGTCGATGATCCATCGGCGCGCAGGTGGGTCTCTTGCCCGGCGAACTTGCACGGCACGATCTTGTTCGGTTTGCGGCTTTCTCGGTTGAAGTGAAAGACGAACTCGAAGGCAGGCGCCAGCCGCCCCTGCCAGTCGCCGGGCATCCCCGGACCTTGATCCCAGACGTACCAGGCGAAGCGCCGCCAGCCTTGCTGGCGCATCCAGGCCATCCACCCGTCCCAGTACGGGATCACTTCGTTGTCGCGGTGGATCAGGCCCAGGTTCACCAGCACCTGGCCGTCGTCTGCCATCGGCAGATGGGCAAAGACGCCGCGCATCAGGCCGTCCCAATCGGCAATGCCGCCGGTGGTGTAGTCGCGCTGGTTGCCGTAGGGCGGCGAGGTGAAGCACAAGGCAGCCGTTTCGCCCTGCATCAGCGCGGCCACCACGCTCCGGTCGGTGGCATCGCCGCAGATGAGGCGGTGCTGGCCGAGCACCCAGAGGTCGCCGGTGCGGGCAACCGGCATGGACGGGGCATCGGGCACGTCGTCGGCGGTGTCCGTCTCCTCGGTCGTGGGTTCCTGCGCGGCATCGACTGCCGCCTCGGCGAGCATCGCTTCGATCTCGGATCCGTCGAACCCGGTGAGCGCCAGGTCGTAGCCGGCCTCGGCGAGTTCGGCCAGTTCCAGCGCGAGCAGCTCCTCATCCCAGCCGGCATCCAGCGCCAGGCGGTTGTCCGCCAGAACGAGGGCGCGCTTTTGCGCCGGCGTGAGGTGCGCGAGTTCGATCACCGGCACCTGCTCGAGCCCGAGCCGGCGCGCCGCGGCCAAGCGCCCATGCCCGGCGATGATGCCGTTTGCGCCATCGACCAGGATCGGGTTGGTGAAGCCGAACTCGGCGATGGAAGCGGCGATCTTGGCGATCTGCGCATCGCTATGCGTGCGCGGGTTGCGCGCGTAGGGGATCAACGCCTCGACCTTGCGGTACTCGACGGTAAGCGTGTTCAAGGGAGAAATCCAAAAGCAAACCCGCCGGGCGTTGCCGCCGGGCGGGTCATGTGAGTTCGGGTTCGGGTGGAGCGGTCACCGTTCTGCGGGGTGGTAACCGGGGCCGGTAACCTGGCCGGGTGGTAACCTGCTTGGCGCCCTGACGCTAGGGCGATGCCGCGCTCGCGCCCCCCGCATGGGATTTTGGACAGGAAGGACCCGTCGCTGCTCGGGCGGCTTCGTCAGGCGTCACCGCTGTCCAGAAGTTAGCCGAAATCCTACCCCCGAAACGGCGGATCTGTTGCAGCGGCCAAAGCCGCGTTTGCCCGCGGGCGTGCGCGGATGCACGATCTCACCCGCCAAATCATCCCAAAACACGCGGACGGGAAGCGTTTGGCGAGGACGTGCGGTCGCGCTTGGCTACCAGGCGCAGCGCGTCGTACTGGCGCATCATGCGCGCGTCGATGAAGCCCAGGCGATGCAGGTCACGCGCCGTCTCATGAACGGCTTCGAGGATCCGGTCGTTGCGCTTCTTCATGGCCATTCGAGGCGCCTACTTGGCCGATGTCAGCCGCCGAACTGGGCGCCGATGTCCCGTGCGCCGTGCAGGACGCGCACGATGCTCACTTCATCGTCGGACGCACAGAAGAAGATCACGTAGTTGCCGTGGGCGCAGGATCGAATGCCCTCGCCGAGCTCGGGGCGGAGCCGGTACGCCTGGGGCGCCCCGGCGATCTTCCTGCACTGCATGCGAAGTTCTGCCATGAAGCTGACGGCTCGGCCCGGGTTGTCCTGGGCGATGTAGTCGCCGATTTCCTCGATGTCGCTTGCGGCCAGCGGGGTGATGACGAGCCGGGTCATGTCGTCCGGCGCTTGCCCTGATCCCGATACTTTGCTTCCAGACGATCAAACACCTCTTCGGCCGGCTGCCCCGGGCCACTGGATCGACCGGCTGTGATGGCCGCGCGCAGCTCTTCCAGCTGCAGGGCGTGGCGCTGGGCTTGCTCTTCCAGCAATCGCAGGCCTGCGCGAACCACCTCGCTGGCGTTGTTGTAGCGACCGGAGGCGACCTGCTCCTTGATGAAGGCCTCGAAATGGGGGCTGAGGGCGACGCTCGTCGGCATGGGAATGGTTCCTAACGCTCAGCATCAGCGGCGGCACGCAGCGCCGTCCGCCGCATGCTGTTGTTATGCATCAATCCGGTGCGGTCCACTGCGGATTCCACACAACCTCCCACAGATGGCCGTCCGGGTCCTGAAAGTAGCCGGCGTAGCCACCCCAGAAAGTGTCCGCGGCTGGCTTCACAACGACAGCGCCCGCGCAACGTGCCTGGTTCATCACAACGTCTACTTCGGACTTTGAGTTCACGTTGTGCCCCAACGTGAACTCCGTTGGACTCGCCGTGCCTACGGAAAGACCGGAATCATGCGCGATGCTCTTGCGCGGCCACAACGCCAGCCGTAAGCCCGCTTGGAGGTCGATGAACACCACGGCTCCATACTCAAACTCCTTGCCGATGATGCCTTCCGTTGCGAGCCCGAGGCCGTCCCGGTAGAAGCGCAGCGACCTCTCAAGGTCATCAACACCGATGGTGATTACAGTGATCCTTGGCTTCACGCGGTGATTCCTCTCGAGCCATAACTGTTATTAATTGTTAATAACTGTTATTGGACCCATGCAGCCCCATCTTGTCAAGCGAACGGCCGGGCGGGCGGTTCGCTCACCCCGCTGCGCATCGAAGGGCCGGCGTCTTGCCGCTTGCCGTTGAGTGCCTCAGCCACGATCGAGAGCGCCCGCTGCCAGCGCCGCCAGGCCGTGGTGCGGTCGCAGCCGAAGCGCGCGCAGATGTCGCGCCAGCGGTGGCGCTCGGCGCGCATCCACACGAGGTGCCGCTCCTCCTCCTGCAGCCACTGCACCCAGCGCATGGCCTCGAGCATCCGCTCGATGGCCTCTGGCGCGGGCGGGAAGCGCCGGATCACCGGCTCGGCACCGAGCGTCTCCCACGGCAGGCGCCGGATCGCGGGCCAGGTGTTGAAGTAGCCCTGCACGCGCACGGGTGGCAGGCGGTGCGCGGTGATGGCCGCCTCGCGGAAGCGCTCGGCCACCTGCTCGACGGTCCACTCAGCCATGGCGCACCTCCCGGGTTGCATTGGGTGATCCGTACAGCCGCTCGCCGATGCGGCGTATCAGTTCGCGCTCCGTCCAGTCCAGCCGGGCATCGTCCAGACCAACGACGAGCACGCGCTGCTCGCGCCAGCCCTGGCGCTTGACGGCTTCCACGTCCATCGGCTCGGGCTGCAGCCGAGCGAGCGGGCAGCGGTAGCGAGGGGTCGGGATGTGCATCTCAACCCTCCTGCGCCGCGTCGTGGCGCTCGATGGCCCAGTGCAGCAAGGCCAGCGCATCGGCCTCGTTGTCGTCGGCGGGGGTATGACCGCGGGCGCGGGCGGCAGCCAGCATCGCGTCCTTGCGCGCGTTGCCACGGCCCGTGGCGTGCTTCTTGATCGTGCCCACCGGCACGCCCGCATAGGGGATGCCGTGGTGCTCGCACCAGGCCGTGAGCGTGGCGAGGAAGCCGCCGTAGGCGTGGGCGGCGTCGACACCGGCGTGTCGCCGCACCTCCTCGAAGTACAAAAACTGAATTTCAGAAACCGATTGCTGAATTTCAGCAATCCAGCGCTTAAAGCGCAGGAAGCGCATGCCGCCGCCTTCGAAGCGCTGCGGCCGAAAGCAGACGGCGCCGCTGGTGATGTGGCCGGAGCCGTCGCGCAGCGCCCAGCCGGTGGTCGTGCCCAGGTCCAGGGCCAGGATCGTGGTGTGCATGGTGTCAGTCCTCGTTCGGTGGGGACTGACGCATCCGACGCACGATATCGATTGCTCCCGTGACGCGCGCGCACGCGCACGCGCGTAGAGACTTACGATGGGCAGCGTCAGATGCGTCAGTCCTGTCGGTGGTCATGGGGGGTCAGTCGTCGGCATAGGGGGTGTAGGCGGGCTGCATCGGGTGCTTGAGGCCCACGCCACGAAAGCCCCGGATGCCGGAGGCGTTGCGCCATTTCTCGACGCCGCGGGTGATCAAAAGGTCGGAGAAACGACGCTGTGAGCCGACGAACTCGCCCGCGGCCTCCGCCCACTGCTTCCAGTCGTTGAAGAGTTCAGCGGTCAGCGACTTGGCATTGGCCTCGCGCACGCAACGCTCCTCCAGCCAGCGCCCCAGCGCGTCCTCGGCCTCGAAGTACTCCTCGGTGGCCGCGACCACCTGCAGCGGCGGATCGAGCCGGCCCAGGCGCTGCCAGGCCAGACACCCCTCGATCGCCCAGGCCAGGATCCCGTCGCGCTCGGCCAGCAATTTCTGCTGCAGATGTTTGTCGCGCCGCTCGGGCGGCACGGTGATCGTGAAAGGGATCAGGTGCAGCCGCCGCTTCATCGCCTCGTCGATGTTGCGGATGGCGGGTTTGTGGTTGCCGACGACGACCGGCTTGAACTGCGGGAAGAACTCGAAGAAGTCCTGACGCATGAAGCGTGCGGAGATCTTGTCGCCGCCGGTAATGGCCTTGACCTTGGACTCGTTCCAGCGCCGGCCCTGCTCCGTCTCGATGGCCGTGACGAAGCGTGCGCCGCGCAAGCCCGCGAGATCGGTCGGATGTCGGTCGCCACGCGTCTCGACGAAGGTGTCCATCGGCGCATTGGCCGCATAGTCGCCCAGGATGGTGGCGATGGTGTTTACGAACACCGATTTACCGTTCGCGCCGGTGCCGTACAGGAAGAACAGGGCGTGCTCCTGCGTCGAGCCAGTCAGGCAATAGCCCACCATCCGCTGCAGGTAAGCCTGCAGATCCACATCACCGCCCGTGACTTCGTCGATGAACTGCCGCCAGATCGGGCAGTCGCCGCCGGGCGTGGCCGTGGTGATCTTGGTCATCCGGTCGGCGCGGTCGTGCGGGCGCATCCGGCCGGTCTTGAGATCGACCACGCCGCCCGGGGTGTTGAGCAGCCAGGGGTCGGCGTCCCATTCATCGGTGGTGGCCGCGTGCCTGCGGTCGGCACGCGCCAGGCGCTCCACACCGCCCACCGTTCCCGCGCTGGCCAATCTGGCAGCGACTTTGGGATTGTCGGCGCGCACTGCCGTCTGGCGGCAAACACCGCGGATCAGGTCCGTCGCCGCCAGCGTGTCCTCGTTGCGCCAGCGCCGCCCATCCCACACCAGCCAGCGGCCCCAGGCGGCCACGTAGCGCCAGTCGCGGTGGTAGCGCCGGGTGAAGGCCAGCGCCAGGGCATCCTCGGTGCCCCAGACCGATTCATCCGCACCGATCACCGGCTCGCCGGGGTCCTCGATGTCATGCACCTGCACACGCGGGCCGTGGGCGAGGAAAGCGGCCACGTCGAAGCCTTCGGCCGCGGCGTCGGCCGCATCCCATCCGTCCGCGGCTTCCTCGGGCGGATAGAGGATGTGGCAGGACTTGGCGCCGGCGGCGAGTGCGGCCTGCGCGGCGGCCATCGCATAGTCCCAGCCCGGCTTGTCGCGGTCGGGCCAGATCAGTACAGCCTTGTCTTTGAGCGGCGACCAGTCGGTCTTGTCCACCGGGGCGTTGGCGCCGTGCATCGCGGTGGTGGCGCACACGCCGGCGTCGATCAGCGCTTGCGCGCACTTCTCGCCCTCGACCAGCACCACCTGCGCAGCGCGGGTCATCCCCGGCTGGTTGTACAGCGGGCGCGGCTCGGGCGGCGTCATCTTGCGCCGCTTGGCGTCCCAGGGCCGGAACTCCTTCTTGCGCCCGGGTGGGTCGTAGCGGTAGACGACGGCGATGAGCCGCCCCTGCGCGTCGAGGTAGTCCCACTTGGCGGTGGCGGGGCCCAGATCGTCGGTCGGGATTTCCTTCTTGCGGCACTTGCGTACCGCTGCGGTGGGGACGCGGCCGACGAGGTCTTCGGCCAGATCGAGGATGCGGGCAAAGTCGCGCTCGGCGTCGAGGCCGTGATGGGCGGCGATGAGGTCGAAGACGTCGCCGCCCTCGCCGGTGGCCCGGTCGGTCCACAAGCCCGCCTTCTCGCCTGCGAGCACCACTTCCAGGCTGTCGCCGGGGCTACCCAGCACGTCGCCGATGAGGAACTTGCCGCGGCGCGTCCGACCGGCGGGGAACAGGGTGGACAGCACCGATTCCAACCGCGAGAGCAGCGCGGCGCGCAGGGCTTCGCGGCGATCGGACGCCGGGATCTCGGGCGCGGGCGCGGTGTCATTGAAGTCCAACATCCGCCGCCTCCTTCAGTGCTGCGTCGGCCGGGCGCAGGGCCTGGCGCTCCTCCATCCACGCGATCAGTTCGGAAAGCTTGAAGCGCAGCAGCTTGCCGACCCGGTAGTGCGGCAGGCCGAGACGTCGGCGCTCCTTGGCATGGGTGAGCCAGTACAGCGGCAGGTTCAGCGCAAGCGCCGTCTCGCGTGCATCGATCAGGCGCTCTCCGAGCACCTGCGTCAGCGGTGTGTCGTTCATGTCGCAGCCCTCCAGCACCGGTCCTGCCAAGGGCACATCCGGCATTCGACGTGGGTGGGGTCGGCGAAGCCGCGCGGCAGCAACTCGCCCGCCTCGAGCGCGGTGATCACCTTCACCGCCCGATCCGACATGCGCTGCGCCAACGCCGCATCGAACGGCACCCGCTCGGCGTAGAGCTCCATCGTGTCCGCGTTGACCGCGGTGAACAGCGCCTGGTGTTCGTGCAGGCCCAGATAAGCCTGGTAGACGGCCACCTGCGCTGCGTAGATGGGCTTGGCCACGACCAGGCAGTGCTTTTCGAGCTCGCGCCAGGACTTCGCGCTCAAGCACTTGTTCTCCCACAGCGCGGGGTAGCCAACGCCCGGGCCGAGATCGGGTCCGGCGACGAGGATTCCGTCGACATGGCCCTGCAGGCGTCCGTCCAGGGCCGAGAAACCGAAGGGCTCGCCGGCGTCGTCGCGCGTGCGCAGGTCGAAGCCTGCGGCGCGCAGCCAGGCGGCCATGCAGTCCTCAGAGACGCGCCCACGCTCGAACACGCGCAGCAGACGGCCGTCGGTCTCGCGGCCCGGATCGACCGGCGCGTCGGCGAGCTCGTACTGCAGCTGCCGCTCGCACGCGGCCCCCAGGCGTGAGGCGCCGAGGTAAGTGCGGCGCGGCTGCATGGCCTCATCGATCCGCGCCGTGAGCTGACCCGAGAAGCTCCTGGAGGCGTTGAAGTCCATCATCGCCGCGCCTCCTTCCGTGGCGCTTTGGAGGCCGACTCCGGCTCCTCCCACGGCAGGTCGTCTTCCAGATCCGCGAAGGGGTCGGACACGGAGTCTTTGAGTCCCCGCACCGGTGGGTACTTGCTCGCCTCGTGGTGCGCGACCATCGCCTCGGTGTAGCCGGTGACGATGGCGTCGATGACCTGCAGCGCCTCGGCCTCGGAATACGCGCCGAGGGGCTTGTCGAAGCCGATGGCCTCGGCGGCCGCGCCGAAGTCCTTGAGGCAAGCCCACATCGCGGCCCGTTCGACGTCAGACGGATCGATCATGGCAACCTCCGTCTTGTCGATGTAACCCTCCTGCACGCGCCGCCACTGGCCGTAGAGGGCGTGAAACGCCTGCTGGCAGCGCCGTGAGCAGAACACCCAGTCCATCGGATAACGCCGGGCGTCGCCCACCGGATGCCGAAGGTCCGCGTGGCCGTAGCCGCGCGCCTGTCGTTTGCAAATCCAGCATTTCATTCACGCCGCGGCCTCCTCTCACTGCGCCCAGGCCGGCTTGCCCGGCACGGCGGGACGTTGCAGGGCGACCGGGGCGGGCATCGCATGGGGCGGAACCACCGCCGCCGGCGCACCGGAGGAGCCGTCGCCCGGGGTCTTGGGCGGCAGGCCCATGAGCCGGGCGTAGTCCGGGTGGTCGGGCTCGACGGCGCTCTTGATGACGTTCTTCAGTTCCCCGCGGCCGTCCTTCTCGATGTCGATGCGGGCCGCAAACTCGATGCCGTCGAGCTCATGGAAGCCCTGGATGCGCCGCGCGGCGGCCGCCTGCGGGCCGTTGTCCTGGGGGTGGACGTGGCGGGCGCTGTTGAGGATCGCACGAAGCTGCGCCCCATCTGGCCCCAGGCCGGGCCCTTCGGGGAATGCAGGCCGATGTTGCTCCAGAGCTTGCGCCGGGCGTACTCGCCCTCCAGCACCACGAACTCGGCGGCCAGATACACCGAGCCGGACTCAAAGCTCCGCGTGGCCCAGCCGCCCGTCCAGCCCTGCGCCGGGTCATCGAAGCCCCCGGGCTTGAGGGTCATGCGTACCTTGGCGAGCGTGCCCTTGGGGATGAGGTCGAAGCTTTGCTGCTGCTGCGCGTCGTTGAAATCGTTCCAAGCGGTCATGGATCACTCCTTGAAGGCGGTGGGGGATGGCGGGATTCGGGTGGCGGCGGCGCACTTGGCGATGAGCGCGGCCAGGTTCGGCGGCTCCAGCAGTTCGAGCTGGCCGCTTCGGTCCTTGGAGGGAACGCCGTAGGGGTTGACGGTGTGGCAGACGAAGGCGCGGTAGATTGATCCGTCCTCGGCCTTGATCTCGGCCAAGGTGATGACTTCGTCGACGATGCCGGGGAGTTCCGCGGCGGTCTTGGCGCCCTCGATCTGCGGCACGAAGACCCGGCGGTTGAAGTCGTCCTGCCGCTCGTCGAGGATGGCCACGAACACCACGTGCTTGCCGCGCGCGTGTTGCAGGTGGGTCAGCGCGCCGATGAGCTCGGCGCCGAGCAGCCTATAGGCGCCGCGGGTGTCGGGCTTGCCGGTGCGCTCGCTGTACGCTTGCGGCTGGGTCTTGGCCCAGACGAGCGCGAGCCGCGCGAGCACCGTGATGCTGTCGACGAAGTAGGTGTCGTACTTGGCCAGTTGGCTGGGATCGCCGTACCGGTCGCAAACCGCGCGGTAGTGCGCCTCGGAGTACGGAGCGTCCGCAGGCAGCGCCGGGTTCGGGCCGGCGAGGAACACCACCAGGTCCCGGAACTCCGGCCAGGTGGTCGGGCGCACGCAGTCGCCGCGCCAGTCCTTGACGGCCAGATCCCCCGGCTTCCAGGTCGACGAACAGGGTCGAGGCTTCGGACAGCGTCTTGAGTTGGCTGGTCTTGCCGATGCCGCTCTTGCCCAGCAGCACGAGCTTCACACCCTGCTTCTCGGCGAGGCGCTGATCGGCGGTGATGATGGGAAGCGCCATCACGCCACCTCCTTCAGCTGCTTGGCGACAGGGGTCGGAATTGAATTCCGAGCCTTTTCCTTCGGTTCGGTGCGCATGGATCACTCCTCCGGGACGAGGGTCAGCCGGAACGTCGGCTTACCGGGCTTGACGCTGCGCGCCGGCTCGAACTGCGCGCGCAGCGCCGCGGGCCAGGCGTTGAAGCGGGACTCGGACACCGAGTACTCGACGTCGAGGTAGTCCTCGACGCGCTCGCCGGCGGCGGCGATGCGCCGGGCCATCTCCGATAGTCGCGCCTGGTCCCAGGCCACGCGCTTGGGGAGATCGACGGTCACGCGCAGCGGCCCCTCGTTCAGATGCACGACGCCGAAGTCCTTGCCGGCTTGTAGGCGTGCGGCGCGGGCCTGCTCGCCGTAGGCGGCCTCCAGCGCAGCGTCGAACTTGGCGCGGGCTTGCTTGAGCCAGGCGAGCGCTTCGTCCAGGTGGCGGCTGATCTCGGCCTTCTGCTCGGGCGGCAAGGCCGCGAGCTGGCCGATGGACATCGCCGCGATGTCGGCGGGGTAGAGAGTCAAATCGCTCATCGCACCCTCCTTTTCAGCGCACCGCGCGCTCGGAGGTCGAGTCGTGCAGGGCGCTGCGCTCGAACTCGATGACCGACTCCAGCGGATAGCTCACGCGCTTGGACAGCTTCAGGTAGCGCGGGCCACGTCCTTCGCTGCGCCAGCGCTGCAGCGTCTTGGGCTCAGCCCCCAGCGCTGCGCGAGCTCGTTCTCGTTGAGGACCCGGCGGTCGCCGGGATTCAGGCCGTTGATCGCCTCGAGTGGCGACCGGGAAATGGTGCTTGCCGATGTCGGCATGGAAGCCTCCTATGACGCTGTTGAGGAACAGGTGTCATTGCAGGCTTCGGGTGGCGAACTTAGGAGGGACGCAATGGCGAACCCGCGAGGAACTTCGGGTTCGCCAATCCGCGTGCAGCCATGCCAAAACGGCGAGCACGCGGCTCGCCGTTCTTGGGGACAGGGGGGATGATCGGCAGCCGATTACCGTGCTGCTGGCGTAAAACCCAGCATCTTGCGCTGCTCGGCCCAATCGCGGGGCAGCAGCTCATGCCGCCCGCGCAGTGTTTGCAGATTCAGATGCCGCGGCTGGCGCCCGTCCAGGATGGCCTCGACGATGTCGGGGGCCAGCAGGGTCAAGCGCAGCACCTCGGCCACCCAGCCGGGCTCCAGCTTCAGAGCAAGGGCCAGGTCGGTCGCCGTGGCATAGCGCCCCTCCTCGAGCAGCCGCTTCCAGTAGAAGGCCTTGCCCAGCGTCTTGATCATCGGCGCATCCAGCCCGCCCACCGATTGCGCGTTGGTCCCGGGCGTGGGCGGGATCAGGAGCTTGCGGTTGTGCCGCCGCTTGATCGTCAGCGGCACCACGGTCACCCGCTGGCTGCCGCTGACGTAGCTGCGGGGATCGGCGCCGACTTCGACGCGGATCACGCGGCGGCGGGAGTTCGGCACGGGATCGGAAGGCACCTGGGTCATGCCAAGACCTCCTCGGCACTCGCGCGGCACTCCTCGACCAAGGGATGCGCGCCGATCTCGGGCCCCAGTCCCAGCCAGCCGTCCTCGCGCCAGAGGATGTCGAGCCCGTGCTCATGCAGTTGCACCCGCTCGATCAGCAGCCGCGCGATGCGTTGCTGCTCGGCCGGGAACAACTGCGCCCACACCTCCCCGATGCGGCGCATCGCCACCACCACCTGCGCTTCGTCGAGGGCGGCACCCGCCGGGTGGCGCTGGCACGCCCGCCAGGTGCCGATCAGCACTTCCGGTGCCGACAGTGCTGCGTGGATCTGCGCGAGGACCGCGTTTTCGATCTCGGCGGCGGGCAGATGACCGACGTCCACAGCGCCCGGCGCCAGGCTCGCGCCTGCGTTGCGGCGCTTGTGCAGATAGGGGACGTAGTAGCGATAGAGGCGTCCGCTCTTCTTCTTGACGAAGGTGTGCAGCATGCGCTGCCCGTCGGGCGCGAACAGCAGCCCTGCCAGCAGCGCCGGATGCTTGGCCCGGTGCTCGCGCGGGGCCTGTTTGCGGCGCTCGATGAACGCGTGCGCGGCGTCCCATAGATCTTGGGGCACGATGGCGTCGTGCTGGCCGGGATACCAGGTGCCGTGGTTGCGGATCTCACCCAGGTAGATCCGGTTGCGCAACAAGGCGAAGATGTATTGCTGGTCGATCGGCCGACCCGTGCGCTGGCGTCCGCCCTGGGTCACCCAGGCCTTGGTCCTGTGGCCTTCGATGGCCAGTTCCCGCACCAGCCGCGCCGCCGAGCCATGCTCGGCATAGCGCCGGAAGATGTCGCGCACCAGGGCGGCTTCGCGTTCGTTGACGACGAGCTTGCGCTCGATGACGTCATAGCCCAGCGGCGGCATGCCGCCCATCCACATGCCCTTCGCCTTGGAGGCGGCGATCTTGTCGCGGATGCGCTCGCCGGTGACCTCGCGCTCGAACTGCGCGAAGGACAGCAGGATGTTGAGCGTGAGCCGCCCCATCGAGGTGGTGGTGTTGAACTGCTGCGTGACCGCCACGAAAGAGACACCGTTGCGGTCGAACACCTCCACCAGTTTGGCGAAGTCGGCCAGGCTGCGCGTGAGCCGGTCGATCTTGTAGACGACCACGATGTCGATCCTGCCGGCCTCGATGTCGGCCAGCAGGCGCTTGAGCGCCGGGCGGTCGAGGTTGCCGCCGGAGTAGCCGCCGTCGTCATACCCGTCTTCGACGGCGATCCAGCCCTCGTGGCGTTGGCTGGCGATGTAGGCCAGCCCGGCGTCGCGTTGGGCCTCCAGGCTGTTGTATTCCTGGTCCAGTCCTTCGTCGCTGGACTTGCGCGTGTAGACCGCGCAGCGTCGTTTCGGCATCACGGGATGGGGGGCCTGGATGGACGAGGTGGGCACGGGCCGTGGCGATCTCATGCCATCTCCTTCTGGCCATCCTTGGCCTTCAAGCCGAAGAACGCGGGCCCCGACCACGGCGTGCCGGTGATGTGGCGGGCAATCGCCGTCAGGCTCTTGAACCGCTGCCCTTGGTACTCGAAATCGTTGGATCCGCGCACCAGCACCCGGTGCTCGACGTCGTCGAAGATGCGCGTGAGCACCGTGCCCGGCAGCAGCCGGCTCGCCTCGCGGCGCAGCCCGCGCGGCAGCAGGCCTGTTTCACCGATCTGCTCGAGCTTGCGACGCGTCGCGGGCTTCAAGCCGCCGAAGGCGCGCTCCTGGATCCTGTAGGCGAGCCGGCTCTCCAGCCAGGTGCGATGGTGGTGCTTCGGGCGCTCATCGAAATACTCGTCCCACAACGCCCAGAGGTCTTCCATGGACAAATCGGGTTGTCGCCTCCCCCAGTTTAGTGCCACGGATTACTAGAGGTCTCGGGGTGGTGGTGAAGTCGGTATTCGACGGGCGTGAGATCGCGTAGTGACTCGTGCGGGATCTCGTGGTTGTAGTCGTGCA
>NZ_JBEPIJ010000019.1:0-43556 GCF_040327995.1 Sinimarinibacterium thermocellulolyticum | reverse complement strand
CCCGGCGCACCTTCATCGCCGCCGCCGAGTCCGACAAGCACGGCGAGACCGCCGCCAACTGGATCAAATTCGTCAGCGCCGAAATCGAACGCAAACGCGCCATGGAGCAGATGCCGCAGCAGGGGGGAGCGGGGATCCAGAACCTGTGAAGAAATGCACGTTTGCGGGCATTTCTCCCGTCGCAAGCCCAGTCTATGCCCGGACTGATCGAACGTGAGTCGAGCACGTCTCGCAACCACGCTCGGCTGGATCGGCGTGCGGCCATTCTGGGTTGGCCGAGCGGCTGCGCACTTCCTCGACGCTCGGGCCACGGCGCGGGACCCGCGTCGCTGTCGCATCGGTCTATCGACTCGCGGACAAACGAAGAGCCAGGCACGGGCCTGGCTCTTCGACGTGTCTGGTGGACGGTACAGGGCTTGAACCTGTGACCCCCGCCGTGTGAAAGCGGTGCTCTACCGCTGAGCTAACCGTCCAAGGGGCGCAGATGATAGTGGTGGGACCCTGCCAGGTCAACGCGCGCTGGATGCGGCAGCGGTTGGCGCCGCGCGGAGTTCAGGACGGGTTCAGAGCGCAGCGGCCACCTTTGCGGCATCCGGTCCACACGGGAATGAATGCGATGAAAAAGGGTTTGCGGGTCTGCGCGGTGGCGCTCGGCTTGGGCTTGTCCGCCCCGGTGATGGCGGATGACAGGGTCATCGGCGCGGTGATCGGCGGCACGGCCGGCGGTGCCGTGGGTTATCAGCTCGGCGGCGAGGATGGCGCGGCGATCGGCGCGCTGGTCGGCGCCGTGGTCGGTGCCGAACTGGCGGACGATCACGGGCATCGACCGCATCGGCACCCTCGGCACTACGACGCTTACCCCTACCATCGCCATCTCGACTACGCGCCGCCGCCGCACGCGGCGGTCTGGGGTCATCGTCCGCCGGTGCGGGTCATCTACGTCGACCACGGGCGTTCTGGATACCACGCCGATCGGCGCCACCGGGACCATTGGCGCGATCATCGTCATCGTCACGGCCGGTATTGCGACCACTGAATCCGGTTGACACCGATGCAGGGAACGAGAGCGGGCCTTGGGGCCCGTTTTCGTTATGCTCGCGTGCATGGATGAACAGCGTCTCATCGACATCGAAACCAAGCTCGCCTTCCAAGAGGAGGCGCTGCGCCAGCTCAACGATACGCTGATCGACCAGCAGGCGCGCGTCGCCGATCTCGAGCGCTTGTGTCGAGAGCTGGCCGCGCGCATCGCGCGCATCAGCGAGGGCGCCGAGAAGGGGAGTGCGGCCGAGGAGATCCCGCCCCACTATTGAGACGGGCGCTGACGCCTGTGCTGCGCCGCGGCGTCGCCGATCGACGCGCTGGGGGCCGTCACCGGCGCTTTCGAAGACTGCTTCGTCGACGGGGCGGCGGGGGATCGGCTACCGTTGCGGGTTCGGCTAAAGCGTGCGCCGCAGCGCGATCACTTGCACGTGCCGTGACGGCCCGATCATCTGAACCGTGCGCCGGCGACGCGCGACGGCTCAATGTCCGGTGGCAGCAGCACGTGCGCTTCGACCAGGCGCGGATCGTCAAAGCGCAACTGCAACGGAGCCAGCGGCGCGTGATGCCCGAGTTGCCGCGCGGCTCCGCCATCGGCGTCACGCAAGTGACCGCGCGCATCGAAGACGCTCATCGTGCCGCCGCCGCGGGGCAGCGTCAGCAGGTCTTCGTACGCGGCCAGCGTGTATTCGCGCGGCGCGGCGGCGACCGACGACGGCGTCGTGCCGTCGGCCGAGACTGCGATGACACCTGCGGTATCGGCGTCGAGCTCGACGCGCACTGGCCCGAGTCCGACCACCTCGTCGGCGATGACGCCAGACTCGGCGATGGACGCGCTGCGCGCCTCGAGTGCCCGTGCCGGATGGATACGATATCCCCGTCCGTCGGCACCCAGGCTGTCGTAGAGCAGCGGCCGACCTTGCGGATCCAGTGTCACACGCAGAATCACGCCGTCGATCGCATCGTCGTGCCGTGCGAACCAGACGAAGTAGTGGAACTGCATCAGTACGGTGTCGCCGGCGCGTGCGAAGGCAGGCAGGAAATACACCGTCGGCGTCGACGGGTCGGCCGACAGGCGGTCACCGTCCCAGACCAGCGCCGCCGGTGCGTTGCGGCCTGCGGCGCCGGTGATCGCCCATGTGGGTGCGAACTCGGCGGCCAGGGCCCTCCAGCCGTCGACCGTCAGGCCGGTGCGCTGGAGCGGGTCGCGTGGCAAGCTGGCGAAGCGCTCGAGCAGCGCCGTGGCCTCGGCTTCGCGTGCGCTGCGAAAGACTTGTACGGTGGCGTCACCGCGCATCGGCGCCGGTGCCGGCGAGCCGTGGGTGTTCGCCGGCGCGGCCGCTTGTGCCGACTCGCGCACGGCGCGGATCAGTGCACGCAGGCGCTGTGGATCGCTGGCGTCCATGAAGGACAGCCAGACCGCGCACAGGCGCATGTCGAGCAGCAGTGTCGATCGCTCACTGGTGTCCAAGCCGAGATTGCGCAGTTCGATGTCGCGCGCAAAGGCATCGTTGTCGCGCAGCTGCAGCAGCCAGGCCTCCAGCACGCGCGGATCGTCGAGCTCTCGGTCGTACGAGGACATCAGCCGATCGGTGCGCAGGTAGGGAAAGCCGTTCACACGCAGATAGCTCGCATCGCCCGCACCCGCCTGGGCGACACGGCGGTCGACCTCCTCAAAGCGCGGTCCGCAGCTCGGCAGGAACTCGGCCACCGCCGCGCGCGGATCGTCGGCGACTTGCACCGGCTGCGCATACAGCGCGCCATGAGCGAACGTCAGCGCAAGGCCGAGGAGCACCGGGTATCGCCGGAGATGGCGGCCGAAGAACGTCATCCGAACTGCTTCCATAACAGGACCACGCTCCGAAATTCTCGTTGCGCCCAATTGCACGTCAACCTGCCCGAACGGGTGGTGACGCGTACCGCTTGGGCGGACACAGTACGAAGGCTCGCGCTGGGTCGCGATGGTCCATTACGGAAGATCGCACCCGCTGGATGATCCACGGCCAGGGTCCGACCGTCCGTAAAAGAGCGCTGGCGTGGGCGTGCTGCCGTGCGAGCAGTGTGCGTGAGAGGAGAGCGCGGATGCAGCAGGTGGGGCTGGGCAAACATCGCTCGTTGCCGGTGTCGAGCAGCATCGGTGCGCGCGGACGCATGAGCGTCGCCGGTGCAACGGGTACGGGATCACGCCCATGAACGCGACCCGATTTCGTATCGCCGCATGGGTGATGGCGCACCGCCACTGGGCAGCGCTGTTCTTCGTTCTCGTGACGCTAGGTTTCGCGGCGGGCATTCCGGGCGTCACCATCAAGACGATCTTCTCGGATCTGTTGCCCAAGGACGATCCCTTCGTCCAAGTGTTCAAGGATCACCCGAACTTCGGCAACCCGCTGACCGTGACGGTGATGATCAAGCGCACGGACGGCCAGGACATCTACAACGCCGAGACGCTGGGCAAGGTCTGGCAGTTCACGCGCGACATCGACCTGGTTCCCGGCATCAACCACGATTCGCTGATCTCGATCGCGACCGAGAAAGCTCGTTACGCCGAGGCCACTCCAGACGGTGTCGACATGCGACCGCTGATGGGCGACAGCGTGCCGGACACTGACGATGAGATCGCCGACTTCCGCCGCCGTGTCGAGCAGAGCCCGAACGTCCGCACTTTCTACGTCTCTGGCGACGAGACGGCGACACTGGTGACCGCGGCCTTTCTCGAGAATCTGCTCGAATACGACGTGGTGTTCGAGCATGTACAGCGTCTGGCGGAACAGTATCGTGACGAGCACCACGAGCTCTACGTCGTCGGCCAGCCGATCCTCACCGGCTGGGTGTACAAGCTGCAGCAGCAGACCTACGTCATCTTCGGCATCACCCTGCTGGCGCTGGTGATCGCGCTGGCGCTGTACATGCGCAACCTCGCCGGCACGCTGACGCCGATCATCTGCTCGGCGACCGCAGCGGTGTGGGGTTTCGGTCTGGTCGGCTGGATCAGCTCGCCGATCGAACCGCTGCTGATGATCGTGCCGTTGCTGCTGATCGCGCGCTCGTTCTCGCACTGCGTGCAGTTCACCGAACGCTTCTACGAGATCTACGCTCACCTCAGGGATAAACGCAAGTCCGCGGAAGTGACGATGGGCGTGATGATGGCGCCGTCCATCCTTGGCGTGATCACCGACGCGCTGGGGATTCTCTTCATCGCCGTGGCGCCGATCCCGGCGATGGAGCGCTTTGCGCTGTTCTGCGGCTTCTGGGCGTTTTGCATCATCCCCACCGGCGTGTTTCTGATCTCGATCCTGCTGTCGTACCTGCCAGCGCCGAAGAACGTCGAGGCGATCGTCGCAGAGAGGGGCGAGGTGGGTCTTCACGCGGTGCAGAAGCGCGTGCTCGAACGCATCGCCCGCCGCACCCACGGCGAGAAGGCCAAGCTGACGGCTGCTGTCGCCGCCGTGGTCGCCGTGGTCGCGATCGCGTTGAGTTTTCAGATCAAGATCGGCAATCCGGTCGAGGGCTCCAACCTGTTGTGGGAGGATTCCGATTTCAATACCGCGATCCGCGCCGTCAACGACCATTTCCCCGGTGTCAACACGCTGGAAATCATCCTCGAAGCCAAGAATCGGGACATCAACAACCGCGTCGCGCGCACGCCCGAAGTGGTCGAGGTGTCACTCGCAATCCAGGCGATGGTCGAGGCCGACGAGACCATGCCGCCACGCGCGACGCTGTCGTTTACCGACTACATGATGGAGGGCAATCGCCTGTTTTCCGGGGGCAATCCGAAGTGGCTGCCGCTGGATCCGACCGACAGCGCGGTGCGCGCGGCAGGCAATGCCGTGGTGTTCGGTACCAACCCGGTGAACTTCTCGCACATTACCGATTTCGAGTTCCAGAACTCGACGATCTCGCTCTGGTACAAGGACAACAAGCAGGAAACCGTGGACGCGGCCTTGGCCAGCGCCAAGCGTGCGGTCGACGCCGTCGGTATCGAGCACGAGAACTTCCGCGTGCGACTAGCGTCGGGAACGATTGCCCTGCAGCAAGCGATGAACGTGGTGGTGTCGCGCTATCACTGGTTGATTCTGGGTCTGCTGAACACGGCGATCTTCATCGTCGCCGCCTACGCCTACCGTTCGGTGATCGCCGCGTTCATCGTGCTGATTCCGGTGAATCTGTCCAACTTTCTGCTCACCGCGACGATGCACGTGATGGGCATTGGCCTCGACATCAACTCGGTCATGGTCGCGGTGCTCGGCGTAGGCGTGGGTATCGACTACGGCATCTACTTACTGTCGCGCATCTGCGAGGAATTCACGGCACAGGATCATGACTGGGGCAAGGCGATCACCGCGGCGCTGACGACGACCGGCAAGGCGATCATGTTCACGGCGACGATCATGCTGATCGGCATCCTGCCCTGGTACTTCCTGTCCGATCTCAAGTTCATGGCCGACATGGGGCTGCTGCTGGTTGCGATCATGCTGATCAACATGGTGCTCGCACTGGTGGTGCTGCCTTTGTTGGTGTGGCTGATCAAGCCGAAATTTGCGGCGCGTGAGGATTTGATGGTGGGGGAATCAGTCGACTTGACCAAGTTCATGGATGCGGAACCGGCGTCAACGATGCGTACGGCGCCGGTGGCGGGATGATGTGTGCATGGATGGCGAATCCGCGCGCTGGGTTACGGCGTATCAGCCTCATCTGCCGCGGCGCGCTGGAGTTCAGCACGACGAGGTAGGCCGGAACGCGCCCCCGGCTTCCAGCGGGCGGTACAGGTGGTAATGAGGAGACACGAGATGCATATCAGGAAATACGACTTCGACTATGGACGTCGCCAACTCATGAAGAACGTGGCGATCGGTGCAGGCGCTGGCGTGCTGATGCCGCTGTCCAAACTGTTCGCCGCGGAAAAGAGCATCGCCAAGGCTTATCCCGACGAGCTGATGTCGATCGAGATGTACACCAAGGGCAAGATCAAGACCGGCGATTACATCACCGCGCAGAACGTGGACATCGTCAAGGATCTGCTCGATCCCATCGTCTACGACCAGATCAAGACGATGAACCGCAGGATCAAGATCCGTGCGACGGAGACCGATCTGGCCAAGATGTTTCCCTACGAGTCTTACCAGGCCACGCTGCGCAACCAGAGAGAAGGGATTCACGCGAAGTTCGACGCCGACGGCAACGTCGTCACCAGCGACGGGCGCAACTGGGTCGGGGGTCTGCCGTTCCCGGACCCCAAGACCGGTGACGAGGTGCAGGCCAACATGGCGATGGCCTGGGGCCGCGGTGACTACAACCAGTACGCGGTCAACGACACCGTGTTCAATCCCGATGGCTCGAAAGGCTACAGCTACGACTTGGTGTGGGCCGAGCTGCAGGTGCAGGGTCGCTCCGACGGCAAGGTGTTCCGCGACATGAAGGACCTGCTGCGCCTACAAACGGTGCTGTTCACGTCGACCCAGGATGTCGCCGGCAGCTCCTTCCTGAGCGTCTGGTACTACGATCAGCGCAAGTTCCCCGACCTCTACGGCTACCTGCCGCAGTTCCGCCGCGTGCGTCAGTTCCCGACCAACCAGCGCTTCGAGCCGCTGATTCCGGGCGTGACCTGGTTCCTGTCCGATGCCTGGGCAGCCGGCGATCCGATGCGCACCTGGGGCGAGTTCAAGATCCTCGAGCGCAAGCCGATGCTCGGCGCGTTCAACTCGAACTGGGGGGGCGCCGACTCCGACAACTGGGTGCACAAGGTGCACGGCGGGCCCAAGGGCGAGACCTTCTTCGACGTCGAGTACGAGCTTGCGCCGGAGGTCGTGGTGCTCGAATCCAAGCCGGTGGGCTACCCGCGCTCGCCGGTGGGTCGCCGCCTGGCCTATGTCGACGTGCGCAACAGCATCTTCTGCGGCTGCATCCGCTTCGACCGTCAGGACAAGCCCTGGGTCAACTTCGAAGCCGGTTTCGGCCAGTACAAGGCCGGTGACAAGGAGGTCAAGGGACCAGATGGCAAACACACCGCCTGGTCCTGGACCTACGTCATGTCCTTCGATGCGCAGACGCGGCGCATGAGCCGTATCGCGCACCAGAAGGAATGCGCAGGCGGTTGGCAGAGCATCTTCAAGCAGGGCGAAGACGAGAACATGTACAGCCGCTTCTTCACGCAGCAGGCGTTGCAGCGTCTGGGTCAGGTGTGAGCCTCGAGCGGGGGCGCGTGCGCGCCCCCGCGCCTTCACGGGAACCTTTCAGCCGGGACAAGGGGTATGCACGCAAGAGGATTGATGACGGCAGCGCTTGCGATCGCATTCGTTTGCTCGGGCACGAGTTTGGCCGCGCCGACACCCGTCGTGGTGGCCAGCGGTATCCCGCACGAAGCGCTGTTTGCGGTCGACTTCGACGGTGCGACCGGTTACGCGGTCGGCGCAGGCGGCGAGATACTAGCGTCTACGGACGGCGGTGCGAGCTGGATGCGTGAGGAAACGCCGACGCGGCTGGCGATGCTCGGCGTGTCGGTGCGCGGCGAGCGCGCGCTCGCGGTCGGGCAGATGGGCGCGGTGCTGGTGCGCGGTGCCGACGGTCAGTGGACCGAGGTGCAGAGCGGCACCGAGGAGCGTCTGTTCGGGGTCGACGTCAACGCGCAGGGCATCGCGCTCGCGGTCGGCGCATTCGGCGCGCTGCTGCGCTCGACCGACGGCGGCCTGACCTGGGCCCCGAGTGCGCCGCAATGGGCGGGCACCTTCAAGGACACGGCGGGCCGGCTCGGCGATTTCTTCGAGCCGAGCCTGTACGGCGTGCAGATCGCCGACGACGGCCGCGCCTGGGTGGTCGGCGAACTGGGCTTGGTGCTGCGCAGCGAGGACGGCGGCCAGACCTGGTCGGTCGGCCATGCCGGCGAGAGTGCGGTGGACGGCGTCGACCCGACGCTGTTCGGGCTGAGCGTGCGTGCCGACGGGGTCGGCTTCGCGGTCGGGCAGGAGGGCTACGTCCTCAGGACCGACGACGACGGCGTGAGCTGGAGCGCGATCGAGCGACCGACGCATGCCAACCTGCTCGACGTGACCGCCAGCGCCGACGGCACGGTGCTGGCGACCGGCATGCGCGACATGCTGCTGAGCCGCGATCACGGCCGCAGCTGGACCCGCGTGCAGGGCGCCGACATCGCCACCGGCTGGTACAGCGGCGCGGCGCAGCCCGGCGGCGATGCGGCACCGCTGGTGGTCGGCAATGCGGCCAGGATTCTGAGGGTGGAGAACTAGGCGCCCGGTTGTGGCGCACATGTCGACAAGATTCCGGCGGACCACGACCGGGGCGTCAAGCGAACTTCGATCACGGTGTGTCTCTTTGGAGAGAGAGGACATAAGACAATGAACGACATTCACGCCCAGCGACACTGGCTCAAAGCCGGTTGCCTCGTGGCCGGTATCGGCCTGAGCGTCCCGGCCTCGGCCGACTGGCTCGACGACATCGATGTCAGCTTCGGCGGTTTCGTCCGTGCGGAGATGGCGGCGCGCACCACGGCGCTCGAGAATCCGAACAACCAGGGCGGCAACTACTTCAACGACCAGACCAACAGCCGCACCGCCTTCGTGCCGCCGGCGCTGCTGCCGGTGCTGGGCGGCTCGGACGGCCTGTTGCAGGTGCTGCTGCCCGGCACCGAACTCGGCGAGTGGGGTTCGATCGCGATTCCCGGCTTCAGCGACTCGATCCGCCGCGGCGACGAGATCGTCTCGGTCGACAACGATTTCAACTACACCGTGCTGCGCGCCGAGGGTGAGGTCGGCATCCGCTTCTCGCCGGCGTTGCGTCTCGTCGCTCGCGCGCGCGCGATCTACGACCCGACGTTCTATGACGAGTGGGATGCCCGCAGCGTCGAGCAGTTCAACAACGGCATCGAGAGTGGTGAGGACTTCGATGCGCGGCTGTACGCCGGTGCGCCGAACTACTTCGACTACATCGTTGCCGGCGGCGGCAAGCCCAATCCGCTGGAGTGGACCGGTCGTGACTACCAGGTTTACTTCCCGGCGCTGGTGCTCGAGTACAACACCGGCGACTTGAACGTCCGCATCGGCAACCAGCAGATCGCCTGGGGGCAGTCGATCTTCTTCCGCGTCTTCGACCTGCCCAACGGCCTCGACCTGCGTCGCCACTCGATCCTCGATCGCGCGCTCGAAGAGTTCTCGGACAAGCGCGTGCCGATGCTGTCCGCCCGCATCAGCTGGCAGATGACGGACAACATCCTGCTCGACAGCTATGCCGGCAAGTTCCAGCCGACCGTGCTGGGCAACCCGAACACGCCGTACAACATCATCCCGGTGCAGTTCACCGTGCAGGACCGCTACGAGCAGGGCGGCTACGACGACGAACTCGTCTACGGCCTGCGCCTGAAGGCGGACTACGGCCAGTGGGGCTGGCAGGCGGCGGCGTCCCGACGCTACGGTCCGGAGGGCGTGTTCCGCTGGACCAAGAGCGGCGTCAACAAGCAGCTGACCGGCCCGCTCGGCAGCCTGGTCAACGTGCTGTACGCCGCGAAGCTGCCGACGACCAATCCGCTGTGCGCGAACTACAACGCCACCACCTGCCGGCGTTACGCCGATTCCGGCGAGGCGCTGGCCAACACGCCGTTCGAAGCCTCGCCGGGCGGCGTGTATTCGGCGGACGAGTGGTTCCGCTATGCCGCCGAGGTGCGCCTCGACGCGATCACCGGCCTCAACGCGAGCATCACCGACTTCG
This sequence comes from Sinimarinibacterium thermocellulolyticum, assembly GCF_040327995.1. Lineage (NCBI taxonomy): Bacteria > Pseudomonadati > Pseudomonadota > Gammaproteobacteria > Nevskiales > Nevskiaceae > Sinimarinibacterium > Sinimarinibacterium thermocellulolyticum. Next base: position 33,800 of record NZ_JBEPIJ010000019.1, on the reverse strand, counting down.
ACGGTTCACCGGATGTCTACGCCACGCCGGTCGAGAACGCGCAGCAGGCCTTCGCGCAGCTCAATACCTTCTTCATCGCCGCCAACGACAGCCTGCGCGGGCACATCGAGCGCGAGTACTTCCAGGAGAACGTGTTCGCACTCGGCCTGAGTTACGTCAACGAGTCGGACAACGACTTCCTCAACCAGCTGATCTTCAACCTCGAAGCGCAGTACACGCCCGAGCGGACGTTCACCAACATCACGCTCGGCCAGGAATACATCCGGCAGGACGAGTACACGGTCTCGCTGGTGATCGACAAGTGGCATCGCTTCTTCCCCGAGTTCCCGGGCACCTACATCGTGTTCCAGGCGCTGACCAAGAACCGCAGCGATCTCGTCGGACGACACCTGTCGGGCTACGGCGGCAAGCCGTTCGACGAACTCGAACCGACTGCGACGCGTGCCACCACCGGCAAGAGCGACAACGCCACCTACGTCGTGTTCGGCTTCCTGCAGCCGTTTCCGAACAAGATCTGGGAGATCGAGTTCGCGACGCTGTTCGATCCGGAGGGCGGCATCTTTGCGCAGCCGGGCGTACGCTGGAACCCGGGCTCGGGCGTGACCGTCGAGGGCTTCTACAACTACATCGACGGCGGTCTGTGGGGCAACCCGAACGACAATCTGCTGTCGACCCTCGACTTCGCCGAGGAATTCACGCTGAGGCTGACCTATCAATTCTGATCTGTCTCTCCCCGCCGCTCGCGTTTCCCCAGGAGCGGCCTCCTTCGGCCGGTGGCAGCACGCCACCGGCCTGCCTTTTTGCTGCGCAGCGCAGGTGCCGCGATGACGCCGCTGCGCTGGTCGTCGCGTCTGAGCCGTCGCGCGCTGCTGCGGCACGGTGCGCGCTTCGCCGGTGCCGGCCTGCTGGCGCCCCTGTGGCCGACGATCGCGGCGACCGGCGGGATCGGCAAGGCCTATCCCGACGAACTGCTGTCGGTCGAGGCGTACACCAAGGGCCGCATCAAGACCGGCGATTTCATCACCGCGGCCAACGTCGAGCACGTCAAGGATCTGCTCGAACCGGCCAAGTACCACCATGTCGCGAAGATGGGCCGGCGCCTGAAGGTCGTGCCGACGACCACCGACTGGATGAAGCTCGGCCCCTGGGAATACCTCGAAGCCACGCTCCGGCACCAGGGCCAGGCCCGCTTCGACGACACCGGCAATGTCGTCACCGCCGACGGCCAGCCGTGGATCGGCGGTCATCCGTTCCCCGGCAGCGACAACGCCCTCGAACTGTTCGCCGGCCTGACCCTGTCGTGGGGCCGCCACGACGCCAACCTGTTCGCGATGCGCGAGGCCAACGTCGCCGACGGCGGCAACGTCGACTACCGCTACGACCTGGTCTGGGCCGAGCTCTCGCCGGTCGGCCGGCTGGTGCTCGACCCCAAGCCCTACTGGAACAAGCACGCCGACAAGCTGCGCTTCAACACCGTGGTCTACACCGCGCCGGAATCCGAGCGCGGCGCAAGCTATCTGAACATTTGGCCTTACGACCAACATCAGTTCCCGGAGCTCTACGGCTATGTGCCGCACTTTCGCCGCGTGCGTCAGTTCCCGACCAATCAGCGCTTCGAGCCGTTGGTCGCCGGCTCCGCGCTATACCTGTCCGACGCCTGGGCTGCCGGTGATCCGCTGCATACCTGGGGCAACTACAGGGTCGTCGGTCGTCAGCCGCTGCTCGCCGGCGTGTCGAGCGGCTGGAATCCGGATCATCCGAACTGGGAACACGCGGTGCACGGCGGGCCGAAGAACCAAAGCTTCTTCGACAGCGTCGTCGAGATGGTGCCGGAGACGATCATCTGCGAGGCCGAGCCCACGGGCTTTGCACGCGCGCCGGTGAGCAAGAAGCGTGTTTGGTTCGATGTACGCAACGGGATGCCGGTGGCGATGGTGACGTATGACCGTCAGGGTTTGCCGTTTCGCTCCTTCGACGGCTGTTACAGCCTCTACGAGAAGAACGCTCAGCGCTTCATGAATGGCGCGCACCCCTACTGGTCGTGGACTTATGTGCATGCCTATGAATTCCAGACCGGGCGCATCACGCGGCTCGAACAAGTAAGAGAACTGCCGGGGGGGCACCGAACCTCCGTCAACGACGGATCCATCTACGAGAAATACCTGACCCACGTCGCGTTGCAGCGGCTGGGGCGGGTTTGATTTCCACGCGTGTCCTTGCGCCGTTGCGTCAGCTACCCGATCGAGTGGCGATCGCCGAATGGCGGCGTGGCATGTTGCCTGAGAACAGGCGCATTCGCAGACGGCGATCCGCCGCCGTCATTCGGATTCGGATGCGCCGTGTGCGAAGGAGACGGTCGTGACTGAACGCGAGCAAGTGCAGGCCGCCGGACGCGCTACCGGCGTAAGAAGCACGGATTACGACGCCCTGGTCATCGGCGCGGGGCTGTCCGGTTTGTATCAGGTGTATCGGCTGCGCGAGGCCGGCTTGTCGGTCCTGGCGCTCGAGGCGGGCGCGGACATCGGCGGGACTTGGTTCTGGAACCGCTACCCCGGCGCCCGCGTGGATTCGCCCTGCTACGTCTACCAGTATTGGTTCTCACGCGAACTGCACGAGCAATGGTCCTGGAGCGAGCGCTTTCCCGACCAGGCCGAACTCGAACGCTACATTCACTTCATCGCCGATCGCTGTGGCTTACGCCCCCATGTACGTCTGAAAACGCGCGTGACGGCCGCTCACTATGACGAACGCCTGGCGCGCTGGCACGTGACCACAGAAGGTGGCGAGACGCTCACCGCACGCTTCTTGATCAGTTGTGCCGGCATGCTGTCGGCGCCGATCGAAAACCTGTTCCCCGGACAAGATCGCTTCCGCGGGCAGATCTTTCACACCGCGCGCTGGCCGCGAGAGCCCGTCGAGCTGCGCGGCAAGCGGGTGGGCGTCATCGGCAACGGTGCGAGCGGCATCCAGGTGATCCAGACCATCGCACCGGAAGTGGCGCAGCTCAAAGTGTTTCAGCGCACGCCGCAGTACACCATCCGCATCAACAACCCACGTTTCACGGACGCCGACCGCGCCGCCTGGCGCGCGCGTTACGACGCCTTGCGCGAGCGTGTCAACCGCACGTTCGCGGGTTTTGATTTCGACTTCGAGCGTGGCGGTTATCACGACACGCCGGCCGATCAGCGACGCGCGGTGCTCGAGGAGCTATGGCAGGACGGCTCGCTTGCCTTCTGGGTCGGCGGATATCCGGAAGTGTTGCTCGATCCGAGCGTCAGTGCGGACTTCACCGAGTTCGTGCGCGCCAAGATGCGCGCCCGGATCCGCAAGCCGGAAGTTGCGGCCCGGCTGATCCCGACGCGCTATGGGTTTGGCACTCGGCGTGTGCCGCTGGAGAGCCACTATCTGGAAACCTTCGATCTGGATCACGTGGAGCTGGTGGACGTCGCCGAAGCGCCGATCCAAGGTATCAGCGAACGGGGTGTGGTAACCCGCGCCGGCGAACATCCGCTGGACGTGCTGATCCTGGCGACCGGCTTCGACGCCTCGACGGGCGCTCTCACGCGTATCGACATCCGCGGCCGCGGCGGCCTCGCGCTCGCGGACAAATGGCAGCGGGACATCCGCACTGCGATGGGTCTGCAGGTCCACGGGTTCCCGAATTTGTTCATGATCGGCGCACCGCTCGCGCCTTCGGCGGCATTCTGCAACATGACGACTTGCTTGCAGCAGCAGGTCGATTGGATCACCGACACGATCCTGCATGTTCTCGGTGACGGGCGGCGCAGCATCGAAGCGACGGCCGAGAAAGAAGCGAGCTGGCTCGCGCATCACGAAGAGCTGGCCAACGCGACGCTCGTGGTCAAGACCGACTCTTGGTACACGGGCAGCAATGTTGCAGGCAAGCAACGCCGACTGCTCACCTACGTCGGTGGTGCGCACACCTACCGGCAGCTGTGTGACGAGGAACGCGCGCAGGGTTATCCAGGTTTTACGATCATGTGATTCGACTTGACATCGACCAGGAGGAGACGTGGCATGAATCCGCGATGCAAGCTGCCGATGCTGCTCGCCGCCCTCGGCGTGATCGCCGGACTCATCGGCTGCGGTTCGCAAAAGGCTCCGCAGGCGACGCCGTCGCCGACGCCAGCGGGCGTCGACGACCATCGAATCCGCGCCAACCAGGCCAGCGGCAAGGAGTGGCTGTCGTACAACTTCGATTACGACGAGACACGCTACAGCCCGCTTCGTCAGATCGATACCGGCAATGTCGGGCGGCTGGGGCTGGCGTGGAGCTACGACCTGGGCTCGGAGCGCGGCGTCGAGGCGACGCCGATCGTCGCCGACGGGGTGATGTACGTCACCGGTCCGTGGAGCGTGGTTCACGCGATCGACGCGCGCACCGGCGCGCGACTCTGGGTCTACGATCCCAAGGTGCCGCCCGAGTTCGGCGCCTGGGCCTGCTGCGACGTCGTCAACCGGGGCGTCGCGGTGTACAAGGGCAAGGTCTTCGTCGGCACGCTGCACGGCTATCTGGTTGCGCTCGAGGCGGCGAGCGGCAAAGAGCTGTGGCGGGTCGACACCAACATCGACCGTACGCGCTACAAGCACACGATCACCGGTGCACCGCGCGTCTTCCGCGACAAGGTGGTGATCGGCCACGGCGGCGCCGAGCTGGCCGCGGTCGGTTACGTCTCCGCCTACCACGTCGATGATGGGCGCATGTTGTGGCGCTGGTTCTCGGTCCCGCAACGCGTCGAGCCGCCCTTTTACGATCCTTCGCAGGAGCGCGCCGCGGCCACCTGGGACCCCAAGGGCGCATGGCGCGAGGTGGGCGGCGGCGGCACCATCTGGGACGCCATGGTCTACGACCACGAGCTGAATCGGCTCTATGTGGGCACTGGCAACGGCAACCCATGGAACCGCGAGGTGCGCAGCCCTTCGGGCGGAGACAATCTCTATCTGTCCTCGGTGGTCGCGCTCGACGCCGACACCGGACGGTACCTGTGGCACTTCCAGGAGGTCCCGGGCGATACCTGGGACTACACCGCCACGCAACACCTGATCCTGGCCGAACTCAAACTGGCGTCGGGTAAGCGCAAGGTCCTACTGCACGCGCCCAAGAACGGGTTCTTCTATGTCATCGACCGTCAGGACGGCAAGCTGATCTCGGCCAAGCCCTACGTGGAGGTCAACTGGGCCACGGGTTACGACGAGAGCGGCCGACCGATCGAAGTCGAGGATGCGCGGGCAAGACAAAAGCCCTGGGAGACGCGGCCCAGCGCCTACGGCGCTCACAACTGGCATCCGATGTCGTTCAACCCGAACACCGGGCTGGTCTACATCCCCGCGCAGGGCGTGCCGCTGGCGATCGAGCACGATCCGCAGTGGCGCGCCCGCACCCATTTGCCCGGGCGGCCGATGAGCAATCTCGACTGGAATCTCGGCTACGTGCTCAACACCATCCCGCCGCAGGCCAAGCCGTTCGGCCACCTGCTGGCCTGGGATCCGGTGGCGCAAAAGGAAGTCTGGCGACAGGAATATCTGTCGCCCTGGAACGGCGGCACCATGACCACGGCTGGCGGTCTCGTCTTCCAGGGAACCGCAGACGGACGCTTCATCGCCTACGATGCCAAGACCGGCGCGTCGCTGTGGCAGGTGGAGGTGGGGTCTGGCGTGATCGCCGGGCCGGCGACCTATGAGATCGACGGCACGCAATACGTCACGGTGGCGGTCGGCTGGGGCGGCGTTTATGGACTCGCGGCGCGTGCCACGGAGCGTCTGAGTCAAGGGCGGGTGTACACCTTCAAGCTCGACGGCAAGGCGCCGCTGCCGCCGGTGCGCGAGTACGCCCAGCTGCGCCGCACGACGCTCGCGAGCGGCCTGCCGTATCGAGCCGAGGACGTCGGCCCCGGCGCCCAGCTCTACGTCTCGAACTGCCTGTTCTGCCACGGTGTGCCGGCGCTCGATCGTGGCGGCAACCTGCCCAATCTCGCCTACAGCGATCCGCAGATCCTCAGCGAGCTGCCCAAGCTGGTGCGCGGCGGCGCATGGCGTGCGCGCGGGATGCCGGACTTCGCCGAGCGGCTGAGTGACGCCGACGTTGAACGCATCGCCGCCTTCATCCTCAACATGGCCGATATCGTGGCGCAGACCCAGGCCGAGAACGCGGCGGACCAAGAGCCATGAACGCTGCGTCCAGCTACGTTAGTGGTTGCAGCGACGCGCCGCTTCTGGGTTGCACCATCGGCCAGTTGTTCGACGAGGTCGCGACGCGGTACGCCGACAACGAGGCGCTGGTGTCGGTGCACGAGCACAAGCGCTACACCTATGCCGAGCTGCGCGGCGAGGTCGATCGCTTGTCGCGCGCGCTGCTCGCGTTCGGCATCGACAAGGGCGAGCGCGTCGGGATCTGGTCCACCAATCGCGCGGCGTGGTGCATCACTCAGTTGGCGACGGCGAAGATCGGCGCCATTCTCGTCAACATCAACCCGGCGTATCGTTTGCGCGAACTCGAGTACGCGCTCGCACAGTCCGGGACCGCGCTGCTGATCACCGAGGCGCGGCACAAAACCTCGGATTACGTCGGCATGTTGCGCGAGTTGCTGCCGGAGCTCGGCCAACCGCCGGCGAAGACCCGCCTCGCCAAGGAGCGCCTGCCCGAGCTGCGTGCAGTCGCCTGCCTCGATGATGCCGAGGCTGCGCCGGGAATGATCCGATGGTCGGACTTGCTCGCGATGGCCTCGCAGGCGAGGCAAGACGCCCTCACGGTGCGCGCGCAGACGCTGGACTTCGACGATGCCATCAACATCCAGTACACGTCCGGCACGACCGGTGCGCCCAAGGGCGCGACGCTGACGCATCACAACCTCGTCAACAACGCCTACTTCACTGCCCGGCGCATGGGATTCTCCGCCGCGGATCGGCTGGTGATCCCAGTGCCGCTTTATCACTGTTTCGGCATGGTGCTCGGCAATCTCGCCTGCATCAGTCACGGTGCGACGATGATCTACCCGGCGCCGACATTCGATCCGCATGCAACGCTCGCTGCAGTCGATGCCGAGCGTGCGACCGCGCTGTACGGGGTGCCGACCATGTTCATCGCCGAGCTCGAACACCCTGAGTTCGGCCGCTTCGACCTTTCGCATCTGCGCACCGGCATCATGGGCGGATCGGTCTGCCCGCGTCCGGTGATGGAACAGGTGATCGCGCGCATGGGCATGCGCGACATCACCATCTGTTACGGCCAGACCGAGACCAGCCCGGTGAGCTTCCAGACACTCCCCGACGCGCCGCTCGACAAGCGCGTCTCGACGGTGGGGACGATCCATCCCCACGTCGAGGTCAAGATCGCCGACCCCAACACCGGCCGGCCGGTGCCGCGTGGACAGCCGGGCGAGCTGTGCGCGCGCGGTTACAACGTGATGGCGGGATACTGGCGCAACGATGACGCCACGCGCCAGGCGATCCGCAGCGGCTGGATGCACAGCGGCGACCTCGCCACCATGGACGAGCACGGCTACGTCACCATCATCGGGCGGCTCAAGGACATGGTCATCCGCGGCGGCGAAAACATCTACCCGCGCGAGATCGAGGAGTTTCTGTATACGCATCCGGCGATCTCGGACGTACAAGTCGTCGGCGTACCCGACCCGCGTCTCGGCGAGGAACTGTTCGCATGGATCAAGCGCGCCCCCGGGGCGGCGCTCGACGAGGCCGGGGTACGCGCCTACTGCGAGGGCAAGATCGCGCGCTACAAGATTCCGCGTTACATCCGTTTCATCGACGAGTTCCCGCTCACCGTCACCGGCAAGGTGCAAAAGTTCCGGCTGCGTGAAATGGCCGTGGCCGAACTCGGTGTCACCACCTCCTGAGGAGAATCCCCATGGACGACGTCGCGACCCCTGTGAGCCTGCTGCCGCAGGTTGAGGCCTTCATCGCAAAGCCGCGCAATATGCTGATCGGCGGCCGCTGGCAGGCGGCCGCCTCCGGAAAGACCATCGACGTGATCGATCCGTCGAACGGCCGCAAGCTCACGACCGTACCGTCCGCCGATGCCGAGGACATCGACCGCGCGGTGCGCGCCGCACGCACGGCGTTTCGTGACGGTCCCTGGTCGCGGATGAAGCCGGCCGAACGTGGCCGCATCATCTGGCGCATCGGCGATTTGCTCTGGCAGCACCGCGACGAGCTGGCGCAGCTCGAATCGCTGGACAACGGCAAACCGATGACCGTCGCCCAGGTCGCCGATGTGCCGCTGTCGGCGGAGATCTTCCAGTATCAGGCCGGCTGGGCGACCAAGATCCACGGGCTGACGATTCAGCCCTCGGTGTCTTACATGGACGGCGTGAGCTGGCATGCCTACACCCGGCGCGAGCCGCTCGGTGTCTGCGGTCAAATCATCCCCTGGAACTTCCCGCTGTTGATGGCCGCGTTCAAGCTCGCTCCGGCGCTCGCCACCGGCAACACCGTGGTGCTCAAGGTTGCCGAGGACACCCCGCTGTCGGCGCTGCGCCTGGGTGAGTTGATCCAAGAAGCGGGTGTACCGGATGGTGTCGTGAACATCGTCACCGGTTATGGCGAGACCGCCGGTGCCGCGCTCGCCGCACATCCGGACGTGGACAAGCTCGCGTTCACCGGCTCGACCGAGGTGGGCAAGCTGATAGTCGACGCGGCGCGAGGCACGCTCAAGCGCGTGAGCCTCGAACTGGGCGGCAAGTCACCGAACATCATTCTCGACGATGCCGACCTCGAGGCCGCCATACCCGGCGCTGCGATGGCCGCATTCTTCAATCACGGCCAGTGCTGCACGGCGGGTTCGCGTCTGTTCGTTCAAAGCGGCGTTTACGACCGCGTGGTCGAAGGCGTGGCCGAGTTCGCTCGCGCGATCAAGCTCGGCCCCGGACTGGCGCCGGACACGCAGATGGGGCCTCTGGTGTCGGAAAAGCAGTTGCAGCGGGTGCTCGGCTACATCGACATCGGGCGCAACGAGGGTGCCCGGCCCTACACCGGCGGCGCACGCGCACCCGGCGCCGGCTTCTTCGTCCAACCGACGGTCATGGTCGACGTCGGCGACGGCATGCGCATTTACCAAGAGGAAATCTTCGGACCGGTGGTGTCGGCCGTGCGCTTCGACGAAGTCGACGATGCGCTGATCCGGCGCGCCAACGACACCATCTATGGTCTCGCCGGCGCGGTGTGGACGCGCGATCTGCGCAAGGCGCACCAGCTCGCAGCCGCGCTCAAGGCGGGAACGGTCTGGATCAACGCCTACAACGCCTTCGACGCATCCCTGCCGTTCGGCGGTTACAAGCAATCGGGCTGGGGACGCGAGGGGGGCGAAGCGGTGCTGGAGCACTATCTCGAAACCAAGGCGGTGGTCGTTTCCGTGTAGGCGCCCGGCGAAGGCGCGCGGCAGCGCGTCGGCGCGCGTCACCCGATCAGGCCGTGGCTGCGAGCGACGGTGATCGCGCGTAGGCGGCTGTCGACGCCGAGCTTGGCGTAGATGTTCTTGAGGTGGAACTTGACCGTGTTCTCGGACAACGCGAGTCGATGCGCCATCTGTTTGTTGGAGACCCCTTGCGCGAGCAGGCCCAGGATCGCGAGCTCGCGTTCGGTCAGCGGCTCGCAGGGCGGTGGCGACGCCGCGGCGACTTGAGCGCCGCAGGTTTCGAGCAGCCGCCGGGTGAACGCCGAGGCATCCGTGGGCTCACCGGTGGCCAGACGCGCGAGCAGCGGCGCGAGCGCGCTCGCCTCCTCGACGAAAGCGCGCACGAAGCCACCCGGCGCGGCCAGACGCAGGGCCTCGCGCAGCGCTCGCTCGGCGGCGCGGTCCTGCCCCGCGCGCGCATGGTTCTTGGCCTGAAGGATGTGCAGGCGCATCTGCCGATAGGGGCGCGAGCCGGCGTCGGTTCTCGCGCTCTCGATCAACTGCTCGGCGAGATCGTGCTGCTTACTCTCGATCGCCAGCAGGATGCGCGCGTACAGCGGATTGCCCAGATCGTCGGCGAACAGCCGCCAGCGGCTTGTTGTCGTGCCGGCATGTGGCATTGCCGTGGCGAGCGTGCGCGCGTAATCGACGTGGCCTGCCGCCAGGGCCCGACGCATGCGTTCGCCGACGACCAGACAGGACAGCCGCGTCCAGCCGTTGGCTTGGGCCAGCGACTCCAGCTCCTGCAGACGTTCGTCGGCCTGCGTGCGCCGCGAGCGCGCATCGTCGATGCGCGCCATCGCGAGCAGGGCGAGGGCGGTGAAGTCGGCCAGGGTCGATTCAACGATGATGTCGTGGTGCTGGCCGTAGATCGTGTCCGCGGTGTCGAGCTCGTTGGCCTCGTAAAGGGCCCACAGATAGCAGGCATACATCGCCGCCGCCGCGACCGATCGATCGAGCAGTGGCTGCGCCTCGGTCGCGAAGCGGCGACAGCGAGCCAGCGCGGTGTGCAGGTCTCCCTGGAGCATCGCCGCGACCGCCGCGACCGCGGCGTTGTAGCCGCCGGAAAACGGCGCGGGCGCGCGCTCGCTGTGCTGCAGCGCCCGCGCCAGCAGCTCGGTGCCCCGATCGAAGGCGTTCTCCGCCAGCGCGCGATAGGCCGCCAGATTGCCCGCGGCGCCGAGTTCGAAGGCCTCAAAGCCGCGACTGTGCGGCTGGTCGAGCGCGAAGCGTTCGGATCGTGCGAAGGCCTCTTCGACATCGTCCGCCGAGATCGCCGCCATGGACATCACGATGTTGGCGTCGAGCTGCGCCGACCGCTCCAGCTCGCCGATCTTTTCGAGCAGCGGCGCCAGGGGGCGGTGTCGACGCAGGAAGATGTAGGTCCAGGCGATCTTGACCATCAAGGCCGGGTGCTTGGCGATCGCCTCCCACGGCAGTTGTTGCGCCCAGCGCTCCACGGTGATGAGCTGGCCTTGCGGAACCAGCCGGGAGGCCCAGCGGTCGAGGGTCTGCGCGGCGAGCGCGTAGTCCCCGCAGGCGATGGCGTGATGCAGGGTTTCGGCGTGCATCGCCTGCGCCTCGTACCATTCGGCTGCGCGTCGGTGCGCGGCCGTCAAGGCCTGCGGATCGCGCATCGCGAGCTGATCCATCAGACAGGTCGCGAACAACGAATGGTATTTGAACCAGCGCAGCTCGGCGTCGAGGCTGCGCAGGAACAGGCCGGCGCGTTCCAGTTGCAGCAGCAAATCCTGCGCGCCGGTCTGCCCGGTGACCGCTTCGCACAGCGGTGCGCAAAGACGCGTGAGTACCGAGGTGCGCAACAGGAATTCCCGCACCTGTGGCGGCTGTGTCGCGACGACGTTGTCGACGAGGTAGTCGGTCAGCTCTCGTGGTCGCGGCAGCTCCGGCTCCTGCAGGCGTGCACGGACGCTGGCTCGCTTGAGCGACAGGCGGAAGAGTTGCAACGCCGCGGGCCAGCCTTCGGTGCGGCGATGGATGGTCTCGATCTCCGCCGACGTCAGGTCGAGATCTTTGGCATCGGCGAAAAAGGCCGCGGCTTCCGGCAACGAGAATCGCAGCTCCTCGGCGAGGATCAGCACGCCCCGGCCTTCGACGATCGCCCTGGGCAGTCCGATGTCGGGGATCGCGCGCGAACCGATGTAAAGCCGCACGTTCTCCGGCAGGCGTTCGCTGAACTCGCGGAAGAATCGCAACAGTTCGGGCGAGCTCAAGGCCTGGAACTCGTCAAAGAACAGCGCCGTGTGTCGGGGCAGGCGGCGCAGCGACTCGATCATCCAGTCGGCCCGGTGCCGTCCGCGCAGCTCGGGCACGTCGATCCCCAGATCGGGGGCGAGCCGATTGATCAGCGCGCCCAGGTGTGGCAGCAGCCGACGCGGATCGTTGTCGGCCTCGTCCAGCGTGAACCAGCCGGTCAGGCTGCCATCCGCCTCGCATTGCTGCTTGATCTGGATCAAGGTGGTCGTCTTGCCATGGCCAGCCGGTGCCTGCAGCACCACCAGGCGCGCACCGCCGCGTTGGCGCAGCAGGTCCAGCAGCGCTTGACGACGCACCAGTGGGCGCGACACGGATGGCGCAAACAGCTTGTGCGCGCTGAGAGGGGACTCGTGGCTGGAGGACATGGGCGTACAACGGATGACGCGCGGGAGCATAACGCAATGTTCACGGACCATCGCTCGGTGTCGGACGCCGACTCTGTCGATCGACCGGCGCACGCTCGATGGGGTCGCTACCATATACGGCACAGCTTCGCCCGGGCCTTTTCGATGCGTATCGTCGTCGCTCTTGCCGTCGCCATGACGCCGGCAATCTCGACATTCGCCGTGCACGCACAGCAGACGCTGCCGCCGCTCGAGGTGCGCAGTCCGCGCATCGAGCTGCCGTGGTCGCAGACACCGGCGGCGGTGGGCGCGGTGTCGGCCAACGAGCTGCGCGGCGATCCGCAGCTCGCGCTCGACGAGGCGCTGGTGCGTATTCCCGGCATCTACGCGCAAAACCGCTACAACCTCAACCAGGGGCTGCGCCTGTCGATCCGCGGCTTCGGCAGCCGCGCGAGCTTCGGCGTGCGTGGCATCCGCGTGCTCGTCGACGAGGTGCCGCTGACGATGCCGGATGGCCAGACCGATCTCGATGCGCTGGACCTTGCGCTGCTGCACGGCGTCGAGGTGCTGCGCGGCCCGACCTCGGCGCTGTACGGCAACGGCGCCGGCGGCGTCGTCGCGCTGCGCACGCGCGATGTGCCCGAGCTGCGCCATGGTCGCGTCGATCTGGTGGCCGGCGAACTCGGCGAGCGACGCTGGCGCGTCGAGGCCGGCGGCATCGGCGAGCGCTTCAGCGGGCTCGCAGCGGTCGCCCGCCGCGAACTCGACGGCCATCGCGACAACATGGCCGCCGACAGCACCATCGCCAGCGGTCGCTTGCGTGCGGCGCTGGGCGGCGGCGTGCTGGAGCTTTCGCTCCACACACTGGACATCGACGCCCTCGACCCCGGCGCGCTGACCCGCGCCGAGGCCGACGCCGATCCGTCTGCGGCCAATCCGGCGGCGCTGCGCTTTGCCGTCGGCGAGTCCATCGAGCAGCAACGACTCGCATCACACTGGTCGCGCGCCATCGGCGAGGCCACCGAGATCGCTTTGCGCGGCTGGATCGGTGAACGCGACTTCGCCAACCGCCTGCCGTTTGCCCGCGGCGGCCAGACCGTGTTCGACCGTCGCTTCGGCGGCATCGGTGTTGCGCTCGATCATCGTTTCACGACCGCCGGTCTCACGCACACGCTGAGCATCGGCGGCGATTTCGAGTCGCAGCGCGATGCGCGTGCACGTTTCGACAACGCCGAAGGCGGCGTGCGCGGTGCACAGACACTCGATCAGGACGAGAAGGCACGCGGGCTGGGCCTTTTCGTCGTCGACCAGATCGAGCTCGGCGGGCCGTGGCTGGCGGCACTGGGGCTGCGTCATGACGAGATCCGGCTCGCGGTCGACGATGCCTTCATCGACGACGGCGACGACAGCGGCCGGCGCGTGTTCGACGAAACCAGCGTCAACCTCGGTCTCGGTTATCGCCTCGGCGACTCGGCGCTGCTGTATACGCGCTACGGCAGCGGCTTCGAGACGCCGACCAACAATGAACTGGCCAATCCCGCCGGTGGCGGCTTCAATCCGGACCTCGAATCGGCCGCGGCGCGCAATCTCGAGGCCGGCGTGAAGTTCGCACTCGCGACGCTGCGCGCGGAGCTCGCGATTTATCGCGTGCGCAACGACGATGAGCTGGTGCGCTTCGAACTGGACGACCAGCCCGGGCGCAGCTTCTATCGCAATGCCGGCGCCACCGAGCGCGATGGTGTGGAGCTGGGCGTGGCCTGGCAGGCTCTGCCGTCGCTGATGCTGTCCGGCGCGTACAGCTTCAACGACTACCGCTACGAGCAATACCGGCTCGGCGACGACGACTTCGGCGGCAAGGCGATTCCCGGCATTCCGCGCCAGCAGCTGTTCGTCGAGACCGCGTGGACGCCGCAGCCCGGCTGGCTGGCGCGCGTGCAGGCAGTGGCGCTCGATCGTGTCTTTGCCGACGACGCAAACGAGGCGCGCGTGAGCGGCTACCTCGTGGCCAACGCGCGCCTGTCCTGGGAAGGTCGCGTCGGTGACGTCACGCTGCGACCGTGGCTGGCGCTGAACAACGTCTTCGACACCGACTACACCGACAATCTGCGCGTCAACGCTTTCGGTGGGCGGTACTACGAGCCGGCTGCCGGACGTACGCTGATCACCGGAGTCGAGCTGCTCCTGTGACCGGCGTGCGGCCCGCCGCTCGGCGTGCTGATGCCACCCGGCCTCACATCACGGTGAGTTCGACGCGCCGGTTCTGCTCGCGGCCCTCTTCGCTGTCGTTGTCGGCGACCGGGCGGGTCTCGCCGTAGCCCACGGCGGTCAGGCGCGCGCCGTCGATGCCGTGGTCGACCAGATAGTCGCGCACGCTCGCGGCGCGTCGTTCGGACAGGCGCTGGTTGTAGGCCTCGCTGCCGCGGGCATCGGTATGGCCGCCGATTTCGACGCGGATCTCGGGTGCGGCTTGCAGCGCCGCGACGACACCGTCGAGGATCGTCTGTGCATCGGCGGTCAGGCGCGCGCTGTCGAACTCGAAAGTCACGCCGCGCAGCACGACGACATCGCCGGCCGCGCAGCCGGACAAATCCACCTCACCGTTGTCGCCCACCGGCGCGCACACCGGCTCGGGCGCCGGTGCCGGTGTGCAGCCGGTCGCGTCCACGCTCGCGCCGTAGGCTGTGTCGGGGCACTGATCGACATCGTCGAGCACGCCGTCGTTGTCGGCATCGGCAACCGCGACGACCGCGATCGGCTCCGGTGCCGGTGGTGGCGGCGGCGGGCGGTAGAACAGCGGGAACATGAAGCCGGCGCTGAGCACGACATCGCCGAACCGATCGTCGCTGCCGTCGCCCAGATCCGGCTCGCCGTGATCGTCGAGCCGGTACTTGGCCTCGACGCGCAGCGCCGCCGGGTTGCCGAACAGGTCGAAGGCGCCGAGGTAGCCCAGGCCCAGGTCGTAGACCGTGGAATCGTAGTCGGCGAGGCCGACCACGCCGTCGACGGTGAGCGGATGATTGCGCACGTCGTTGTAGGCGGCGCCGGCGAGCAGGAAGACGTCGCGCATCGCCCCCGGCAGCGGGAACAGCAGCAGATTGCCGCCGTAGCCGGTGGCTTCGGTGCGCGCGCCGACGAAGATGTCATCCTCGTCGTTGAACTTGGTGTAGTAGGCCAGCGCCTCGACGGCGGCAAAGCTCAGCAGGCGCGTGCCGAGCGCGAGCGTGCCGCCGTAGCCGACCTTGGTGCGACGTGCGCTGTCGTCGACGGTGAAGGAGAGTAGCGGCGCCACGTACACCGGTCGCCCCATGTTCTCGATGCGCCGTGGCGGCGTCTCATCGACCTGTGCGGCAACACTGCCGGTCGCCAGCATGGCGGCGGCTGCGGCGAAGAATGTCGCTCCCCTCATGTTTCGATCTCCTCGCTTCTGTGAATATCGCTGCGACGCCGGTCGCGTCCGCCACACGCGGGCGCGGGCCCGAGCACGCGGCCTGGACTGCTTGGCTGCACATCATCGCGCCTTGTCGCGCGCAATGAACTACCCGTCGGGGTGGTGGTGGCCGGCGGACCATCGGCTAGGCTGCGATCGGCCGCCGTCGTGAGCTTGCCGGTCGCCCTCTGGCTTCGACGTGGGCATCGCGGGAACGCCGTGCGGTGGTCGTGCGTGCCGTGGCGTGCAGCGAGCGTGGACAGCGAGGACCCCAGCGATGGATTACCGCACCGCTTTTCGTCTCGATGGCAAGGTCGCACTGGTCACCGGCGCAGCGCGTGGCCTCGGTCGCGAGATCGCGCGCGCCCTGGCCGCGGTCGGCGCCAAGGTCGCCGTCAGCGACATCATCGACGACGGCGCCAGGGCGACCGTCGAGTGGCTGCGCGCGAGCGGTGCCGACGCACGCGGGTTCGTGCATGACGTGACCGATGAAACGCAGTGGCAGCAGACCATCGCCGGCACCATCGAGGCGCTGGGCGGCCTCGATATCCTCGTCAACAACGCTGGCGTCGAATCAGGGGCCTTGCTCGCCGAGTGCACCGTCGAGGACTTTCACCGTATCCAGGACGTCAACGTCACCGGCACGTTTCTGGGTTGCAAGCACGCGATCCGCGCGATGTCGCCGGGCGGTGCCGCCGGTCGCGGCGGCGCGATCGTGAATCTGTCGTCGGCGGCCGGGATGATCGGCGTCATCGCGCACAGCGCCTATGGCGCATCCAAGGGGGCGGTGCGCGCGCTGACCAAGGCGGCGGCGGTCGAATGCGGGCGGCTCGGCGTTGGCGTGCGCGTGAACTCACTGCATCCGGGGCTGATCCTCACGGCGATGGGCGAGCAGTTGCTGGACGGTCTGGTGCGGCTCGGGCTCGCCCCCGATCGGAAGCAGGCGCAGGCCGCCTTGCTCGCACTGCATCCGATCGGCCGCTTCGGCGAGCCCGCCGACGTCGCCGCTGCGGTGATCTACCTCGCGAGCGATGCCGCCCGCTGGGTCACCGGCGCCGAGCTGTCGGTCGATGGCGGCGTGGTGGCGGCTTGACCGCGTGAGGCTGACGCGATGATCGACCAGACTCGTTCGTTGATGCGGGCACCGCATGCGCTGCGGTGCCTCTGTGTCTGACCGGAGACCACCCCCATGCACAGACTTCAAACCGAGCATTGGTTTTCTTTCGCGGCCACGCTGGCGCCGCCCGAGCTGATCGGGCCCGTGGCCGAGGGGATTCGCGTCAATTTCTGGCTGACCGGCGGCGAGGCCAAGGGACCGCACATCCGGGGCAAACTCCGTGCCGAGGGCGCGGACTTCTTCACGCTGCGCACGGATGGCGTCGGTGTGTTGAGCGTGCGCACCGTGATCGAGACCGACGACGGTGCGCTGATCGATCTCGCCTACGAGGGACTCAGCGACCTGGGCGCGGACGCGTACACACGGTTTCTCGCCGGCGATCTACCGCAGCGTCTCGAACTGCGCATGCAGCCGCGGCTGCGCAGCGCGCACCCGGCCTACGCCGATCTGGCGCGCCGGCTGTACGTGGGGGTCGGCGTCGGCGAGATCGGTAGGCTGAGTGTCAGCTACGACGTCTATGCCGTCGTCTGAGCGCGACACCAAGACGCGAGATGGCGCAGGACCCCGGCGCGTATCGGTGGCACCCGGATGCACCTTTCTACCCACGGATGACATGACTGTAAGACGGGAGACACGACGATGACCGCTCTTGATCCTCACGCCCGAAAGGTGCTCGACCAGATGGCCGCGTCCGGTGCGCCGACGCTCGACCAGCTTGCGCCGGTGCAGGCCCGCGCGGCGGCCCAGGCCGGCTTTCTGATGTTGCAAGGGCCAAAGCCCGATGTGGCCTCGACCGCCGATGTCGCGGCCGAAGGCCCGGCGGGACCGATTCCGCTGCGCATCTATCGTCCGCTCGGCAGTCGTGCCGACCAGCGGCTACCGGCGTGCCTGTATTTCCACGGCGGCGGCTTCGTGATCGGCGATCTCACCTTGTACGACAACCTGTGCCGCATCCTCGCCAACGCGGCGCGCTGCGCGGTGATCGCCGTGGACTACCGCCTGGCGCCCGAGGCGCGCTTTCCGGCAGCGGTCGAGGACTGCTGGGCGGCGACGCGCTGGGTTGCCGCGCACGCCGGCGAACTGATGATCGACGCAGAGCGGCTCGCCGTGGCCGGTGACTCCGCCGGTGGCAATCTCGCCGCGGTCGTCGCCTTGATGGCGCGCGACGCCGGCGCGCCGAGCCTGCGCCACCAGTTGCTGATCTATCCGGTGGTGCAGCTCGCCGAAACCGAGAGCCTGCGGCGCAACGCCGACGGCTACTTCCTGACGGCGACGCTGATGCAGTACTTCGTCGGCCACTACCTCGGCGACAACACCGCGGCTTTGCAGGATTGGCGACTCGCGCCGATACTCGCCGCCTCGCACGCCGGGCTCCCCCCGGCCAGCATCCTGGTCTGTGGTTTCGATCCGCTGCACGACGATGGCGTGGCCTATGCCGACAAGCTACGCCGCGCCGGAGTCGAGGTGAAGTTCACCTCGCTGCCCGATCAGATCCATGGCTTCGTGTGCATGGACGGTGCCATCCCGGCGGCGCAGCCGGTGCTCGAGGCGCTGGGGCGGGAGCTGGCCACATCGCTCCAATGAACCGTGTCGCCGGCAAGGTCTGTGTGGTCACGGGTGCTGCGCGCGGTCTGGGGCTGGCCGCGGCGCAACGGCTGTACGCCGAAGGGGCGCGCGTGCTGCTGACGGATATCGATGCCGACGCCGGAACGGCCGCAGCTCGCGACCTGGACCGCAGCGGCGCGCGTGCCGCCTTTGCCAGGCACGACGTGACGTGCAGCGAGGACTGGTCGCGCGTGCTCGATCTCGCGCAGCAGACCTTCGGCGCGCTGGACGTGCTGGTCAACAATGCCGGCGTGGCCGCCATCATGGATGTCGAGGCGCTGACACCGCAGGAATGGCAGCGCACGCTCGACGTCAACCTGTCCGGCGTCATGTACGGCACCCAGGCGGCGATCGCGCGCATGAAGGGTCGGGGCGGTTCGATCGTCAACATCGCCTCGATCGAGGGGCTGATCGGTGAGCCGCTGATCCCGGCCTACAACGCCAGCAAGGGTGGCGTGCGCATCTTCACCAAGTCCGCGGCCATCCACTGCGCGCGTGCCGGCTACGGCATCCGCATCAACAGTGTCTGCCCCGGCTTTGCCGAGACCGAGATGGTCGCCGGCGCGCTGGCCGGCATGGCGCCAGAGGACGCACAGGTCTTCGTCGCGCGCACGCTGGCGCGCATTCCGCTCGGCCGCTTCGCCCAGCCGGCGGAGATCGCCGCCGCCGTGCTGTTCCTCGCCTCCGACGAGGCCAGCTACGTCACCGGCGCGGATCTCGTCGTCGATGGCGGCCTGACCGCCTGAATCCCGGGTCACGCGCGCAGCCGTTTCACGATGACCGCCGTACTCGTGCGGCTGCTGGCGCATCGGTGGGACCCGGCGCAAGGCGCGTGATGCGCGCGCGAGTCCGACGACGCGCCGCCGTCCTGGCAACGGCAGCAGCGGTGAGCAGGACCGCATCGGCATGAACGGTTCCGATCGCAATCTCCGGAAGTGACCGCTCGATCTCATCGTCCATGCGTGTATTGGACTGCCGCGGCGCAAGACGCCTTCGCGATCGATTCTGAGCGCGGTGTTCGCATACCGGCTAGTATGCAATACCTCGATGGGAGAGCCCGTTCATGGAAGCGCGTATCGCCGCCGCACTCGTGCGGTATCGGCTCGGTCTTTTCGTAGTCGGTCTGCTGTCGCTGCTGGTGCTGGCCGCCGGTGCGCGCGATCTGTGGTTCGAGGGCAGTTATCGCATCTTTTTCTCGGACGACGATCCGTACCTGGTCGCCAACGACCAGATCGAGGCCTCGTATACCAAGGCCGACAACGTCGCCTTCATCGTCGCGCCGAATGACGGAGAGATCTTCACGCGCAAGACCCTTCGGGCGCTGCGCGAGCTGACCGAGGCCGGCTGGACGCTGCCGCGCTCGATCCGCGTCGATTCGATCACCAACTTTCAGTACGCGGTCGCCGAAGGCGACGATCTGCTGGTCAATGATCTGGTCCCCGACCCCGATGGTCTGAGCGACGATGACATCGCACGCCTGCGCGAGATCGCACTCGCCGAGCCGGCGCTGGCCGGCGCGCTGCTGTCGCGCCGGGCGCATGTGGCCTCGGTCAACGTGCGCCTGGAGATGCCGGGCGACAGCCGCGAGACCAGTGAAGTCAATCGCGAGGTGATGCAAGCCGCGCGTGCGATGCGCGATGACTTCGAGGCGCGCTACCCGCATCTGGACATCCATCTGATGGGGCAGGTGGTCGTCAATCACGCCTTCAACGAACTCGCCGAAGCCGACGCCGCCACGCTGGTGCCGGTGATGTTCGTCGTCGTCGTCGCGCTGCTGGCGCTGTTCCTGCGCTCGCTCGGGGCCGTGGTCGTCACCAGCCTGGTGATCGTCGCCAGCATCATCGCCACCGTCGGCGTGCTCGGCTGGCTGGGTTATCAGATCAACCAAATCAACGTGTCGGCGCCGGTGATCATCCTGACTTTGGCGGTGTCCGACTGCGTGCACATCCTCGTGCACTACCTCAACGATCTGCGACGCGGCATGGCCAAGCTCGATGCGATGCGCCACGCGCTGGAGATCAACGTCGTGCCGGTGTTTCTGACCAGCCTGACGACGGCGATCGGCTTTTTCTCGCTCAACAGCAGCGACTCGCCGCCGTTTCGCGAGCTCGGCACCGTGGTCGGCTTTGGTGTCTTCGCAGCGATGTGCTTCGCGCTGGTACTGTTACCGGCGCTGATGCTGTGGCTGCCGGTGCGCGTCGGCACGCAGACGCGTCTCCAGCAATTGCATCTGGCGGGACTGGCCGACCGCATCCTCGCGCGCCACGGCCTGTTCTTCTTCGGCACCAGCGCGCTGGCGCTGCTGCTGATTGCCTTCATTCCGCGCAACGAGCTCAACGACGACACCGTGGCCTATTTCAAGCCGCCGCTGGAGATCCGCACCGCCTTCGACTTCGTGCAGGACAATCTGACCGGCGTCGACTCCGTGGCCTACTCCCTCGATGCGGGCGGACCGTCGGGCATCAACGAGCCGGCGTACTTGCGCAAGGTCGAGGCGTTCAAGCAGTGGCTCGAACAGCAGCCCGAGGTCACGCACGTCGCCAGCTTCACCGACGTGGTCAAGCGCCTGAATCGCAACATGCACGGCGACGATCCGGCGTACTACCGGATTCCCGACGACCGCGAGCTGATCGCGCAGTACATCCTGCTCTACGAGCTGTCGCTGCCGCAGGGGCTGGATCTCAACGATGCGATCACCTTCGACAAGTCGGCGACGCGCGTCTCGGTCAGCGTCAACAACGTCGCCTCAAAGGGGCTGATCGCCTTCGAGCAGCGCGCTGCCGAATGGCTTGCGCAGAACGCGCCGGAATTCCAGGCGCAGGGTTCGAGCGTGAGCCTGATGTTCGCGCACATCGGCCAGAACAACATCTACAGCATGCTGCAGGGCTCGATGATCGCCATCGTGCTGATCGCGCTGACGCTGATCATCGCGCTGCGCTCGGTGAAGTTCGGCCTGCTGTCGCTGTTGCCGAACGCGTTTCCGGCCGCCATCGCCTTCGGCGTCTGGGGCATCGTCGACGGCCACGTGAATCTCGCCGCCGCCGGTGTGTTCTCGATCACGCTCGGCATCGTCGTCGACAACACCATCCATTTCTTCAGCAAATACCTGTACGCGCGCCGTCAGCGCCAGCAGGACACGGCCGAGGCGATCCGCTACGCATTCTCGACGGTCGGCGCCGCGTTGCTGGTGACCACGGTGGCGCTGGCGCTGGGATTTTTGATCCTGGCGCAATCCGATTTCGCGGTGAACGCGACCATGGGCCTGATGACGGCGATGGTCATCGGCATCGCGCTGGTGTTCGATCTGCTGTTCCTGCCGGGGTTGCTGATGCGTGCCGATCGCAGTCCGCCGACGCCGCGGCCTGTGTGAAGATAAGTGGCTCGTCGCAGCGGAGGACCCGCGTCATGAATCCCGATCGCCGTTTCTTCACCCACGAGGTCGAGAATCAGGCGCCGCCGCTGGCCGACTACAACGCCTGGCGCACGGACACGGTGCTGCGCGAGGGCGTTGCCCGCGAAGGCGGCGGCTGGGCCGAGGTGCACCTGGATGCCTTCGGCGCCGTCGCCGGCGGCGAGCTGATGCGCCAGGGCGTTCTCGCCAACGAGAACAAGCCCAAGCTGCGCGCCTTCGAC
Organism: Sinimarinibacterium thermocellulolyticum; assembly: GCF_040327995.1. NCBI lineage: Bacteria > Pseudomonadati > Pseudomonadota > Gammaproteobacteria > Nevskiales > Nevskiaceae > Sinimarinibacterium > Sinimarinibacterium thermocellulolyticum. The sequence continues at coordinate 11,967 of NZ_JBEPIJ010000019.1, read as the reverse complement.
CGCTATGGGCATCGCATCGACGAAGTGGAGTTTCACCCGGCCTATCACCGCGTGATGCAGCTCGGCATGCTCTACGGCGTGCACGCCTTCGCGTGGCGCAACGAGAACCAGCCCGGTGCGCATGTCGCGCGTGCGGCGCTGTCCTACATGCACGCTCAGGCCGAGGCCGGTACCGGTTGTCCGCTGACCATGACCCACTCGGCGGTACCGACGCTGCGCCACAGCGCCGCGCTCGCCGCACGCTGGCTGCCCAAGCTCACCGCCACCGAGTACGATCCGCGCGTGCTGCCGATGGCCGACAAAACCGCCTGCACGATCGGCATGGGCATGACCGAGAAGCAGGGCGGCTCGGACGTGCGCGCCAACAGCACGCGTGCCGAGCGTCAAGCCGACGGCAGCTACCGCATCGTCGGCCACAAGTGGTTCTTCTCGGCGCCGATGTGTGACGCCTGGTTGGTGCTGGCCTACACCGACGCCGGCCTCGGCTGCTTTCTGATGCCCAAGGTGCTCGACGATGGTTCGCGCAATGCGATCCGCATCCAGCGCCTCAAGGACAAGCTCGGCGATTGGAGCAATGCGTCGAGCGAGGTCGAGTTCCACGGCGCCTGGGCCGCCCTCGTCGGCCAGGAAGGGCGCGGTGTGGCGACCATCCTGCAGATGGTCGCGCTGACGCGGCTCGATTGCATGATCGGTTCGAGCGCGCTGATGCGTCAGGCGCTGGTACAGGCGATCCACCACGCGCAGCATCGTAAGGCCTTCGGCAAGCGGCTCGTCGAGCACGCGCTGATGAAGAACGTGCTCGCCGATCTGGCGCTCGAATCCGAGGCCAGCACCGCGCTGACGCTGCGCGTGGCGCGCGCCGTCGACGCTGCGGCGCGCGACGCCGGAGAAGCCGCGTTCGCGCGCCTTGCCACCGCGATCGGCAAGTACTGGATCTGCAAGCGCTGCCCATCTTTCGTCAACGAGGCGCAGGAGTGTCTCGGCGGCGCCGGCTACGTCGAGGAGAGCAATCTGCCGCGGCTGTACCGGCAGGCACCGCTGAACTCGATCTGGGAAGGCAGCGGCAACATCCAATGCCTGGACGTGTTGCGCGCGCTGAGCAAGGAGCCGCAGACGCGCGAGGCCTACTTCGCCGAGCTGTTCGCCGCCAAGGGGGCGCACGCCGATCTCGACCGCGAGATCGGCTGGCTGTCGTCCGCCTTCGACGACATCACGACGCTGGAGTTGCGCAGCCGCATGATCGTCGAGCGCATGGCGCTGGCCCTGCAAGCCTCCGTGCTGCTACGTGCCGGCGTGCCCGGCGCCGAGCTGTACGCGTCGACGCGGCTCGGCGGCGAGCACGGCCTGAACTACGGCACGCTGCCGGCGCATGCGCCGTTCGACGCCTTGATCGCGCGCGCGGCGATCGCGGCTTAGCCCGACGCAAGCAGTCAGTCTCGATCGCGGTCGCGACGTCCGCCGAAACCGTAAGTCACGGAGAAGCCGATCGCGTCCACGTCGCTGAGGAAGCGCGAGTACAGCAGTTCGACGCCGCCCAGCCCCTTGCCGTAGCGCCAACCGCCGCCGACGGTATACACCGAGCCGCTGCGCTCGCGCTCGTCGATGTCGCGGATCGATGTGATCTGGTAGCCGTAGCCGAGCTTGCCGGTGGCATAAAAGCGCCCGGGCGAGCGCAGGACCAAGTAGGCCCCGATCAACTGCATCTGGAAATCGTCACCGGTGGTCGTCACTTGCTGGCCTTCGCTCGCCGGCGTACAGCCGGGCGGCAGCGGGGGATTTTCGGAGATGCAATTGCCGTCGCTACCGCCGATGATGGCCGTGCCGCCGCGATTCTCGCCGGGAATGATGCTGACCGACAGATTGATTTCGGCAGCGATCCAATCGAGGTTGGGGACGCGGATGCCCAGCACGCCCTCCAGGTTGACCGCCTCCTTGAGGTTGTCGAAATCGGTGCTCACGCGCGACAGGCCGATGCCGCTATAGGTCACCGACGCTTCGTCGTCGTCACGATCCGCAGAGTCCGACGCCTTGGAGCCGTCCGGCTTGGATTCTTCCTCTGCCGTCGCTTGGTCTTCGCTCGCCTTGGCCTCGTCCTGAGCTGTGGCCCACAAGGGGGCGAGCAGGGCGCCGAGCAAGGCGGCTCTACGCATCCACACAGACATGGTTGGTTCTCCTGAACTTCATCGCATTCCGATCGAAGCGGGCCGGTGCGGCAACGGCGTATCGCCGTTTTCGCCCGCCGCCGCATCCTGCCCTGCATACGCCCGCGGCCGGGGCCTGGACGCGCAAGTCGAGCGCGAGTGCGGCACAACTATACCCGTTGCGCAACGCGGCCGACCGGTAGGGCCGCGGGTGGTATCCGCGGCGCGGTCGACGTGACTATCCTTGGGTACGGGGACGGTACCGAGGGTCTTGCGCATGCGCTTGTTCGTCCGGTTGTCGCTGTTTCTCCTCGCCGCGGTGATCGCGATCGCGTTGTATGCGAGCTGGCGCACGCCGGGACACCTGTATCGTGAGAGCGGCGTATTCGCCGGTTGCCCACCGCGCCCGAGCTGCGTGTCCTCGGTCGCGAGCGACCCGCGGCAGCGTGTCGAACCCTTGCACTATCGCGGCGATCCGGCCTCGGCACGCGAGCGGCTCCTCGCCGCGATAAACGCCATGACCGGCAGTCGGATCCAGCAGGTGGGTCCCAACTATCTGCACGTGCTGTTCGTTACCCCGCGGATGCGCTTTCGTGACGACTTGGAACTGCTGATCGATGCCGGCGGTGAAATCCAGGTGCGTTCGATCTCGCGCTTTGGCTATCGCGATTTCGGCGTGAATCGGGCGCGCATCGAGGATCTGCGCCGGCGTTTCGCCGCCCTCGACGACTGAGCCATGAAGCGCCCGCGCGATCGGCGCGCGGGCGTTACATGCTCTGGCGGTGTGCCGATCCTCACTCGGCGTGGACCTGCCCCTGCACGTCGGCGTTCACGCTGGCGTCGACGGATCCTGCCGTGCCGAGTACACCGCCCACTACGCCGACCCCGGTTTGTACGCCGGACTTGATCGCGCCGCCGACGGCCTTGCCGCCGCCGACCGTCGCGTCCTTGGCCGCAGCGAGGCCCGCGCGGGTCTTGGCCTGGGTCTGAGCCTGGGCCTCGGCCGCGCCTTCGACCGTGGCCTGCTTGGCTTTCACCGCCGCATCGGCGCCCGCCCCGGTTCCGGCTTGCGCTTTGGACTGGGCTTGGCTGCCGAGCTCGCGGGCGGCGTTCGCCGTCGCCTGTCCGGCCGCCTTGGCCGAGTCTGCGGTCGCGGCTGCGGCGCCTTCGACGCTGTGCGTCGCGCTTTGGGCATCCACGGCGACGCCGACCGAGGCCTCGGCCTTGACGTCGGCCTTAGTCTGCGCCGATGCCGGCAACGCCGTGACGAGCGCGGCGGCGGTGAGCATGCAAGACAGCTTGTTCATCGTTTTACCCCTTCTTGAGTGCGTGACTCCGGCGCGGACGGTGGCCGGACGGACACAGCCTAAGGTAGGGGGCTGAATTGGGTGTGAACGAGCGGCCGTGTCGAGCGCGGCCTTGCCGGTCCTGCGCGCGCGCCGGTGGTTCGCCGCGTGACGCATCGTTTCACGACAGACCCGGCTCACCCCGGGGGCCATTTGAGGGGACGGCCGCCGAGCAGGTGCAGGTGCAGGTGGAACACCGACTGGCCGGCGCCGGCGCCATTGTTGACGACCAGGCGAAAGGCCTCGCCGTGGCCCTGGTCGGCGGCGATCTTGGCCGCGGTCAGCATCAGATGGCCGAGCAGAGCCTGGTCATCGGCGCGCGCATCGCACAGTCGCGGGATCGGCTTGCGCGGCACCAGCAGGATGTGCATCGGCGCACCGGGGTTGATGTCGCGGAAGGCGACGCAGTGTGCGTCCTCGTGGACGATGTCGCCGGGGATCTCGCGGTCGATGATTTTCTCGAACAGGGTCTTGCTCATGACGGCTGAAGGAGTAAGGCGGGCGAGTTGGTAGCATACGCCGAACCTTACACGACTCCGGCATGAGCACCGCCGCCCAAGCTGCCCGCAAGCCCTGGCCGACCTATCGACGCCTGCTCGGCTACTCGTTGCCGCACTGGCGCGTGATGCTGCTCGCATCGCTGGCGACCGCTGCCTTCGCTGCTGCGGATGCCGGATTCGCGGCGCTGGTCAAGCCATTGCTCGACAAAGCCTTCGTCGAACAGAACGCGGCGTACATCCGCACCCTGCCGCTGCTGATCGTCGGTCTGTTCTTGCTGCGCGGGATCAGCTCCTTCGCCGCCACCTATGGCATGTCCTGGGTCGCGCGCCGCGTCGTCAAGGATCTGCGCGGTCAGTTGTTCGACAAGCTGCTGGTGCTGCCGGCGCGCTTCTATGACAGCGTGGGCTCCAGCCAGTTGATTGCGCGCCTGACCTATCACGTCGAGCAGGTTGCCGATGCCGCGAGCACAGTGCTCACCGGCGTGCTCAAGGATACGCTGACGATCGTGTTCTACATCGGTCTGATGGCGTGGCTGAACTGGAAGCTGACGCTGTTCGCCTTCGTCGTCGTACCGTTCATCGCCTTGATCATCCGCTACGTCAGCGTGCGCTTTCGCAAGATCAGTGTGCGTATCCAGGACAGCGTCGGCGATGTCACCGAAGCGGTCGACGAGGCAGTGAGCGGACAGCGCGTGGTCAAGGTCTACAACGGGCAGGACTTCGAGTCGCGACACTTCGATGCGATCAACGAACACAACCGCAAGCTGTCGATGAAGATCGTCGCGACCAAGGCCGGCAGTGCGGCGCTGATCCAGTTCATCGCCGCCTGGGCGGTCGCCGCGATCGTGTTCTTCGCGACGCAGCCGGGCATGATCGAGGACATGACCGCCGGTACGTTCGCCGCGTTCATGCTGGCGATGATGTCCTTGATGCAGCCGATGAAGAACATGGGCACGGTCAACGAGCGCCTGCAGCGCGGCATCGCCGCGGCGACGGAGATCTTCGCGACGCTCGATCAGCCCGCAGAGGTGGCCGAGGGCAGCCGTCCCCTGCGGCGCGCACGTGGTGCGATCGAGTTCGAGCACGTGCGCTTCCGTTATCGCGACGAGCTCGGCGATGCGCTGCACGACATCAATCTGCGCATCGAGCCGGGACAGTCGGTCGCCTTCGTCGGCAAGTCGGGCAGCGGCAAGAGCACGCTGCTGTCGCTGCTACCGCGCTTCTACGATGTCGATGCCGGCGCGATCCGCCTCGACGGCGTGGACCTGCGTGAGTACCGGCTGCACGACCTGCGCCGGCAGATCGCCCTGGTCGATCAGCAGGTGCGCTTGTTCAGCGCGACGGTGGCCGAAAACATCGCCTACGGCCTCGATCCGCAGCCCGACGAGGCGCAGATCATCGATGCCGCCAGGCGTGCGCACGCCTGGGAATTCATCGAGAAGCTGCCGCAGGGTCTGCACACGCCCTTGGGTCAGAATGGCGCGACCCTCTCCGGCGGCCAGCGTCAGCGGCTGGCGATCGCACGCGCGCTGCTCAAGGATGCACCGATCCTGATTCTCGACGAGGCCACTTCGGCACTCGACACCGAGTCCGAGCGCCTGATCCAGTCGGCGCTCGAAGCGCTGGTCGGTGGGCGCACGACGCTGACCATCGCGCACCGGTTGTCGACGATTCAAAACGCCGATCTGATCGTCGCGATGCAGGACGGCCGCATCATCGAGACGGGTACGCACGCAGACCTGCTGGCGCGCGGCGGTCTGTATGCGGCCCTGCACCGCATGCAGTTCGAGACCGACGCCGCGCCATGAACTCTTGGCTCGTCGCGCGCTGGTACGCCGACGCGCCCGCGCCGCTGCTGCTGCGCCCACTGGCCAGCCTTTACGGGCGCATCGCCGCGCAGCGGCGCCTGCGCTTGCAGGCGCGTGCGCAACGTCTCGGGGTGCCAGTCATCGTGGTCGGCAACATCGCCGTGGGCGGCACCGGCAAGACACCGCTGGTGATCTGGTTGGTCGAGCGTCTGCGTGCCTGGGGCTGGCGTCCGGGCGTGGTCAGCCGCGGCTACGGCGGAAAGCCGCCGCAGCGACCGTATCTGGTGCGCGCCGACGGCGATCCGCGCGCCTGCGGCGACGAGCCGCTCTTGATCGCGCGCCGCGGTGGCGTGCCAGTGGTCGTCGATCCCGATCGTGTCGCGGCGGCGCGCCAGCTGCTGCGCGCCGGCGAGGTCGACGTCATCGTCAGCGACGACGGCCTTCAGCACTACCGTTTGGCGCGCGACCTGGAGATCGGCGTCGTTGACGCTCGCCGTGGTCTCGGCAACGGCGCATTGCTGCCCGCCGGCCCGCTGCGCGAACCCCCGGCGCGGCTGCGCGAGCTCGATCTCGTCGTCGTCAACGGCGAGGGCTGGAGCGATGTTTCGCTGCGGCCGCTGCGCATGCGTCTGCTCGCCGGCGAGGCCGTCAGCGGTAGCGGCGAGCGGCGGGCGTTGAGCGCCTTCGCCGGCCGGCGTGTGCACGCGGTCGCCGGTATCGGTCATCCGCAACGCTTCTTCGAGACCCTGCGTGCCGCCGGCATCGAGGTGATCGAGCACGCCTTCGCCGATCACCACCGTTTCCGGCCACAGGATCTGGCATTCGCGGATACGCTGCCGCTGATGATGACCGAGAAGGACGCAGTCAAGTGTGCGGGCTTCTTTGGGGCTGACTGGTGGGTGCTGCCAGTGTCGGCGCACTTCGACGCCGCCGACGAGCGTCGCGTGCGAGAATCCGTCGAACGCCTGAGGACGGACCGATGATGGACAAACGCCTGCTCGACATACTCGTGTGCCCGGTGACCAAGGCACCGCTGGAGTGGCACCCGGAGCGCAACGAGTTGTGGTGCCGCGCTTCGCGCCTGGCCTATCCGGTGCGCGACGGCATCCCGGTGATGCTGGAAGAGGAGGCGCGCACGCTGACGGACGAAGAGCTCGGGCGGTGAGCGACACCACGGCGGGACTTGCCTTCAAGGTCGTGATCCCCGCACGACTGGGCTCGACGCGGCTGCCGCGCAAGGTGCTGCTCGACATCGCCGGCAAACCGGTGATCCGTCACGTCTGGGAGGCCGCGCGTCGCGCCGGCGCCAGCGAGGTCGTGATCGCCACCGACAGCCAGGAGGTGGTCGAGATTTGTGCGGGCTTCGGCGCCGACGTGCAGATGACCTCGGCGCAGCATCAGTCCGGCACCGATCGCGCCAACGAGATCGCGCGCCGCCGCGGCTGGAGCGCCGACACCATCGTCGTCAACCTGCAGGGTGACGAGCCGCTGATGCCGCCGGCACTGGTGCGCCGTGCCTCAGCCCTGCTCGCCGACGACGCTGAGGCGCACATCGCCACGCTGTGCCATCCGATTCATCGCCAGGACGAATGGCACAACCCCAACGTCGTCAAGGTGGTGATGGACCGGCGCGGTTACGCGCTGTACTTCTCTCGCGCGCCGATCCCGTGGCCGCGCGACCAGGCGCCGGCGATGCCGGCCGGGCTTGCGTATCGACACATCGGTCTGTATGCCTATCGCGTCGCCGCGCTGGGCGAGTTCAGCGAGCTTCCGGCGGCGCCGCTCGAAAGCTGCGAGGCGCTCGAACAGTTGCGCGCGCTGACCCACGGCTTTCGCATCAAGCTTGGCGTCGTCGAATCACCGCCGCCACGAGGTGTCGACACCGCGGATGATTTGCTCGCAGTGGCCGCGCTGCTGACGCAGCGCGGCGCCTGATCCGCATCTCGCTTCAGCCGGACTTGCCGGCGTCATCGTGCTCGCTGTGCGCGTTGCGGACAGCCTGCTCGAAGTACTTCAGATAGTCGGCCGCGGGTGCCGTGGCCCGAAACTGCGGCCCGCCGGCCGTCGTTGCGCGCTCGCTCGCGAGCGGCTCGGTGGCGTTCGCGCCGTCCTGGGCGCGGTCCGCATCGATCGGGGTCTGGTCGAGCGGTTCCGGCGCTGCGTCCTTTGCCGGCGCCGGCGCGGCCTCGGGGGCGGCGCCGTCACCGAGGGCCGCGGATTGCGCTGCCGGCGGTGCCGGTCCGCGCGTCGCCGCGGCTTCGTCGCTGCCCGTCGCCTGTTCCTGGCTTGCCGTTTGGTCGCGCACCGTGATGCCGAGCAGGCCGTCGGCGGCAGGGGCATGCTCGCCGTCGGCTGCTGCCGTGATCGGCGTTGACGGCGGTGTCGGCGCGAAAGCATCCGGTGCAGCGTTTGCGTCGCGGCTCGTCGGTTCGGCGTTGATGACGGCGAGTGACGCCGTCTGCGTCGCCGTAGTCGGGGCGTGCGGTGCCGCAGTCAGTGCCAGCGCCTGCTCCTGCTCGTCGCGCGCCGGCGCGTCATCGGTCATCTCGTCGGCGGCCTCATCCACCGCGCCGGACGGCGCGCTGCCGGTCGCGCCGTTGACCCCTGCGGCTTCGCGATCACGGCGACCGCGTCCACGCCCGCCGCGGCGGCGGCGCGCGCGTCCGCTGCGCTGCGCCGGCGCTGCCGTGCCCGCCTCGCCGCTCGCGGCGACGTCGCTGATCACCGTGCTCGCGGCCGCCGCAGACGCCGCTGGGGCAGTGCCGACGGTGTCCTCCGCACGCGCGTGCGGGGGACGCGCCGTCGGCTCGTCGCGCCGGCTGGGAACGGCGGTGCTCGGCGTGGCGGAAGCCGCGGGCGCGCGCGCGCCCGGCGCGGCTTGGCTCGGCGGCAGCGGCCGCGCGCTGCGCGGCTTGTCGGCTGCACTGGTGTCACGCTGCGGCGGGCGGCCACGGCGATCGTTGCCGCGACGTTTCTCGCCGCGTGCGCCGTCGCGGCGCTCGTCGCGTCGCGCACTGCCCGCGCGCTGCTCGTGCGCGGGCGTCTTCTGCGCGGTCTGCGCTCGTGTCGCGACCGGTCGGGCGCCGAAGCCGAGCCAGCTCAAAAGCCGCGTCCAGAAGCCACCGCTCGATGCCACCGCAGTCATCGGTGCCGCGACCTCGCGAATCACGATCGGCGCGGGGCTCGATGGCAGGATCTGCTTGACCGCGGCCTCGGGACTCGTGCGGGTCACCGTCTGGGGCCTGATTAGTTCTTCATGCGCGGCGGCGTCGAAGTTCTGCGCCAGGGTGTAACTGATGGCGCTGTTGTCGTCTTGCTGCAGATGGTCGGCGCGCACGCGCCGGATCTCGTAGTTCGGCGTGTGCATCGTCGGGTTGGGGACGATGGTGATGTGTGCGCGGCAGCGGGCCTCGATCTCACGCACCGCCAGGCGCTTTTCGTTGAGCAGGAAGGTGCCGACGTCGACCGGAACCTGTGCGATCACCCGGCCGGTGCGTTCTTTCATCGCTTCTTCTTCGATCAGGCGCAGGATCGACAGCGACAGACTCTCCACCGAGCGGATCTGGCCGCGGCCGGAGCAGCGCGGGCAGGGGATCTGCGTGTGTTCGGCGAGCGTCGGCCGCAGACGCTGGCGCGACAGTTCGAGCAAGCCGAAGCGTGAGATGCGGCCGAGCTGGATGCGCGCACGATCGACTTCGACCGCCGTTTCCAGGCGCTTTTCCACTTCGCGCTGGTTCTTCGGCGAGTTCATGTCGATGAAATCGATCACGATCAGGCCGCCGAGGTCGCGCAGGCGGAGCTGGCGTGCGATCTCGTCGGCCGCTTCGAGATTGGTGTTGAGCGCGGTGTCCTCGATGCTGGCGCCGCCGGTGGCCTTGGCCGAGTTGATGTCGATCGCGGTCAGCGCCTCGGTGCTGTCGATGACGATCGAGCCGCCCGATGGCAGGCGGATCGTGCGCTCGTGCGCGAGTTCGATCTGCGATTCGATCTGGAAGCGCGAGAACAGCGGCATCTCGTCCTTGTAGAACTTCAGCCGCGGCAGTTGATGCGGCATCACGTGTTCGAGATGCGTGCGCGCCTGCTCGTAGATGTGTTCGTTGTCGATCATCACCTCGCCGATGTCCGGGCGCAGGTAATCGCGCAGCGCGCGCAGGATGATGTTGTTCTCCTGATAGATCAGGAACGGACCCTTGCGTTCGGCGGCGGCCTTCTCGATCGCGTTCCAGATGTCCTTGAGATAATCGGCGTCCCACTGCAGCTCCTCGACCGAGCGACCGACGCCGTTGGAGCGGATGATCACGCCCATGCCGTCGGGCAGTTGCAGCTTTTCGAGCGCCTCCTTGGCTTCTTCGCGCTCGTCGCCCTCGGCGCGGCGCGAGATGCCGCCGGCCTTGGGATTGTTCGGCATCAGCACCAGGTAACGGCCGGCGAGGGAGACGTAGGTCGTCAACGCCGCGCCCTTGTTGCCGCGCTCTTCCTTCTCGACCTGGACGATGAGCTCCTGGCCTTCGTGTAATTGTTCACGCAGGTTGCCGGATTTGCCGTCCTTGAAGTAATTGCGGGCGATTTCCTTGACCGGGAGAAAGCCATGACGCTCGCCGCCATAGTCGACGAAGCAGGCTTCGAGCGAGGGTTCGACGCGGGTGATGCGTCCTTTGTAGATGTTCCCTTTCTTCTGTTCCCGGGCGGCGGTTTCGATGTCAAGGTCGATCAGCTTCTGTCCATCGACGATGGCCACTCGCAGCTCCTCGCGCTGCGTGGCGTTGATGAGGATGCGTTTCATGCATGAGATCCTGGTCGATACGGCGGCGCCTTTCCGGGCCGTGCGTCCGAATCTCAGCCATATGGCGAGTCATGGTTCGGTCCCCGGGTGAGGCGCGTACGCGCGTAAGGTGATGTGGAGCGACAAGCTTGCGACGGCAGGCGCGGCAACGCGCATGCGGTCTCGGACTGTTCGGCGGCGGGCGGGCTGATACAATGCCGGGCGCTTCGACGCCTTCTCGATTTCCGTTAGCGTTGATGCGGGAATGGTCTGATTTGCATCAGTTTTCCCACCCGTACTGACGGATCGTCATAGTTTGACACAGAATCGCCCCCAAGTCCGCAAGATCGTCGTCGGCGCCCGCGAAGATGGGCAGCGCATCGATAACTTCCTGATTCGTCAGCTCGCGGGCGTCCCCAAATCGCACGTCTACCGCCTGCTGCGTTCCGGCCAGGTGCGGGTCGACGGTGGGCGCGCCAAACCTGAACGCAAGCTGGTCAAGGGCGAGGAAGTCCGCATCCCGCCGGTGCGGGCCGCGGAGCGTGGCGAGGCGGTTCGCCCGCCGGATGCGGTGCTCGACAAGCTGCGCGCGGCCATCGTCCATGAGGACGAGCATTATCTCGCCATCAGCAAGCCGGCCGGCCTCGCCGCCCATGCCGGTAGCGGAGTGAGGTTCGGCGTGATCGAGGCGGCTCGCGCCTGGGGGCAACACGCGTTCCTGGAGCTGTGTCACCGCCTCGACCGTGACACCAGCGGCGTGCTGCTGCTGGCCAAGTCGCGTGCGGCGCTGCTGCGTGCGCAGCGCGCGTTCAAGCACGGCGAGGCCGACAAGCGCTATTTCGCGCTGCTGGTCGGACGCTGGAAGGGCGAGGACCGGGACGTGGACGCGGCGCTGGTACGCAATGCCATCGCTGGCGGCGAGCGCCGCGTGCGCGTCGACGAGGACGACGGCAAGCCGTCGAGGTCGCGCTTCTCGCCCCGCGCGCGTTACGCCACGGCGACGCTTTGCGAGGTCCAGATCTACTCCGGACGCACCCACCAGATCCGGGTGCATGCCGCGGCCCTGGGCCACCCGGTGGCCGGCGACGACAAGTACGGCGAGCGCGAGCACAACCGCGCATTGCGTGAAATGGGTCTCCGGCGCATGTTCCTGCACGCGCATCTGCTGAGCCTGCCGGCTGCAGGCGAATTCCCCAAGCTGCTGCTGAGCGCGCCGCTGCCGGATGAACTGCGCGAAGTGCTCGACCAACTCGGCGCGCCGCAGGCGATCGGGACCAGGCGCCGACGCTAGCCCGGATCCGTCACGAGTAGGCTGCTGAGAAGGCACGGCGGATTCGCTGTTGCCCAGTAGAATTCGGTTGTCGAAGCCAATTCTCTGGAGCGAATCCGCCGTGACGGAATGCTACCAAG
>NZ_JBEPIJ010000018.1:0-47824 GCF_040327995.1 Sinimarinibacterium thermocellulolyticum | reverse complement strand
GCTGCGTCCAAAGCGCCGAAAATACCCTCACCGTGTCGTCAAATTGGTCATTCCGAAACCAGAAAGCCTCCGCCCGTGCTCCAGGCGCGTCTATCGGCTCGCTGGTGACGGATCCGGGCTAGCTCTGCTGCGCGTGTCGCGCGACGATGTCGGCGACGACCATGCTCACGCGCTTGCCGGTCGGGATGTGCAGGAACTCGTTGGGGCCGTGGGCGTTGGAGTGCGGGCCGAGCACGCCGGTGACGAGGAACTGCGCGTCCGGGAACTTCTCGCCGAGCATGCCCATGAAGGGGATCGTACCGCCCTCGCCCATGTAGACGGGGGGCGCACCGAAATAGGCGCGCGACGCGGCGTCGACGGCCGCCTCCAGCCACGGCGCGAGTTGCGGCGCGTTCCAGCCGCTGCCGGACTTCTCGCCCTCGAAGCGCACCTTCGCCCCGTACGGCGGATCGGATTCGACGATGCGCTTGAGCGCGGCCGCGGCCTTCTTGCCATCGAGCGTCGGCGGAATGCGCAGCGACAGCTTCACCGCGGTGTACGGGCGCAGCACGTTGCCGGCGTCGGCGAGTGCCGGCAGACCGGCGGCGCCGGTGACCGCGAGCTGGGGCCGCCAGGTGCGGTTGAGCACGAGTTCGGTGAGATCCTCGGCCGCCGGTCGCATACCGTCGACGAACGGGAACTTGCTGTAGACCGCCGCGCCGAGCACGGCCGCGGCCAGCTTCGCCTGCTCGATACGCTGCGGCGGAATCTCGACGTGAAAGTCGCGAGCGCGGATCTCGCCGCTGGTCTCGTCCTCGAGGCGCGACAAGATCTGCCGCAGCACGCGAAAGCTCGACGGCACGATGCCGGAGGCATCGCCCGAGTGCACACCCTCGGTCAGCACGTCGACACGCAGATTGCCGCCGACCAGGCCACGCAGGCTGGTCGTCAGCCAGAGCTGGTCGTAGTTGCCGCAGCCGGAGTCCAGGCACACGACCAGCGAGGGCTGGCCAAGACGCGGCGCAAGATGATCGACGTAATGCGGCAGGTCATAGCTGCCGGATTCCTCGCAGGCCTCGATCAGCACCACGCAGCGTGACTGCGGCAGTTGCTGCTCGCGCAGCGCCAGCAGCGCGGCGAGCGAACCGAAGATCGCGTAACCGTCGTCGGCGCCGCCGCGGCCGTAGAGCTTGTCGTCCTTGAGCACCGGCGTCCACGGCCCCGTGCCGTCGGCCCAGCCGTCCATCTCCGGCTGCTTGTCGAGATGGCCGTAGAGCATCACCACGTCATCGTCGCGGCCGCCGTTGGCCGCGGGGATGTCGATGAAGATCAGCGGCGTGCGCCCGGGCAGGCGGATCACGTCCAGCGTCGCCCCCGGCAGCGCGCCGAGCTTGGCCCGCGCCCAGCGCTCCATCAGGCGCACCGCGTCGTCCATGTAGCCGTGCTGCTGCCACTGCGGATCGAACAGCGGCGACTTGTTGGGGATGCGGATGTACTCGGTGAGCTGCGCGACGATTTCGTCGTCCCACAGGCCGGCGATGAAGTTCTGGATGCGACTACGGTCCATGACTCGTTCCTGGGTTGCGGTTGCGCGCCGTTGCCGATCGACACGCCGGTTGCGGCGCTCGCGCCGTCGATCGTGCGCGCGTCGTCAAGCGCCCCTGTTCTGCTCGCGCTGCGCCTCGACCTCGCGACTGCCCGGCACCAGGATACGCGCGGCGACGATGCCGAGCTCATAGAGCAGATACACCGGCACCGCCAACATGATCTGCGAGACGATGTCCGGCGGCGTGAAGATGGCGCCGACGACGAAGGCGCCGACCAGCACGTACTCGCGCGCCTCGCCGAGCTTGGCCGGGGTGACGAAGCCGGTCTTGACCATCAGCACCAGCGCGACCGGCGTCTCGAAGGCGAAGCCGAAGGCGAGGAACAGCGCGAGCACGAAGTCCAGATACTTGGCGATGTCGGTCATCACCGCGACGCCCTCGGGGGCGATGCCGATGATGAACTTGAACACCGTTGGCAGCACGAGAAAGTACGCGAAGGCGATGCCGGCGTAGAACAGCAGGGTGCTCGACACCAGCAGCGGTACGACCAGGCGGCGCTCGTTCTTGTACAGGCCCGGCGCGACGAAGGCCCAGACCTGATAAAGCACCCACGGCATCGCGACGACGAAGGCGACCAGCGCGGCGAGCTTGATCGGTGTGAAGAACGGCGAGGCGACCTCGGTGGCGATCATCGAGGTACCTTCGGGCAGCATGCGCAAAAGCGGCTGCGCCAGCCAGGCATAGAGCTCCTTGGCGAAGGCCATCAGCGGCAGGAACACCAGCAGCACGCCCCAGACGATCTTGAGCAGGCGGTCGCGCAGCTCCAGAAGGTGCGCGATCAGCGGCTGCTCGCGCTGCGGGCTGTCGGGTTCGGATTCGCTCATGGACTCAGGACTTCGGCGGCGTGTCCTTGCCGAGTTCGGAGACGGTTTTTTCGATCGCCGAGTTCAGCGCACGGTTCTGCTCGCGCACGATGCGGTTGGCTTCGTCGAGCTGCTTCTTGAGTTCGGACAGCCTCGCCTCGCGATCCAGTTCGGCGGTGAAATTGCGCAGGTAGCCGCGCGCCTGGCCGGCCCAGCGGCCGACCGTGCGCGCGACCTTGGGCAGCTTCTCGGGGCCGAGCACGATCAGCGCGATGACCATGCACAGCGCGATCTCGGCGAAGCTGAAGTCGAACATACGCGGCGCACCTCGCGGCGCCGATCAAGCCTTGCCGTCGTCGCGCTTGGCGGCGCCGTCGGTCTGCGCCGTATCGCCGCCGGCGAGCGGCTCGCTCGACGCCTTGGCGTCGGCCTCGCCCTCGCGCATCGAGGCGCGGAAGTTCTTGATCGCGCCGCCCAGATCGCCGCCCAAGTTGCGCAGCTTCTTGGTGCCGAAGATCAGCAGCACGATCAGCAGCACGATCAGCCAATGACCAATACTCAGGGAACCCATCTCATCACCTCTTTGCTAGGACGTGCGCGGCCTGGCCGCCTTTTCGGCATGGCCCGACGTACCGAAGCGGCGCGCCAGCTCGCCGGTCACGCGCGCGGGCTCGATGTCGCGTTGGGCCATCAGCACCAGCGTGTGGAACCACAGGTCAGCGAGCTCACGCACCAGGGCTTCATCGTCCGGGTTTTTCGCGGCGATCAGCGTCTCGGCGGCTTCCTCGCCGATTTTCTTGAGGATCGCGTCCGAACCCTTGCGGTAAAGGCTGGCGACGTACGACGCACCCGGGTCCGCGGTCTTGCGGTCCTGGAGCACGCGGTACAGCTCGCCGATCATGTCGCCGGGAGGGATCAAGCCTGCCATCCGTGGATTACCGTCGGAAGACAAGTGTACTCCCCGCGGCCGCAGCGGTTCAGAGCCGGACGTGGACGCCCTTGTCGGCGAGGAAGCGCTTGGCCTCGCCGATACTGTAGGTGCCGTGGTGGAAGATGCTCGCAGCGAGCACCGCGTCGGCATGGCCCCGCATCAACCCATCGTGCAGGTGTTGCAGCGTGCCGACGCCGCCGGAGGCGATCACCGGCACGCTGACCGCGGCCGAGATAGCCTCGAGCAGTTCGATGTCGTAACCGGCCTTGGTGCCGTCGCGGTCCATGCTGGTGACCAGCAGTTCGCCGGCGCCGTGCTCGACCATCTTCACCGCCCATTCCACCGCGTCGAGCCCGGTCGCCCTGCGGCCGCCGTGGGTGAAGACTTCCCAGCGCGGCGCCTCGCTGCGCGCCGCTTTGCGCACCAGCGGCGGCTTTTTCGGCACGACGCGCTTGGCGTCGATGGCGACGACGATGCACTGCACGCCGTATCGGCTACCGGCCTCGGTGACGAAGTCCGGGTTCTCGACCGCGGCGGTATTGATGCTGACCTTGTCGGCACCGGCCGACAGCAGGCAGCGCACGTCGGCGCAGGTGCGTACGCCGCCGCCCACGGTCAGCGGGATGTAGATCTCGCGCGCGACCTTTTCCACCGTCTGGAACAGGATCGGCCGCGCCTCGTGGCTGGCGGTGATGTCGAGGAACACCAGCTCGTCGGCACCCTGCTGGTCATACTTGCGCGCGACCTCGACCGGATCGCCGGCGTCCTGCACGTCTTCGAACTTGATGCCCTTGACGACGCGGCCGCGGTCGATGTCGAGACAGGGGATGATGCGTTTGGCGAGCACGTTGAATACCTGGAGCGGAATGCGGCCGGCGCGCCGCGTCGCGGTGTTCAGCCGCGTGCGATCTTGATCGCTTGCTTGAAGTCGAGCGCGCCCTGATAGAGCGCGCGGCCGATGACGGCGCCGGCGACGCCATCGGACTCGAGTTCCTTGAGCGTGCGAATGTCGTCCAGCGAGCTGATGCCGCCCGAGGCCAGTACCGGCGTCTTGAGCGCTCGCGCCAGATTGCGCGTCGCCTCGACGTTGAAGCCCTGCATCATGCCGTCCCTGGCGATGTCGGTGTAGATGATCGCCTCTACGCCGTCGCGCTCGCAGTGCAGCGCGGTCTCGATCACGTCGTGCCCGGTGAGCTTGGCCCAGCCATTGAGGGCGACGCGGCCGTCCTTGGCGTCGAGGCTGACGATGATATGGCGCGGGAATTCCAGACACAGATCGTGCAGGAAGTGCGGCGCGTTGACGGCCTTGGTGCCGATGATCACGTACTGCACGCCGGCGTTGAGATAGCGCTGCACCGTCTCTTCGTCGCGGATGCCGCCGCCAACCTGCACCGGCACCTTCACTGCGGCGGCGATCTGTTCGATCACGGCGACGTTGATCGGTTGACCCTTGACCGCGCCGTCGAGGTCGACGATGTGGATGCGTTCCGCACCCTCGTCGGCCCAGCGCTTGGCGACGCCGACCGGCTCGTCGGAGAAGACCGTCACGTCGTCCATGCGGCCCTGGCGCAGACGCACGCACTGGCCGCCTTTCAAATCGATCGCGGGAATCAACAGCATGAGGCTGGGACGGTTGTCAGGGAAGGGGTCGGTTCGATGCGCAATGCGGCCCGATGGGAATGGCTGATGATGCTTCGATGCCTGACTCGCCCGAACTGTGCCCAATTCGGCCGCCTCTGGCAACTCGGTCCGGATCGGCGATCCGGTCAGGGACTCCAGTGCGCGAAGTTGCCGAGCAGCGTCATGCCGGTGCTCTGCGACTTTTCCGGGTGAAACTGGAAGGCGGCGATGTTGTCGCGCGCGATGGCCGCGGCAAAGGCATGTCCGTATTCGGCGGTCCCGAGCACGTGGGCGGAATTGGCCGGGGATGCGTGGTAGCTGTGCACGAAATAGAACCAGGCCTCATCCGGCACGCCCTCCCACAGCGGATGGGGACGACTCTGGTGGACACGGTTCCAGCCCATGTGCGGCACCTTCAGGCGCTCGCCGCGCGCGTCCGGCGCGGGATCGGGAAAGCGCACGACCTTGCCGGGGAACAGGCCCAGTGCCGGCACGCCGCCGTTCTCGTCGCTCCATTCGAGCATGACTTGCATGCCCAGACAGATGCCGAGCATGGGCTTTTCACGCGCGGCCTCGGCAACCAACTGGTTGAGCTCCAAGCGGCGCAGCTCGTTCATGCACTCGCGCACGCCACCGACCCCGGGCAGCACGAGCCGGTCACAGTGCTTCAGCACCTCTGTGTCGTAACTGACGATGACGCGGCTGGCGCCACTGACGCGCTCGAGCGCCTTGCCCAGCGAGTGCAGATTGCCCATGCCGTAGTCGATGACGCCGATGGATGCTGCCATGGTGAGGTCGCGTGGTCGCCGCGCGGCGCCGGGCCGAGCGCGCGGGCCTGGCTCAGAGACTGCCCTTGGTGGATGGCGTAACGTCGCCCATGCGCGGGTCCGCTGAACAGGCCATGCGCAGCGCGCGACCGAAGGCCTTGAACACGGTCTCGACGATGTGATGCGCGTTGCGCCCGCGCAGGTTGTCGATGTGCAGGGTCACCTTGGCATGGTTGACGAAGCCCTGGAAGAACTCGCGAAACAGGTCGACGTCGAACGCGCCGATGCGCGCCCGCGGGAACTCGACGAAGTACTCGAGCCCCGGACGTCCGGACAGGTCGACGACGACGCGCGACAGCGCCTCATCGAGCGGCACGTAGCTGTGTCCGTAGCGCACGATGCCTTTCTTGTCGCCGATCGCACGATCGAAGGCTTGGCCGAGCGTGATGCCGATGTCTTCGACGGTATGGTGGTCGTCGATCTCGCGATCGCCCTTGGCCTGGATGTCGAGGTCGATCAGGCCATGGCGCGCGACCTGGTCGAGCATGTGATCGAGAAACGCGATGCCGGTGGCCAGACGAGCCTCGCCCGAACCGTCGAGGTTCAGGCTGACGCGGATCTGGGTTTCGCGGGTGTCGCGTTGGACGCTGGCGGTGCGGGCAGCCATCGGGCCCTGGGCTGACGCGAAGGGGCCGCTATGGTACTCCCGGCGCCGGTCGATTTGAACCACCGTTCGATTCCGCCCGGCTCAGTCGCAATAGACGAAAGGGTCCGGTGACGGCGGGTCGAGGTAGGTCTCGCTGTCGACGTTGCCGTAATCCCAGTACAGCTTGCGCGCCTGGATCAGCGCGGTCTGGAACCGACAGTAGCTGGGATCCTTGGCGGGCGGGGCCGCGCGAAGGCCGAGCGCACCGAGCGCGCGTTCGACCACGCCGGCCTCGGGCGCCGGCGTCAGCACGCCCCAGCCGATGACGCTGGCGGCCGCCGCCGGTGGAATGGGGTACCCGGGGCCGAATTCCTGGACGCCGGCCAGCGGATCGTAATCGCCGAACTCGGGGATCCACGCCGCCTGCTCGAGCGCGCGCCGCAGCTGCCAGTTGCTGATGTTGAGGCCGGCGCCGGCGACCATCGCCGGCGGCATCTGCGGCAGCGTACCCGGGCGAATCCCGCGAACGTGACCGACGGTCCGACGGGCGGCGAGCAGGATTTTCGATGCCGTGCCGGCGCTGCGCGGCGTCGCGAAGCTGGTCCCGCCGACGAAATCGTCGTAACCGTCCTCGCAGGCCATGCAATACGGCAAGGTCTGGGTGAAGTCGGCGATGAAATCGACCAGATTGCCGGACAGCGACTGGCGTCCGCCGGAGGAGCCGGCCGGCTCGTTATCGGCGGTTTCCTCGAAGCCGGCGATGCCGATGCTCCACCACGGACCGCCGGTCCCATCCTGCACACAGCTCGACGGTGAGTTGTCACAGGCGCCGAAATGCAGCTTGCCGTTGGCGTAGGTCCCGGTGAAGCTCATGTTGATGTGGCCGGGCAGCGGCAGGCTGCCTGGCGCGCCATACGAGGTGCTGACCAGATCGACGGCCGGGTGGGTGAAGGCATACGTCTCGGCGGCGTCGCCGATGCCTTCGAGGAACAGCACGATGGCTTCGGGATTGGCGCCGAGCACGGCCGCCGCGGTGCCGACCCCGTGGGTATCGCCCTCGTCGTCCGGCAGGATCACCGTGGTGCCGGCGGCGAAGGATTTGGCCAGCACATTGGTCCCCTTGAACCAGACCAGCTCGCAGAAATCCGCCTTGCGCCACTGACCGCTGGCCACATCGGCCGCGAAGTCGGCCGCGAAATCGCCGGTCCGGGTCAGTTCGATCACGCATTGCGCCGGGATGCCGAACTCCGCGAGCACGTCGCGGGTCACCGCCGACGGTGGTGCGCCCTGCGGGTAGATCGGGCTGCCGGCATGAAAGTAGGCATGGTAAGGATTGATGCCCGAATCGATCACGGCCACGACGACGCGCGGCGCCGGGCCAGCGGCGAGTCCGCCGAGATCGGCGGGCGGCAGCACCGTGTCGCCACCTTCGGCCGAGGCGAGCAGGTCGTAAGCCGTACCGGTACTCACATAGCCGATCACACGCACGCGGTAATCGCCGGGCGGCGGATTGCCGACCGTGGCGATCTCCTCGGCGGCGCCCTCCAGCAGATTGAAATCGGCCGAGGTGCTGGCGAGGCTGCCGTCGGGAAAATACACCTCCAGATCGAGATCCTCGGCCGCGAGGTCCCAGCGCAACCGCACCACCAATTGCGCGATGTCACAGCCGCTCGGCACGCGGATCGTGTGTTCGGGCTGATCCCCGCCCAGGGCCACGCCCTCGGCGGCAACCGGCGTCGTGCCCGCGAGCTCGGCGACGACGATGCTCTCTCCGGCGGGCGGACAACCGCCGGCGCCGCCGCCCACGGGAGGTGGCACCGGCGCGCCTGCGGGGGTGGAGTCGCCGCAGGCGGCCACCACGAGCCCCGCGGCCAGCGTGAGGGCGAGCCTCGGCAGGAACATCAAGGACATGCTGACTTTCCCTCCAGGGTCACGTTCGCGCTCGCCGGGCCGCGGATACGACGAATTCTGACGAATCGTTACGGCAAATGCTGACGCGCGGATGCGAGCCGATCTTATCGCAGGCTTAGCCTCAGGGGGTCGTGCCGTGGTTCAGCGCGCTTCCAGCCAGAACGTCACCGGACCGTCGTTGACCAGCTCGACCTGCATGTCGGCGCCGAACACCCCGGCGGCGGTCTGCGGCCACGCGTCTTGCGCCCGCGCGACCAGGGACTCGAACAGCCGTCGCGCCTGATCGGGCGGCGCCGCCGTCGAAAACCCGGGGCGACTGCCGCGCGCCGTGTCGGCGGCCAGGGTGAACTGCGGCACCAGCAGCAGACCGCCGCCGCAGTCGCGCAGCGAGCGGTTCATCCGTCCGGCGTCGTCGGCGAACACGCGGTAGCCGAGCAGCCGATCGAGCAGCCGCGCCGCTTGGGCTTCGCCGTCCTCCGGGCGCACGCCGACCAGTACCAAGAGGCCCTTGCCGATGCGGGCGTGCACACGGTCCTCGATGGTCACGGACGCGCGGAGCACCCGTTGCAGCAGCGCGATCATCCTTGCTCCATCAGCCATTTCCTACAGCTCGACGGGTGTCGGTGCGGACATCGCGTCGGTGCGCGACGCGCCACACTGGACTCGTTCCGTCTGGTTCCCCTGAATCGACCGGGCGGGGCAACATGGTTTTTTCCTCCTCCCTTCATGCCCGGCCCGCGCCGGGCACTTTTTTCCCGCCTCTCACGCCTCCTGCATCCTGTAGCTTGCCGGCGCCCGTTGCCGGGGAGCCGGTGCGGCCGCGGGCCGCTTTGCGCCGGCAGCGCATAATGGCGCGCCATGCGTATCCTGTTCCACATTCTCGCGCGCCTGCCGCTGCCGGTGCTGCAGGGGTTCGGCAACCTGGTCGGCTGGCTGTTGTGGCTCATCCCCAACAGCCGGCGCCGCGCCGCCGAGATCAACCTGCGGCTGTGCCTGCCCGGGATGCCGCCGGATGCGCGCCGGCGCCTGGTGCGGCGCTCGCTGTGTCACGAGATGAAGACCATCGTCGAGATGGCGGTGATCTGGCTGGCGCCGGAACGGCGCGTGCTCGGCCTGGTCCGCGAATGGCGCGGGCGTGAGCACCTCGACGCCGCGCTGGCGCAGAACAAGGGGCTGATCCTTTTGACCCTGCACCAGGGCAATTGGGAATCGGTGGCGATTCCGTACTCGAAGCAGCATCCGGCCACCGGCCTGTACAAGCGCCAGGGCGGCGTGCTCGACGAGATCGCGACCGCGGGGCGCTGTCGTTTCGGTGGCCGCATGCTGGCCGCCGACGGTGCCGTCGGCCGGCCTCTGCTCGACGCGCTGCGGCGGGGCGAGACCATCTACTTCATGCCGGATCAGGATCCGCCACCCGGTCGCGGCGTGTTCGCGCCGTTCTTCGATCAGCCGGCACATTCGCCGACGCTGGTCGCCAAGCTGGTGCGCAAAACCGGAGCACCGGTGGTGTTCTTCTACGGCGAGCGCCTGAGCTGGGGACGCGGCTTCGTCGCCCACTGTTTCCCCGCGCCGCCGGGCATCGACAGCGAGGATCTGCAGACCGCGGTCGCGGCGATGAACGCCGGACTGGAGCGCTGCGCACGCGACTGCCTCGAACAGTACTGGTGGGGTTACAAGCGCTTTCGCCGCCGGCCCGAGGGACTGCCGCGGCTCTACTGACCGCAGCGGCCGCCGCGATCCCGGCTTGATTCCCCGGTCGCCGTGCCTAGAATCGCGGCCGCGGTTTTGGAACTCGCCGGCGCTTGGTCTGTCCCAGACTGCGCCGTCTTTCCGACAACACCGACAAGGGGATATGGATAGCGAAGTCCTGATCGAGGCGCGTGGACTCACGCGCCGCTTTGGACCGACCGTGGCCGTCGAGAAACTCGATCTCACGCTGCGCAAGGGGGAGATCCTCGGCCTGCTCGGCCCCAATGGCGCCGGCAAGTCGACGACGATGAAGATGCTCACCGGCAATCTCGCGCCCAGCGACGGCGAGACCCTGATCAAGGGCGTCTCGCTGCGCGAGGAGCCGAAGGCAGCCAAACGGCATCTGGGCTATCTGCCCGAGCAGCCGCCGGTGTACCCGGAGCTGACCGTCGACGAGTACCTGCGCTACGCGGCCGGCCTGCACGGCGTCGCCAAGGCCGATCGCGATGCGGCGGTGGCCTCGGCCAAGCGCGACTGCGGCCTCGTCGACGTCGGGCATCGGCTGGTCGGCAATCTGTCCAAGGGCTACCAGCAGCGCGTCGGCATCGCCCAGGCCATCATCCATCGTCCGCCGGTGGTGATCCTCGACGAGCCGACGGTCGGCCTCGATCCCATCCAGATCCGCGAGATCCGCAAGCTGATCAAAGATCTGGGCGCCAACCACAGCGTCATCCTGTCGAGCCACATCCTGCCGGAGATCCAGGCCGTGTGTTCGCGCGTGATGATCATCGCGCGCGGTCAGGTGGTCTACAACGAATCACTGGACACGACGCGCAGCGTCGGCGTCGGCGCCATCACCCTTGGTCTGCGTCGTCCGCCGGCGGCGGCCGCGCTCGAAAGTATCGTCGGCGTGCGCCGCGTGCAGGCGCTCGAGGCCGGTCGCTTTCGCATCGAGGCGGCGGACGGCGCCGATCCGCGCGAGGCGCTCGCCGAGGCCGCGGCGCGCGGCAACTGGGGGCTGTACGAGCTCAGCGCTCAGTCGCGCACGCTCGAAGAGATTTTCGTCGAGCTCACGTCCGGTGACATCGAGAAGGAGGCGGCCTGATGAGCAACGTCCTGAACATCGCGCGCTACGAGCTGCGCCGCATCTTTTTGTCGCCGCTGGCCTGGGCGGTGCTCGCGATCGTGCAATTCATCATGGGCTTCGTGTTCATCAACCTGCTGGTCGATTACGCGAACAACGCCGGCCTGTCCGGCAACCAGTTCGGCGTCTCCGACTACATCGGCGGCTCGCTGTACGGCTTTGCCACCATCCTGCTGCTGCTGGTCATGCCGCTGATGACGATGCGGCTGTTCGCCGAGGAGCGCAAATCCAACAGCCTGACGCTGCTGTTCTCGGCGCCGGTGTCGCTCACCGAGATCGTGCTCGGCAAGTTCGTCGGCCTGCTCGGCTTCGTCGCCGTCGTGATCGTGCTGATGGCGCTGATGCCGCTGTCGCTGAACTGGTCGACCGATCTCGATTGGGGCCGCATTGCCGCCGGCCTGCTCGGCCTGTTCCTGCTGATGATGTCCTTCGGCGCTGCCGGCATGTTCGTCTCCGCCTGCACGCGCGAGCCGACCATCGCCGCCGTCGGCAGCTTCGGCCTGCTGCTCGTGGTGTGGCTGCTGAACATCCTCGCGTACAACGACTCGATCCCCTTCAAGGAGCTGTTCGGCTATCTGTCGCTGATCGACCACTACGAGAGCCTGCGCCGCGGCGTCTTCGACACCGCCGACGCGATCTACTACCTGCTGTTCTCGACGCTGTTCCTGTCGCTGACGGTGCTGCGGCTGGACATGGAACGGAACTGATCGGGGGACAGAACCGATGAACAAAAAACAGATTCTGTGGCAGCAGCTCGGCAACGGCGTGCTCGTCGCCGCGGTAATCGTGCTGCTCGGCTTCGTCTCGGTGCGTTTCAAGGCCGAGCTCGACTGGACCGCGAACAAGCGCAACACGCTGACCGACGCCAGCGTGCAGCTGCTCGATTCGCTGACCGGCCCGGTGACCTTCTACGTGTTCGCGCCCAGCGGCGCCGACACGCGGCGTGCGGTCGAGCAAGACCTCGGCAAGTACTTGCGCGAGAAGAAGGACATCCGCATCGAGTACGTGGATCCCAGCGTCTCGCCGCAGAAGGTGCGCGAGTTCAACATCAATTTCATCGGCGAGGTCGTGGTCGAGTACCAGGGTCGCCGCGAGAACCTGCGCGCGACCACCGAGCAGAGCATCACCACGGCACTGCAGCGGCTGTCGTACTCGGGTGAACAGTTCGTCGTCTTTCTCGAAGGCCACGGCGAGCGCGCGATCACGGGGCAGGGCCCGGCGAGCTACGCGCGCTTCGCTCAGGCGCTGCGCGACAAGGGCCTGAAGGTCCAGAGCCTGAACCTGGTGCAGAACCCCGCGATTCCCGACAACACCAGCGTGCTGGTGATCGCCTCGCCGACGGCGAAGCTGTTCGACGGCGAGGTCGAACTGATCCGCGAGTACGTGAAAAACGGCGGCAATCTGCTGTGGCTGGCCGACCCGGATTTCCCTGCCGGCATCGAGCCACTGGCCCAGGATCTGGGCATCGAATGGCAGAACGGCTACGCCATCCTGCCGGAGTACCAGTTGCTCGGCACCGGGCATCCGGGCTTCTTCGCCGCGATCGGCTATCCGCCGAATCCGGTCACGCGCGGACTCGATCTCGTCACGCTGTTCCCGTTGGTGCGTTCGATCGCCGGCAGTGGGGCAGAGGGCTGGACGCTGCAGCCGATGCTCAAGACCTCGGATGCGGCCTGGCTCGAGACCGGCAACATCGAGGCCGGCACCGTCGCGCTCGACGAGGGCGACATCCGCGGCCCGTTGAACATCGGCGTGACGCTGACGCGCTCGTACACGCCGCCGGCGCCGGACAAAACCGCAGGCGAGGCTGCCGATGCCGCAGCGTCTGACGCCGCGGCCAAGGCCAAGCCGGAGGCTGCGCGTCCGCAGCGCGTGGTACTGGTCGGTGACGCCGATTTCCTCGCCGATGCCTACATCGGCGAACTCGGCAACCAGCAGCTCGGCCTCAACATCGTGCAGTGGCTGGCGAGCCGCGACGCGCAGCTCAACATCGACGTCAAGGCCGCGCCCGACACCATGCTCTACCTGCCGGGCTGGGCGACGATGACGATCTCGGTGATCTTCGTGCTGCTGCTGCCGCTGTCGCTGCTCGGCTTCGGCGTCGCGCGCTGGGCCGTGCGTCGCCGCCGATAGGGGACATCGATGAAGCGCTCGCATCTGAACATTGCGCTCGCCGTCGCCGTCGCTGGGCTGGGCGCGCTGCTGTGGTTCAGCCGGGAGCAGGACGAGGTGTTCCCGCCGCTGACGCCGCTCGCGCAGGACGCGATCACCTCGATTCGCATCGATCATCCCGAGCAGCCGCCGATCCGCCTGCAGAAACAGGATGGACGCTGGCGCTTGGTGGAACCGGTCGAGGCGCCAGCCGACGAATTCGAGGTCGCCAGCCTGGTCAATCTCGCGACCCTCGACATCAAGCGCAGTCTGGCCGTTGGCGACGTGGATCTGGCCGAGCTCAAGCTCGATCCGCCGCGCTACCGCATCACGCTCAACGACATCGAGCTGGCCTTCGGCGACACCGAGCCGATCGAGCATCGCCGTTACGTGCGCAGCGGCGAGCAGGTGGCCCTGGTGCTCGATCCACCGAGCGCGGCGCTCGACGCCGACTACAGCGACCTCGTAGCCAAAGCGCTGCTGCCGGACGGCGCCGAGATCCGCCGCATCGAGCTGCCGGGACTCACCGTGACGCGCGAAGCCGAAGGCGGCACCTGGACCTCGCCCGAGCAGCCCGATGCCGAGCCCGCACGCATCGAGACCCTGGTGCAGGCCTGGCAGAAGGTCCGTGCGATGTGGAACGCCAAGCGCCCGGCCGATGCCGGCGACGCCGGCGAGCCGGTGCGCATCCTGCTCGCCGACGGCGAGCTGAACCTGCGCATCGTCGAGCGCGAGCCACAACTCAAGATCGACAATCCCGCCTACGGCGTGCGCTACACGGTCTCGAAGGCGGAACTCGACAAGCTGACGAAGCTGCCCGAACCGACGCCTTCGCCGACCCCGACACCGAGTCCGACGGCGACGCCCAGTACGACGGCGACCGCGCAGTAACCTCATCCGCAGATGCACACGGATGAACGCGGATGAGCGGCACCGCCAGGTTCATCGCTGTGCATCTGCGGACTTGATATCGCCATGCCGGAGCTGCCCGAAGTCGAGACCGTTCGCCGCGGTCTGACTCCGTATCTGCAACACCGCCGCATCGACGCCGCCGTGGTGCGCGAACCGCGGCTGCGCTGGCCGATCCCGCCGGAGCTGCCGACCAAGCTCGCAAGCCGGCGCGTCGAGTACATCGACCGGCGCGGCAAGTATCTGATCGTCGTGCTCGACAGCGGCGATCGCGTGATCCTGCATCTGGGCATGAGTGGCCGCCTTTTCGTGCTCGATCCAGATGCCCCGGTGCGCAAGCACGATCACGTCGACTGGCAACTCGACAGCGGGCGGATCGTGCGCTTCCACGATCCACGGCGATTCGGCGCGATGCTGTGGTGGCCGGCTACCGAAACCGAGCATGTGCTGCTGCGCGACATGGGGCCGGAACCGTTCTCGGACGACTTCGACGGCGCGTATCTGTTTCGCGCCTCGCGCGGGCGCAGCGCCGCGGTCAAGAGCTTCGTCATGGACGGGCGCATCGTCGTCGGCGCCGGCAACATCTACGCGACCGAGGCGCTGTTTCGTGCCGGCATTCGGCCGACGCGCGCCGCCGGTCGGCTCACGCGCGCCGAGTGCACGCGCCTGGCCGCGCAGATCCGCGAGGTGCTCGCCGAAG
This sequence comes from Sinimarinibacterium thermocellulolyticum, assembly GCF_040327995.1. NCBI lineage: Bacteria > Pseudomonadati > Pseudomonadota > Gammaproteobacteria > Nevskiales > Nevskiaceae > Sinimarinibacterium > Sinimarinibacterium thermocellulolyticum. The sequence continues at coordinate 32,967 of NZ_JBEPIJ010000018.1, read as the reverse complement.
CGGTGAGGCTGGGCGGCACGACGCTGCGCGACTTCGCCGGCGCCGACGGTGCGTCCGGTTACTTCCAGCAGGCGCTCGCCGTCTACGGCCGTAACGGCGAGACTTGCCACGTCTGTGCCACACCGATCCGGCGCATCGTCATCGGCCAGCGCTCTTCGTTCTACTGCCCGCGCTGTCAACGCTGAGTCCCGGTGCCGCAGTCGGGGGCATTGACGGCAGCGCGGGCGCAAGACACGCGCATCGGGTGTTGCCGCGGCCGCCGCGGCCTTACAGACTGCCGCCCACGCATGCCAACGACAGCAGGCCAACACCCATGACCGATCCCATCGCGCAGCCGCTGCGGCTGCCCTGCGGGGTGACGCTCCCGAATCGTCTGTGCAAGGCGGCGATGACCGAGGGCATCGCCGATCCCTGGCTGCGCGCGACCGCGCGTCACGTGACGCTTTACCGGCGCTGGAGCGAGGGCGGCGCGGGGCTGCTGATCACCGGCAATGTGCAGATCGACCGGCGCGTGCTCGAACGCCCCGGCAACGTCGCCATCGACGGCAATGGCGGCATCGCCCGGCTCAAGGACTGGGCCAGGGCCGGTACCGTCGCCGGCAATCATCTGTGGATGCAAATCTCGCACGCCGGCCGTCAATCGCCGCGCTACGTCACCACGGAGCCGCTGGGTCCGTCGGCGGTGCAGCTCGAACTGTTCGGCAATTACGCGAAGCCGCGCGAACTGCGCGAGGACGAGATCCTCGATTTCATCCAGCGCTTCGCGCGTGTGGCGCGCACCGCCCGCGAAGCCGGCTTCACCGGCGTGCAGATCCATTCCGCGCACGGCTATCTGCTGAGTTCCTTCCTGTCACCGGTCACCAACGTCCGCACCGATGCCTGGGGCGGCAGCATCGACAACCGTGCGCGCTTTTTGATCGAGACCGTGCGTGCGACGCGCGCCGCGGTCGGTGACGATTTCCCGGTCGCGGTCAAGCTCAATTCCGACGACTTCCGCAAGGGCGGGTTCTCCAACGACGATTGCCTGCGCGTGGTCGAGCTGCTCAACGCCGAGAAGATCGATCTGCTGGAGATTTCCGGCGGCACCTACGAACAGCCGCGCCTACTCGGCTACTCCGGCCGCGACGATTCCGCCGTCGAGCCGCAGCGGCACAGTACGCGCCTGCGCGAGGCTTACTTCCTCGACTATGCCGAGCGCATCCGCAAGATCGCGACGATGCCGCTGATGGTCACGGGTGGCTTTCGCACGCGCGCCGGCATGGAGGAGGCGCTCGTCAGCGGGTGCTGCGATGTGATCGGCCTCGGCCGCCCGCTGTGCACCGACCCCGATTTTCCCAAGCGTCTGCTCGCCCGCGAGACGGACGAAGCGCCGCGCTATGAAAAGACGCTCAAGCTGGGCAAGGCACGCTGGCTGTCGGGTGCGAGTCCGCTGTTCTTCATCAAGCTGGTCAACGTGCTCGGCCAGCAGGGCTGGTACTACCAGCAACTGTTCCGCCTCGCCGATGGTCTTGAACCCGACCTCGAGCGCGGTGTGCTCAAGTCGTTTTTCGCCTACCTCGCCGACGAACTGACCGTCGCCGCGCGCATGCGCAAGGCGCGCCGTGCGCTCGACGCCGGCGCGGCGCCCCCGGGGGAGTGACGGTGCGGGCAGTCGCGGCTTCGTTTAGTTCAGCGCGCCCGGGACCGCCAGACAAAAGGGGCGGATGTGCGCGTCGAAGGCTTCGCCGCTGGCCTGCACGACCATTTGAAACGCACCGTGCATGGTGCCGACGGCCGTGTCGAGCGGACAGCCGCTGGTGTACTGGAATTCCTCGCCGGGCCGCAGCACCGGCTGGTAGCCGACGACGCCGGGGCCGCGCACTTCCTCGACCCTGCCGTCGCCGGCGGTGATGATCCAGTGCCGCGACAGCAGTTGCACGGTCTCGTCGCCTTCGTTGCGGATGGTGATGTGGTAGGCGAACAGGTACTGCCGGTTTTCCGGATCGGATTGCTCCGCCACATAGCGCGGCTGCACGATGATGCGGATGCCGCGGGTGACCGTCTCCGACATGGCGCCGATTTCCTTCTCGCTTCAGAACATGCCGGTCGCGAGCTTGGCGGTGTCGGACATCATCGACTGGTTCCACGGCGGATCGAACACCAGCTCGACATCGGCCTCGGTGATGGTCGGCAGCGCCAGCACCTTGGATTTGACGTCCTCGACGAGAATCTCGCCCATGCCGCAGCCCGGCGCGGTCAGGGTCATGCGGATCTTGGCGCGGCGCTGACCCTCGCCGAGCGGCTCCACCTTGCATTCGTAGATCAGACCCAGCTCGACGATGTCGACCGGGATTTCCGGGTCGTAGCAGCGATGCAGTTGCGTCCAGATCGCCTGCTCGATCTCGGCGTCGGTGGCGTCGGCGGGCACCTCGGGCCCTTTCTGGACCTCCTTGCCGATCGCATCGGCATCCTTGCCATCGATGCGGAACAGATGGCCTTCGACCTGCACCGTGAAGCTGCCGCCGAGGGCCTGGGTGATCGCGCCGCTGGCGCCTTCTGGCAGCTCGACCTTGGTGCCCTGCGGGATCAGGATGCCGATGACATCCCGGCTCAGGGTGACGGGTTCGTAGGTGGCACTCATTGCGGCTCGGGGACTGGCGCAGCCGCGCCTGACAGCAAAAACGGGGAACCAAGTTTAATCGCGCGGGGTCTGGGCCGCATCCGCGCGGTGTCGGAACTGGCATGATCCGTTCGAGAACGCGGCTCGACCCCGCTTGCGCCGCCGCGGCGTTCAGGCAAGAGCCGGTGCAGCTGCGGCAGCATCGATCCCCCACCACCGGAATCCGGAACATGAAGAACTTCGTTCGTGGTCTTTCCGTCGCGCTCGCGGCTTGGTGTTGCGCCACGGCCAGCGCCGCGCAACCGCTGAGCGAACCGCCGACGATCGCCGTCAGTGGCCATGGCGAAGTCACGACCCTGCCCGACCGTGCGCGCCTGTCGCTCGCGGTCGATGCGCTGGATGGCGAGGTCAAGGCCGCCGAGGCCGAGGTCAACCGCATCGTGCGCCGCTATCTGGAGACGCTCGGCAGCATCGGCGTGGATGACCGGGACATCTCCACCACCGGCATCTCGCTGCAGCCCGAATACGTCTGGGACGAAGCGGCGCGCCAGCAGAAGCTGGTCGGCTACCGCGCGCGCCGCGACATCCAGGTGCTGGTGCGCAAGCTCGACCGGCTCGGCGACGTGATTCTCGGTGCGACCGAGGCCGGCGTGAATCACGTGCATCCGCCGATGCTCGAATCCAGCGAAGCCGACGCGCTCGTGCGTGAGGCGCTCGTGCGCGCCGCCAAGGACGCCCAGGCACGCGCCCAGGCGCTGGCCGGCGCCCTGGGTGTGAAACTCGGTAGCGCCCGCGTCGTGCGCGAAGCCGGACAAGCGCTGCCGCCGCCGCAGCCGTACAAGATGATGGCGATGCGCGCCGAGGCGGCGCTGGACGCCGGCGGCAATCCGCAGATGGGCATCAACGCCGGCGAGATCCGCATCGCAGCCGATGTCAGTGTGGAATTCGACCTGATCGGGCGCTAGTGATGAAGTCGTAGATAAACGATCTTTGGTTGATTTGTTATCTCGATTTTCCGCGGCCCGGTCGGCGCTTGCCGGCCGCCCCCATGCGTTCGCGCGGCTCTGGTGAGATAATTCCGCGCTTTCCCGCCGCCTCGGGCAAGCACAAGTGCCGAAGAAATCTCCGCCGTTGGTTGGCGTCATCATGGGCTCCCGCTCGGATTGGGAGACGATGGCGCATGCCGTGCGCACACTCGATGAGCTCGGCATCGCCCACGAGGCGCGCATCGTTTCCGCGCACCGCACTCCGGATCTGCTGTTCGAGTACGCCGACAGCGCTCAGCGCCGCGGCCTCAAGGCGATCATCGCCGGCGCCGGTGGCGCTGCGCATCTGCCGGGCATGTGCGCAGCCAAGACCCTGGTGCCGGTGCTCGGCGTGCCGGTGCAGTCCAAGGCGCTCAACGGTCTGGATTCGCTGTTGTCGATCGTGCAGATGCCCGCCGGCATTCCGGTCGGCACGCTCGCGATCGGCCGCGCCGGCGCGGTCAACGCCGCGCTGCTCGCCGCCGCCATCGTCGCCAACGAGGACCAGGCGCTGGCACGCCGACTCGCGGCCTGGCGCCGTCAGCAGACGCAGGCCGTGCTCGATGACGACCAACCCCTGGACGTGAAATGAAGATCGGCATTCTCGGCGCCGGTCAGCTCGGGCGCATGCTCGCTCTGGCCGGCTATCCGCTGGATCTGGACTTTGTCTTTCTCGATCCGGCACCCGAAGCCTGCGCAGCGCCGCTGGGCGAGCACCTCTACGCCGCTTACGAGGACGAGAACGCGCTCGCCGAGTTCTGCCGCCAGATCGACATCGCGACCTACGAGTTCGAAAACGTGCCGGCCAAGACCGCCGAGTTCGTCGCCCACCGCGTGCCGCTGCTGCCGGCCCCGTTGGCGCTCAGCGTCGGACAGGACCGCTTGTCCGAAAAGCAGCTCTTCGACCAGCTCGGGATCCCGGTACCGCGCTACATGCCGGTGGCCACGCGCGAGGCGCTGGATCTAGCGGTTCGCCACATCGGACTGCCGGCCGTGCTCAAGACCCGGCGCCTTGGTTACGACGGCAAAGGCCAGGCGCTGCTGCGCGCAGCGGCCGACGTCGATGCCGCATGGCAAAAGCTCGGTGCGTCCAGCGGCTCGGCGAAGCTGATCCTCGAGGCCTTCGTGCCGTTCGAACGCGAGCTATCGTGCCTTGCGGTGCGTGGCAGGCGCGGCGAACTCGCGTTCTACCCGGTGGTCGAGAACGTGCATCGCGACGGCATCCTGCGCGTGGCGACGCCGCGCGCGAACGACCCGCTGCAGTCCGAGGCCGAGGATTACGCTCGTCGCGTGGTCGAGCACCTCGACTACACCGGCGTGCTCGCCTTCGAGTTCTTCGTCGCCGACGGCCACCTGCTCGCCAACGAGATCGCGCCGCGCGTGCACAACTCTGGGCACTGGACCATCGAAGGGGCCGAATGCTCGCAGTTCGAGAACCACCTGCGTGCGATCACCGGCCTGCCACTGGGCTCGACCGCCTTGCGCGGCCCGAGCGTGATGGTCAACTTCATCGGCCATCCGCCGGCGGACGCGGACCTTGCCGCCATCCCTGGCGTGCACATCCATCACTACGGCAAGACGCCCAAGCCGCAGCGCAAGGTCGGCCATGCGACGGTGACGGCGGCAGACGAGGCTGAGCTGAAGCAGCGCCTGCAGAGGCTTCAGGCGCTCGTCGACGCTTCGGCGCAGTAAGCGCGGGTTGGGCCTGCGACGGCCCGACCCGCCGCCATCGTCATTCAGGGCGCAACCGCCCCGCCACAGGGACCGGCCGGGTCTGGCGTTAGCCCGGGCGAGACGGTACCGGTCGAGTTCGTCGCGCTGCCGCCGTAGTCGAGCGTGTACACGCGCACGCACCCGCTCTGGAAGTTGGCGCGCGAGATCGTGTCGAGAATCTGGCCGTCCGCTGAGACGGTCACGACAAAGTTCGCGGCCTGCGAGCCGCTGAAATAGTCGACGCGCACGACGTAGGTCCCGGTCGGCGCGGCATTCTGCCAGAAGATGTTTTCCACGCCCTCGGGCTCGCCGGGAGGCCTGTCGCTGGGCTCGGGGCCATTGAGGTCATCGATGTCCAGCCTGCCGCCGCTGGTCGACGGCCCCGGATTGGCGTAGTAGATCTGGTTACCGTCCGGTTCGGTGACGTGCAGATCGAGATCGACGCCGGCGTCCCAGCTCAACGAGAATTGTAGCTTTCCGGTTCCAACCTGGCCGACGACGATGACGCCGCGCCCGGTGTTGGACACGTTGCCGGTGGCATCGCGAACGGCGATGTCGACGCTGAACCGGCCCTGCTCGATGTTGGTCGGCAGCGTGATCTCGATGTTGAAGGTCTGCTCGGCCTTGGGCTTGCCGTTCGCCGCGAACGCCGCCTGTTGCTCTCGCAAAGCGGACTTGCCCGCGCCACCCAGGTTCACGGTGATCAGGCTGTCGGAGCCGGGCACCTTGAGGAACAACGCCTGCAGCGCTTGGCTGGCGTTGATCGTGATCGGCACCTGCGCCGTCGAGCCATTGCTCGCTGGCGTTTCGGCACCGACGGACTCGATCTTCGGGTCCTCCGCCGTCTGTGCCGGGATGTCGCCTTGACCGAGCTGACCTTCGACGCCGCCGATTTTCACGGCGAGTGCCTGCATCACGGCATTGGCGTCGCTGGGACTGATCGTCGTCGATCCCGGTGTGGGTGTGGGCGCGGGCGTCGGCGCCGGACCGTCATTGCCACCACCGCCGCAGGCCGCGAGCATCACGACGGCGGCGCAAAAGATACCGCGCATATTCGTGCGGACTCGACTCACTGTATGCATGTTCATGACTTGCCCCCGCGTTCAACAGCGTCGGATGGCGGGATTGCGCACCCGGTCATCGCAGTGTGGGCGTCATCAGGGGCAACCGCAATCCCGTGTGGCGAGCCCGCGTGATGCCGTTCACGCTGCCGGGAGCCTGGGCGGAAAAAACGCGCGACTGCGGCTTCGCCGTTGCGGGCATCTTTCCACGTTGCTTTTCAGCCAATAGAACCCGCTATTGCGCTCAAACCGACGCGAAACCTGCCTCGAAACGGCTTTGCCTCGCCTGCCAGGTTTGCCCGCCGCCCAGGCTCCTAGAGCGCCAGCGCCGCACTGACTTCCAGCCATAGCTCGGCATAGGCCAGCAGCGCCGGGTCCTCGCTCGGCGCGTAGACGGCCATGGGCGCCCGGCGTTCGCCCATGCGCTCGACCATCGCGGCGTAGGGGATCACCGCCTTGAACGCGCGCGCCATCGCCCGCGGTGGGCGTTCCAGCAGCTCGCGATGCAAGCTGCGGCGGCGATCGGCCATCGAATAGAACGGTCGTAGCTTCTTGGCGTCGAAGCCCTCTTGCTGGAAGTAGGCCTGCACCTGTTCGAGCGCGCGCAGCGACAGAAACGTCGGCACGACGGGTACCGCGACGAGATCGGCGGCGGAAAAGACGTTGTCGGCCAGGTGCGACAGGCTGGGCGGGCAATCGAGCACTGCAAGCCGGTACTGGCCGGCAAAGGGCTTGAGCAGACGCTGCAAGGCCGCGCGCGGCGGTTCGATCTTGCGCAGCAGGATGTCGAGATAGCGGTAGGAGAAATCCGCAGGGACCAGGTCGAGCTGCCGATAAGGCGACGGCACCACCAGTCGGCTGATGGTCGAGGGCGGACCGCGGAGCAGGTCTTTGGCCGTGCAGTCCTGCGGCTCGCCGTGGAAGTACCAGCTCGCGGCGCCCTGCGGGTCCAGATCCCAGAGCAGCGTGCGCACGTCGTTGGCGGCGGCCAGATAGGCGAGGTTCACCGCCGCCGCGGTCTTGCCGACACCGCCTTTGAGGTTGTGCAGCGCCAGTGTCTTCATGGGCCTGGATCTCCTGGTCGTGGCGGCGGCAGACCGCGACCGGCGGCGCTCAACCGCCGAAGCTGCGCAGCTCCCCGCCGTAGGCGATGGCGACGCAGCGCGCGCCGGTGTTGACGGCCGCGGTGGCCGACATGATGCTGGTGAGGATATCGATGCGGTGGTCGCGTGCCGCGCTCGCCAGTCGCTCGTAGCCGGGCAGGCCCGCGACCAGCGTCGGGTCGCCACCGTAGCTGATGCAGACGTGGCGCGTGTCGATGCCGAGCTCGATCTGACGGGCGACGTGCTCGAACATGCGCTCGACCGCGCGCTCATAACCGCGGATCTTGGCGATCGGCTGGGTCTCGCCGCGGTAACACAGGATCACCGGTTTGATGTCGAGCGCCGAGCCAATCGCATAGCTGATCAGGCCGACGCTCTTCTCGCCCTTCTTGATGCCGCGGTTGCGGATGTAATACAGATCGCCCGGCACCATGTAGCCGCAGACGTGATCGCGCAGCTCGTCGAGCCGCTTGCGAATCTCGTTGGGCTGTGCGCCCTGGCGCACCAATCGTGCCGCTTCGGCGACGAGCACGCCGCTGCCGCAGAACATGTTTCTGGAGTCCACCACGCGTAGCGCAAAAGGTCCGCTGATGCCCGCGGCGCTGCGCGGCGTCTTGTAATCGGTGAGGATCGCGAACGAGGCCTTGGTGGCGTGATCAAAGATGGGGCTGCGCGTGGCGGTGATGGTGATGCAGAACACGTAGTCGTAGTCGAGCACGAGGCGCTCGAGAAAGCGGTTGCGGATCTGCTCGGCGGACAGCGGCACGGTTTCCGCATCCACGCCCTTGTCGGCCAGTTGCTCGGCATAAAAACGCAGCGTCGCCGCCGGATCGCGTTCGTCGACCAGGGTCTCGTCACCGAGGCGGATCGCCACCGGCAGTACGCCGATGCCGTGCTCGCGGTAGAAGTCCGCGGGTAAGTCGCAGCTAGCATCCGCGACGATGCCGATACGCATGCAACCCTCTCCTCCACCCATGGGTCGGCAGCAGTGTAGCGGCGATCGTCGCGCTGACGAACCCCGTCGTCACGCGGGGCCTTGCCTCACAGGTCGAGATTGCCGACCAGCAGTGCGTTCTTCTCGATGAACTCGCGGCGCGGCTCGACCTGTTCGCCCATCAGCGTCGTGAAGATCTGATCGGCGGCGACGGCGTCCTCGACATCGACCTTGATCAGGCGCCGGTTCTTGGGATCGAGCGTGGTCTCACGCAACTGCTCCGGATTCATTTCGCCCAGACCCTTGTAGCGCTGCACGTGCAAGCCGCGACGCGCCTCCGCGAGCAGCCAGGCATAGGCGGCGTCGAAGTCGGTCACCTCGGCACTGCGCTCGCCGCGCCGCACGACGGCAGGCCCCGGCATTGCGCGCGCGATCTCGTTGCGCAGCGCGGCGATGCGGCCGTATTCGGGACCCGCGAAGAAATCACTGTTGAAGTGATAGCGCTGGACGTTGCCGTGCAGGCGATGCTCGATTTCCAATCGTGGCCCTTCGGCGCCGAGGCGTGCCTGCACCACATAGCGGCCGCGATGGCCCTCGCCGTCGAGGGCCTGCTGGTAACGCCCTGCCCAGGCCGCGAGGTCGTCGGCATCGTTCATGGGCAGCGGAGCGAGCCGCGCCAAGGTGCCCAGCACATGGCCGTCGTAGCGCCGCGACAAACGCTGGATCACGTCGCCGGTCGCCGCGTATTCGCGCACCAGGTGCTCGAACGCGCTGGGCGCCAACTCGCCGAGCGCGGCGCCGTCCAGGGCGCAGCCGAGCAACCATTGTTCGAGCTCGCGGTCATCCTTGACGTAGGTCTCGGACTTGCCGGACTTGAGTTTGTACAGCGGTGGTTGCGCGATATAGACGTGGCCACGCTCGATCAGCGTGTACATGTGCCGGTAGAAGAAGGTCAGCAGCAGTGTGCGGATGTGCGCGCCGTCGACGTCGGCGTCGGTCATGATGATGATGCGGTGGTAGCGCAGCTTCTCCAGCTTGAAATCGTCCTTGCCGATGCCGCAGCCGAGCGCCGTGATGAGCGTTGCAACTTCTTGACTTGAAAGCATTTTTTCAAGCCTGGCACGCTCGACGTTGAGGATCTTGCCCTTCAGCGGCAGGATCGCCTGGAACTGGCGGTCACGGCCCTGCTTGGCGGAACCGCCGGCCGAGTCGCCCTCGACCAAGAACAGCTCGGACTTGGCCGGGTCCTTCTCCTGACAGTCGGCGAGCTTGCCGGGCAGGCCGATGCCATCCATGACCCCCTTGCGTCGCGTCATCTCGCGCGCCTTGCGCGCGGCCTCGCGCGCGGCGGCTGCCTCGACGATCTTGCTACAGATGGTCTTGGCTTCGTTGGGTCGTTCCAGCAGGAACTCGGCCAGCTTCTCGGCGACGACCTCTTCGACCGCCGGCCGCGCTTCGCTCGACACCAGCTTCATCTTGGTCTGCGACGAGAACTTCGGATCGGGCATCTTCACCGACAGCACGCAAACCAAGCCTTCGCGCATGTCGTCGCCGCTGATGTCGACCTTGGCCTTCTTCGCGAACTCGTTTTCGTCGATGAACTTGTTGATCACGCGCGTCATCGCCGCGCGCAGTCCGGTCAGATGGGTGCCGCCGTCCGACTGCGGAATGTTGTTGGTGAAACACAGCACCTGCTCGGCATAGCTGTCGTTCCACTGCATCGCGACCTCGACGGTCACCGGCACCGGTTCACCGGAACCGACCGGAACTCGGGAGACCCCGCTCGCATGGAACACCGTCGGGTGCAGCACCGTCTTGGAGCGGTTGATGTACTCGACGAACCCGCGCACGCCGCCGGCAAACGCAAAGTCCTCCTGTTTGCCGGAACGCTCGTCGATCAGGCGGATGCGCACACCGTTGTTGAGGAAGGACAGCTCACGCAGACGCTTGGCCAGCACCTCATAGTGGTACTCGATCTTGCCGAAGATCGCCGGGTCCGCCAGAAAGTGCACCTCGGTGCCGCGCTGGTCGGTGTCGCCGACGATTCTCAGCGGCGAGACCGCGACACCGTTCTGAATCTCGACCACGCGATCGACGGGATTGCCGCGGCGGAACTCCATGAAATGCTTTTTGCCGTCACGGCGCACCGTGAGCTTGAGCCATTCCGACAAGGCGTTGACACAGGACACGCCGACGCCGTGCAAACCGCCGGAGACTTTGTAGCTGTTCTGATTGAACTTGCCGCCGGCGTGCAACACGCACATGACGATCTCGGCGGCGCTGCGCTTGGGCTCGTGCTTGTCGTCGAACTTGATGCCGACCGGAATTCCGCGGCCGTTGTCGATCACGGAGATCGAGTTGTCGATGTGAATGGTGACCGCGATGTCGTCACAATGGCCGGCCAAGGCCTCGTCGACGGCGTTGTCCACGACCTCGAAGACCATGTGATGCAAGCCGGTGCCGTCCGAGGTGTCGCCGATATACATCCCCGGCCGCTTGCGCACCGCTTCCAGACCTTCGAGTTGTTGGATGCTGGATTCGTCGTAGGCAGCGGCGTTGGATTTCGGCGTCATGGTCGTGAACCGCATGTGAATCCGGGATTTTACCATTCAACGAGGCTCTGGCCGACGCCGCTGGACGGTCAATCGAGAGCTCGTAGCACGCCACGTTCCACGTGGAACATCGACGCGTCGTCGATGTGCCGCAGCACTCCACTACGCTCGAATGCAGTCGCGATCACCTGTCCCGGATAGTGTTGCAGTTCCTTGAGCAAGGCCGTCTGATAGCGCTCGGCCAGTTCGGCACCGAAATCGTCGACGAGCAGGATGGGATATCGACCGGCAGCCTCGGCGACGGCCTCGCTCTGCGCCAGCAGCATCGCGGCGATCAGCAACTTCTGCTGACCGCGGCTGATGCGGTGCTTGATGCCGCGATCGTTCACCCGGATGCGGACCTCCGCCCGATGTGGACCCATCTGCGTCGCGCCATGGCGACGGTCTTGGTCGCGCCCGCGCACCAGGGCCTCGGCGAGTGTCAGTCCTTGCGGCCAGCCGGGCTGCAATTCGAATTGCCAGGGCCCCTCGTCGAACAAGCGCGCCAGACGGGCCGCGACGGCGGGGCCCAGCGCATCGATGTGTTGTCGGCGCAGCTCCGTCAAGCGTTCGCCACTGGCCGCCAACTCCGGTTCCCAAACCGCCAACTGGCGATCACTGCCTGTTTGCCGTAGCACTTGATTGCGCTGACGCAGTGCTCGCCGATAGCGCCGCCACGTCGGCAAGAACGACGGTTCCACGTGGAACACACCCCAGTCGAGAAAGCTGCGGCGGTAGGTCGGGCCGTCCTGCAGCATGCGGTGCATGCCCGGTTCAAGAATCTGCACGATCAGCGCATCCAGCAAATCCAGGCTGGTGGCCTCACGCCCGTCGAGGCGCAACCGGGTCATCCCGTCCTGCCATTGCACGCCCAGATGATGCGTCGGTGCGTCTTCGTTCGTGGCGACACGGCCGGTCACCCGCCAATGACGCCCGACACTGCCGGCGAGTTCGGCCTGCGCGCTGCCACGAAACGATTTGCCGCGCGAGAGCGTGTAGATCGCTTCGAGCAGGCTGGTCTTGCCTGCGGCATTGGCGCCGAAAACGAAACTGAGCCTGCACCGGGGCTGCAGGCTCAGCTCGTGAAACAGGCGGTAGTTCTCAGCGCGAAGCTGAAGCAACCGCATCATGACCTCACGTTCACAGGCGCATCGGCATCACGACATACTTGCTCGTGCGATCGCCCGCACCGTGAATCAACCCGCTTGAATCCGCATTCTTCAATTCCATCACGAAGCGGTCACCGTCGAGGGCACCAAGGGCATCGAGCAGGTAGTTCACATTGAACCCAATCTCGATCGCCGAACCCTCGAAGCTCACCTCCAGTTCCTCCTCGGCCTCCTCATGCTCGGGATTGTGGGTCTGCAGGTTGAGCCTGTCGCCATCGATACTAAGACGCACGCCGCGGAACTTTTCATTGGACAGGATCGCCGTTCGCATCAGTGCGCGACGCACCGTTTCGCGATCGGCCTCGAGGCGCTTGTCCCCGGTTTCCGGGATCACGCGCTCGTAGTCCGGAAAGCGACCGTCGATGAGCTTGGACGTCAATCGCACCCCGTCGAGATCGACCTCGATCTGTCCAGTGCTGAGTTTGATCTGCACCGCCTCCTCGCTGCTGTCGAGCAGGCGCAGGAGTTCCAGCACCGCCTTGCGCGGCACGATGACCTGACTGCGCTGACTCCACCCGGTCTGCCGTTCCCGTTCGCTCAGCGCCAGACGGTGACCGTCGGTGGCGACCGTGCGCACCCGCTGCGGCGCCACCTCGAGCAGCATACCGTTGAGGTAGTAGCGCACGTCCTGCTGCGCCATCGCGAAGTGCGTCTTCTCGATCAGAGTCTTGAGCTCCCGGCGCGGGAGTGTGAGCGACTGGCCGTCATCGGCCCGGCCCATCGCCGGAAACTCCTCCGCACGAAGGCCGGCGAGCGAGTAACGGCTGCGGCCGGATTTGAGCACGGCCTTGTCGCCGCCCGCCTCGATGTTGAGTTCGGCGCCCTCGGGTAAACCGCGACAGATGTCGAACAGCTTGCGTGCCGGTACCGTGGCTCTGCCGGGCGCGAGATTCTGCACACGCGCCCGCGCCTGGAGCTCGATCTCCAGATCGGTGGCGGTCACGACCAGTTCGTCCTCTTGGACTTCGAGCAGGACGTTCGATAGCACGGGCAGGGTTTGTCGGCGCTCCACCACACCGATGACCGCCGTCAAGGCCGACAGCAATTCGTTTCTTCCGGCTTGCAGTTTCATGAGCTCATCACGTCCTCGGTTCTCTGATCAACTATCAGTTACAGCAGAAGTACGGCACCCGTCCTGCACTGAACAAGTTCAAAAACTCCATTGAAAACAGCATCTAACGCAACAACACTCGGATCTTTTTGGAGTGTGCGGCGCGCCGCATCGGTTGTGCATAAGCTTTGGAGCGATTCTGTCCACAGCTCATTCAACGCGCGTTCCGCTGCTCGTCAAACGGCGCTCCCACAGCGTTTCAAGCCCCCAGTTGGCGCTGCAGATTCTCGTAATCCTCCCGGATCTTCAGGTCCGTTTGCCGCAGCGCACTGACTTTGCGGCAGGCGTGCAACACAGTGGTGTGATCCTTGCCGAACGCCTCGCCGATCTCGGGCAGGCTGTGCTGGGTGAGTTCCTTGGCCAGGGCCATCGCCACCTGCCGGGGTCGCGCCAGCGAACGCGTGCGTCGCGGCGAGTTCAGGTCGCCGACGCGGATGTTGTAGTAGCTCGCGACCGTGCGCTTGATGTTGTCGATGGTGACCAAGCGCTCGTAGGCCGCGAGCAGGTCCTTGAGCGTGTTGCGCGCGAACTCGACGGTCAGCGCCTCGCCGCGCAGACGCGAGCTCGCCGTCAGGCGCAGCAACGCGCCTTCGAGTTCGCGCACGTTCGAGCGCACCCGCTGGGCGACGAACAACGCGACTTCCCGGGGGAGCTGAACCCGGTTGGCTTCGGCCTTGGCGATCAAAATCGCCATGCGCGTTTCCAGGTCCGGCGGCTCGACGGCGACCGACAGGCCCCAGGTGAAGCGCGATTTGAGCCGCTCGTCGACGCCATCGATCTCCTTGGGGTAGCGATCGGAGGTCAGCACGATCTGCTTGCGCGCGTCGATCAGTGCGTTGAACGTGTGGAAGAACTCCTCCTGGGTGCGTTCCTTGTGCGCGAAGAAGTGGATGTCGTCGATCAGCAGCGCATCCACCGAACGGTACAAATGCTTGAACTCCTCGGTGCGGCCGTGCCGGATCGCTGCGGTGAAGTGGTTCATCCACTGCTCGGCGCCCAGATAAGCGATGCGCGCACGCGGATTGCGTGCGACGATGGCGTTGCCAACCGCGTGCATCAAGTGCGTCTTGCCAAGACCCGAGGCGCCGTAGATCAGCAGCGGGTTGTAGGCCCCGCCCGGCGTCTCGACGACGTGCTGCGCCGCGGCGCGCGCGTGCGCATTCGACTTGCCCTCGATGAAATTGCCGAAGGTGTAATCGGGATTGAGCTTGCCCGACACCGGCGCGCTGGTCGGCTCGTCCGAGCTGGCCACGCCATTGGCTGGACGAGACTCCGCGGCTCCGACGCCGAGTTCGACCTTGGGTGCGTCGGCGCCGTGGACGACCCGTACGGCGTGCTCGATCTTGGCAAGAAACTCATCGCGCACGCGATCGAGCACCAGACGATTCGGCGCCAAAAGCAACAGGCGACCCTCGCCCAGCACCGCGTGCAGGGGGCGCAGCCAGGTATTGACGTCCTTGTCCGGTAGCTCACCTTCCAGCCAACGCACGGACTGCGCCCAAAGATCCTCTTGATACATGCGGGTGCTTGTCGAAGGAACACGAGTCATGGCCGACACGCCGCGACCGGCACGTCGGCCCCGCAGTCTAAGACTTCGGTTGCGGCTTATCCACAGCCAGCGCAGGCGCTGGCTTGAACGCATCCGGGCCGCCCGCTAAACTCCGCGCCCTTTTGAGAAGTCGAGACCGGCGGGTGATGTCATGTCCAAGCGCACCTATCAACCCAAGAAACTGCGCCGTAAGCGCACGCACGGATTCCGCGCGCGCATGGCGACCAAGGCAGGCCGCCAGGTGCTGGCCCGCCGCCGCGCCAAGGGCCGCAAGCGTCTCGTGCCTTAAGCGCGATCACCCGTGACCCATGGCGCGCTTTCCGCGGCGCGCCCGCCTGACCAAGCCCGGCGAGTTCCAGGCCACGCTCAGTACCGGCAAGCGTCACCACGAGCGCTGGCTGACGGCGGCGGTCAGCGCAAACACCCTCGGTCATCCGCGGCTGGGCCTGGCCATCGCCAAGAAAGCCGTGGGTTTGGCCACGCAGCGCAACCGCATCAAACGCAAGATCCGCGAAAGTTTCCGTGCACACCAGCCGTGCCTGCCGGCGGTCGACGTGGTGATCCTCGCGCGAAGCGGCTGCGCCGAGCTCAGCGCCGCCGAACTCGACCATAGCCTGGAGCGCCTGTGGACTCGCATCGCGGCCTCGTCACCTCGCTCCTGACCGCTCTGATTCGCGGCTACCAGCGGCTGCTCAGTCCGCTGTTCGGCCCGCGCTGCCGCTTCTACCCGAGCTGTTCGCAGTATGCGCTCGAAGCGATCCAGCGCTTCGGACCCTGGCGCGGGATCTGGCTCGCTGTGCGCCGGCTCGCCCGTTGTCATCCGCTCCAACCCGGCGGTTACGATCCGCTGCCCGAAGAACGCGGCGGCATCGCCTGCTCGCATGACGATCACCGCCACGCCTGAACCCTGCCCATGGAAAACCGTCGCTTCATCCTGATCGCGCTGCTCGGCGTCGTCCTGTTCTTCATGTATCAGGCCTGGCAGAAGGATTACGCAGTGCCTCCAGCACCGTCGTCCGAGACCGCGGCGCCGGTGCTGCCGAGCCAGGCCGGCGTAACTGCCGCAACGCCGGCCGACGTGCCGACCGCGCAACTGCAGGCCGATACTCCAGACGTCGCCGACGGCCGCGCCGCGAACGCTGCGCGCGTGCGCGTCCAGACCGATGTGCTGCGCGCCGAGATCAGCCTCGATGGCGGCGAGCTACGGCGCCTGGAACTGCCGGGTTATCCGGTGTCCAAGGATCAGCCGGATACGCCGCTGGCCTTGCTCGACGATCGCGCCGGACGCCTGTTTGTGCTGCAGAGCGGCCTGGCCGGCACGCAGGAGGCCTTGGTCACGCACCATTCGCGTTTCACCGCCGACCAGCAGGACTACCGTCTCGCCGACGGCGCCGCGCATCTGGACGTGGTGCTGGTAAACGCCGCGCCCGGTTACCTCGCGCGCAAGATCTACCGCTTTCATCGCGGCGATTACCGCGTCGATTTGATTCACGAGTTCGACAACCGCGGCGATACACCCGTGGTTGCCAGCCCCTACGCGCGCCTGGTGCGCACGCCGTTCAAGGCCGGAGACGAACCGCCGTTCGTCGCCACGTTCACCGGTGTCGGCTTCTACGAGCAAAAGGATGTCGCAGGCAGCTACCGCTTCAAGAAGACTGCGCTCGAAGACCTCGCCGAAGATGCCTACGAGCGACGCCAGACCGGTGGCTGGATCGCGATGCTGCAGCACTACTTCGTCGCGGCCATCCTGCCGCCGCAAGATCAGGTCGCGACCTTCGTCGCCAGGCCGGCGTCGGGCCAGAGCTTCATGGCGCAGGTGGTCGGTCAGGCAAAGACCATCGAGCCCGGCGCCAGCGCGCGCTTCGAAACCGGCCTGTATCTCGGCCCCAAACTGCAGGACCGCGTCACCAAGATCGCGCCCGGATTCGACCTGACGCTGGACTACGGCATCCTCACGCCGATCTCCGAGCCGTTGTTCTGGCTGCTCGACAAGTTTCACGCGCTGACCGGCAACTGGGGCGTGGCGATTATCCTGCTCACGCTGCTGGTCAAGGCGGCGATGTACAAGCTGTCGGAAGCGCAGTACCGCTCGATGGCGAAGATGAGGAAATTCGCGCCGAAGATCCAGGACATCAAGGAGCGCTACGGCGACGACCGCGAACGCCTGCAAAAGGCGATGATGGACTTGTACAAGAAGGAAGGTTTCAACCCGCTCGCCGGTTGCTGGCCGCTCTTGGTGCAGTTCCCGGTGTTCATCGCTCTGTACTGGGTGCTGCTCGAATCGGTGGAGCTGCGCCAGGCGCCGTTCGCGCTGTGGCTGCAGGACCTGACTTCGCCGGATCCGTACTTCGTGCTGCCGGTGCTGTTCGGCGTGTCGATGTTCGTGCAGCAGAAGCTCTCGGGCCAGCAGGTCATGGACCCGATGCAGCAGAAGATCATGAACATCATGCCGATCATGCTCACGGCCTTCTTCGCGTTCTTTCAGTCGGGCCTCGTGCTCTACTGGTTCACGTCGAATCTGATCGGCATCGCGCAGCAGTGGTACATCATGCGCAAGCTGGACCGCGAAGAAGCGGCGAAGACGGCCAAGCGGTGAGCAGTAGCGTCTAGACGATGATGGACGTCATCGTCTGCGGACGCGATGGCACACTGTCGCGCCATGGACGGCGGGCAAACGATATCCGGGTGAACACCACCGACACGATCGTCGCCATCGCCACCGCGGCCGGTCGCGGCGGCATCGGTGTCGTGCGCTTGTCCGGTCCGCAGGCGTTTGCGATCGCCGCGCGCATCGCCGGCCGCCTGCCGGCGCCACGGATGGCCGCGCTGCGGCGCCTGCGCGACGCCCAAGGCGCAACCATCGACCAGGGACTGGTGCTGTGTTTTCCCGCACCCGCCTCATTCACTGGCGAGGATGTGGTCGAACTGCATGCCCACGGCGGTCCCGTCGTCCTGCAATGGCTGGTCGATGCCGCCTGTGGCCACGGCGCCCGCGTCGCCCGCCCGGGCGAGTTCTCCGAGCGCGCGTTTCTCAACGACCGCATCGACCTCGCACAAGCCGAGGCGATTGCCGATCTGATCGATGCCGGCAGCCGCGCCGCGGTGCGCGCCGCGCAGCGCTCGCTCGACGGCGCGCTGTCGCAACGCGTGCGAGCGCTCGCGGATACGCTGCTCGAGCTCAGGGTTCACGTCGAAGGCGCACTCGACTTCGCGGACGAAGACATCGACTGGCTCGCCGACGCGACCCTGCACGCGCGCATCCAAGCGCTGTGCGAGGACCTGCAACGATTGCTCGCCGACAGCGGTCGCGGTCGACGCCTGCGCGACGGTTTCGTCGTCGCCCTCGCCGGCCGGCCCAACGTCGGCAAGTCGACACTGCTCAACCGCCTCGCCGGCGCCGAGGTCGCGATCGTCACGGACATCGCCGGCACGACGCGCGACGTGCTGCGCGAGCACATCGATCTCGATGGCCTGCCGCTGACGCTGATCGACACGGCCGGGCTGCGCGAGACCGAAGACGCGGTCGAGCGTGAAGGTGTGCGGCGCGCGCGCGCGGCGCAGGATCGCGCCGAGCTGGTGTTGTTCGTCAGCGATGCCGGAGAGTGCCTCGATGCGGCCGACGAGGCCCTGCTGCGGGACCTGCGCGCGGACCTGCTGCGCATCGTCGTACACAACAAATGCGATCTGCATGGTCTTGTCCCGGCACGCGCCGAGCGCGACGGGCTGGTCCATCTGCATCTGTCGGCAGCCACCGGTGCCGGCATCGAGCTCCTGATCCGCGAACTGCACCGCCTCGCCGGATTCGATGAGCGCACCGAGACCGCCTTCTCGGCGCGTGCCCGTCATGTCGATGCGCTGCGGCGCACGCTCGGCTTCGTTTCCGCTGCAAAAGCGCGACTCGGCGAAGGCGCGAACGCCGAGCTCGCCGCCGAGGAACTGCGGCTGGCCCACGAGGCGCTCGGCGAAATCACCGGCCGGGTGACCAGCGAGGATCTGCTCGGCGCCGTGTTCTCGCGCTTTTGCATCGGCAAGTAAGCTCGCCTGCATGCGTGCCGGAGAACTCACCGACCTTCTTCCCCGCAGCATTGCGCGGGCGCGGGCGCTCGACGTGCGTGCGCAGGCGAGCGATGTGGCGCCGCCGGGCTGACGTCGTACTGACGCTGGCGCTCTTGATGTCGGCGCCGGCGGTATCCGCGCGCGTGGTCGAGCGCATCGACCTCGCGCTCGCCAGTGGTCGCGAGATCCGCATCGAGATCCGGCGGCCGATGCACCCGGACGGCCCACTGCCGGCGGTGATGCTGTTCGGCGGTTTGCGTGGCGCGGCGACGGTGCTCGACGCGGTACCGCAGGACTTGCCGATCGCCGCGGCGAGTTTCGACTACCCTTTCGATCCACCGCGCGATTTCGAGTTTCCCGGCACGCTGCGCCACATCCCGGCGATGGCGCGCGGCATCGACGAGACCTTCGAGGGCATCCGTCATCTGAGCGCGCATCTTCGCGCGCGCGCCGACATCGATGGTGCGCGCATCACCATCGTCGGTGCCAGTCTCGGCGCGCCATTCGCGACGATCTCGGCGGTGGAGCTGGATTTGCCGGGCCTGGTGATCGTGCACGGCTTCGGCGAGATCCGGCGGGTGATCGGACATCAGCTCGCGCGGGCTGCGGGACGTGCCGGCCATGCCTGGATGCGTTGGCCGGCCCAGGGCTTCGCCAATCTGCTGACCTGGGGCTTGCGGCTGCCGGCGCCGGAGCGTTACGCGCCGCGGCTCGGGGCGCACCAGCGCGCGCTCATGATCGTCGCCGGCGACGACGAGCTGATTCCGGCACACGCGACCGAGACCCTGTGGTCGGCCTTGCAGGCCTCCGATGCGCGCGTCGAGCGCATCGACGAGCCCGGCGGTCACCTGCAGGGTACGTCCGATCCACGCATCGGTGAACTGGTCGCCGTGGCCATGGACTGGATGCAGCGCAACGACCTGCGCTGAGCGGGCCAACGCGGCTAACATGCCGGCGACATCGAGACCGCCGCATGACCACGATCTACCGCTACTGCCCGCGTTGCGCCCAACCCCTGCAGACCCGCACCGAAGGCGGCTTCGCGCGCCAGGCCTGCGCCGATGCGCAATGCGGCTTCGTCTGGTGGGACAACCCGACGCCGGTCGTCGCCGCCGTGGTCGAGCACGACGGCGAGGTGGTGCTGGCGCGTAACAAGCTGTGGACCCACCGTTTCTTCGGCCTGGTCACCGGCTTTCTCGAACGCAACGAGCTTCCGCACGAAGCGGTGCTGCGCGAGGTCGAGGAAGAACTCGGGCTCAAGGGCGAGACCGCGACGCTGATCGGCCACTACAGCTTCGAGCGCATGAACCAGTTGATCATCGCCTACCACGTGCCCGCGCGCGGCGAGATCCGCCTCGGCGAAGAACTCGCCGAATACATCCGCGTGCCACCCGAGAAGGCGCGCTACTGGCCGGCCGCGACTGGCTTCGCACTGCGCGACTGGCTTCTCTCGCGTGGCTTCGACCCGCAGCCGATCGAGATGCCGGCGAGACGCAAGGCTTGATTCAAAACGAACCCTCGGCCCGCAGCGCGTCGAACAGCAGCGCACGCGCCACGCGATCCTGCATTGACGCCGGCTGGTCGAGGCCGACGCGTCTGAGATAGGGTCGCATCGCCTCCGGCGTGCCGCGGAGCGAGCGCATGAGCGCTGTCGTCAGCAGCTTCCACTTCGGCGTAGTCTTGGCCTGACGCGCGATGGTTTTCAGCGCCTTGCCGAGCACGAGTTCCTCGTCGGTGAAGTCGCAGCCGAACGGGAACGCGGGATACGGATCGTGATCCGCCGATGCGGAGCGCAGCGCGCCGAGCTGACGCTCCAGTCGCTCCGGCGTGTTGTCGCAAAAGGGCTCGGGAATCGTCCAGCCGCGCTCGATCTTGCCCGCACGCTGCGCCTGTGCGAGCAGCTCGCGCTGGAAGCGTGAATCGGCGATGCCGATCATGGCCTTGGCGACCTCGGCGTCGGTCCGCGAGCGCAGATCGGCGATGCCGTACTCGGTGATGACGATGTCGCGCAGGTGGCGCGGAATCGTCAGGTGGCCGTAGTTGAAGACGATGTTGCTGGTGACGCGGCCGGCGCTGTCTTCGCGTGTCGAGCGCACCATCAGGATCGAGCGCCCGCCCGGAATCTGGTGCGCCTGCGCGATGAAGTTGTACTGGCCGCCGACGCCGGAGACGACCTGGCCGTTGTCGAGACCGTCCGAGCACACGGCGCCGGACAACGTCGCCATCATGCCGCTGTTGATGAATCGCGCGTCGCGGCGCTGCGCGCGGTACAGGCGAGGATTGAAATCGAGCTGGTTGGTCTTGTCGACGCCGGTCATGCAGATCGTGTCGCGCTCGGCCTGGCTCATCTCGCGCAGGCCCGCGTAGAAGTCGGAGGGTCCCAGGAAGAAACCAGCGTGCAGCACGATGCCGTTGCGCAGGCGCCGGCCGAGGCAGCGCGCCATCACCGCGCGCGCGGCCGGATCGGCGACGTTGGCGATCACGCGTTCGCCATCGGGGGCGATCAAGTGACCCTCGTCGTAGCGCGTGTCGTCGCGGAACAGGCCGTGGTGCTGCAGCACGTCGAAATCCTTGCCGCGGAGCACGCGCACGCCGAGGCGCTCGAAGCCGTCGAGCACCGCCGGCGTCAGTGCGTTGGGATCGCAGTCGCCGCCGTTGATCAATTCCTGCAGCGACCAAAAGTCGTAGACGCGACGCTTGAGGATGCCGGCGCGCATGAGCTGCCAGAAGCCGTCGACGAACATCTCGGTGGCGCCGTACAGACCCTGCTCGAAGCCAGAGGCGCCGCCGATGCGCTCGATCAGCGCGCCATGCCGCTGCAAGGCGCCGATCGCATCGAGTGCGGCGCGATAGCTCGCGTTGCGCGCGTGACGCTGGATCAGTGCGTAGACGATGGCATCGCCCAGGCTGCCGATGCCGAGCTGCAGCGTGCCACCGTCCCGCACCAGGCTGCTCGCGTACAGGCCGATGTGATAGTCGGGCGTGGTCACCGCCATCTTCGGTGTCGGGAACAGCGCGCTGCTGTAGCGCGGATCGTCGATGATGAGATCGAATTCCGCCGGAGCGACTTCGGCATCGTGCGCCATGTACGGCAGGTTCTGGTTCACCAGCGCGATCGCCATGTGCTCGCGCCCGCTCGCCCGCAGCATCCGCAACAGCTCGGGCCCGGTGTCGGGATTGCACGACAGGCTCAACCGTTCGTCCGCGTTCTCGCCACGCCTGCACACCAGCTGCGCGACGACATTGCAGCCCTGTTCGAACACGTCGCGCGCCGCGTGCGTGTAGTTGCTGCTGACGTAGCGCATCTGCGCATGAGGGTTGCCGAGCATGGAGCCCGGCCGAAAGTAGAACTCGCAGATCTCGACGTTCGCGGGCAGCTTGTTCTCACGCAGATCCCGCACATAGAGCAAATCCGGCACGCCGGCGAACACGCGCGCGACGAAAGGATCGAGGAAGGCCTGTTCGATGCGGCTGGAGCCGAACGGCTTTTCCAGCGACAAGGCGGTGAGGATGCGCAAGCTGATCGACGCATCCCGCTGCGCCCGCCGGTACAGCGCATTGACCAGCTCGACCGGTTTACCCAAGCCCAGCGGCAGCCCCAGCACGATCTTTCGGCCGACGGTCTCGAGGATGCGATCGACGGCGCGTTCGACGTCGTCGACGCGCTCGGGTTTGCTCGCCATGCGTCGTACTCCCGCAGCGGATGCGACGCACAGCTTATCCGCAGATCAGCCGCGCGCCAGCCTGCGCGTCAATGCGAGCAGTTGCGCGAGCTGCACCGCATGGCGGTCGCCGTCGCGAAAGATCAGCGACAGCCGGGCTTTGGGCGTCGGCTTGCGGATCGGCCGATAGGCGACGCCGTCGCCGTGGATCTGCTGCATCGACGCCGGCACGATCGACACGCCCAGGCCGGCAGCGACGAGATTGACGATCGAGGTCACCTGCGAAGCCTCCTGCACGATGCGCGGAGAAAAGCCCGCGGCACGGCAGGCGCCGAGGATCTCGTCGTGCAGCCCGGCGCCGACGGCGCGCGGGAACAGCACGAAAGGTTCGATCGACAGCGCCAGCAGCGGCACCACCGCACGCCGCGCCAGCGGATGGCCGCTCGGCAGGGCGACGACCATGTCCTCGTCGGCGACGACTTCGCTCGCAAGGTCGGGCTCGCTGTCGAGCAGCGGCCGGACGAAGGCGACGTCGAGCACGTCGTCGCGCACCGCTGCGGCCAGCGTCGGCGTCGGGCCCTCGTCGAGGGTCAGTGCGACCTGCGGGTAGGTCCGGCGGTACTCGCGGATCACGCGCGGAATCAGCGGGTGGAAGGGCGCGGAGTTGATCATGCCGACGCGCAGGCGCCCGGACTCGCCGCGTGCGACGCGGCGCACGTGTTCGGCGGCGCGTTCGGCATCGCGCAGGATGCGACGCGCATCCACCAGCAGGGCCTCGCCGGCGGCGGTCAGCGTGACGGCCCGCGGCTTGCGCAAGAACAGCGGCGTGCCGAGCTCGCGCTCCAGCGCCTGGATCTGTTGCGACAGCGGCGGCTGGCCGATGCCCAGCGCACGCGCCGCGCGCGTGAAATGGCGCGTTTCGGCGACGGCGACGAAGTAGCGCAGATGCCGCAGCTCCATGATCGATATCTTAAACAGATGAATTGATCATTATTCATATATTGGACGTATGAATGGACGCAGGTCTACAGTCATGCCGTTAGCGTGCCGCGTGGAGGAGTCCGCCGTGAATCAAGCCTTACCGACGACGGCGTTGCCGGACGCCGATCCGCAAGAAACCCGAGAGTGGCTCGATGCGCTGCAGGCCGTGCTGGAGCACGCCGGCCCCGAGCGCGTGCACTACTTGCTGGAGACCTTGACCGAGAAGGCGCGCCGCAGCGGCATGCACATTCCGTACTCGGCCAACACTGCGTACATCAACACCATTCCGCCGCACCTCGAAGAACGCTCGCCGGGCGATCACGCGCTCGAATGGAAGATCCGCTCGATCATTCGCTGGAACGCGATGGCGATGGTGGTCAACGCCAACCGCGAGCACGCCGGCATCGGCGGCCACATCGCCAGCTTCGCGTCGGCGGCGACGCTCTACGACGTCGGCTTCAATCATTTCTGGAAAGGACCGGACCACCCGCTGGGTGCCGATCTGGTCTACATCCAGGGGCATTGCACCCCGGGTATCTATGCGCGCGCGTTTCTCGAAGGGCGCCTGAGCGAGGCGCAGTTGCAGCGTTTTCGCATGGAGGCGCTGCAGCCGGGACTGTCGAGCTATCCGCACCCGTGGCTGATGCCGGATTTCTGGCAGTTCGCGACCGTGTCGATGGGCCTCGGACCGATCATGGCGATCTACCAGGCTCGCCTGATGAAGTACCTGCACAACCGCGGCATCAAAGACATGAGCGGCCGCAAGGTCTGGTGCTTCTGCGGCGACGGTGAAATGGACGAGCCCGAGTCGCTGGGCGCGATCGACATCGCCGCCCGCGAGCAGCTCGACAATCTGATCTTCGTCGTCAATTGCAATCTGCAGCGCCTGGACGGTCCGGTGCGCGGCAACGGCAAGATCATCCAGGAACTCGAAGGCGTATTCCGCGGCGCCGGCTGGAACGTCATCAAGGTGATCTGGGGCGGATTGTGGGACGCGCTGATCGCCCAGGACGGCTCCGGCAAGCTGCTGCAGGCCTTCAACGAGACCGTGGACGGCGAGTACCAGAGCTACAAGGCCAAGGGCGGCAAGTACACGCGCGAACATTTCTTCGGCAAGTACCCCGAGCTGCAGCGGCTGGTCAGCACGATGTCCGACGAGGACATCGCGCGCCTGAATCGCGGCGGCCACGACCCGCACAAGATCTACGCGGCCTACGCGGCAGCGTCGAAACACACCGGCTCACCGACGGTGATTCTGGCCAAGACCGTGAAGGGCTACGGCATGGGCGAGGCCGGCGAAGGCCAGAACATCACGCACCAACAAAAGAAAATGGGCGAGGAAGCGCTCAAGGCCTTCCGCGACCGTTTCCGCATTCCGATCTCCGACGACCAGATCGCCAACACGCCGTTCTACCGCCCACCGGAGGATTCTCCGGAAATCCGCTATCTGAAAGAACGTCGCGCACAGCTCGGCGGTTTTCTGCCGCAGCGTCGGCCCAACAACGAGACGCTGGAGATTCCGCCGCTGTCGGCCTTCGACAAGATCCTGCAGGGCTCCGGCGAGCGCGAGATCTCGACGACGATGGCCTTCGTGCAACTGTTGCAGATGCTGTGCCGCGACAAAGCCATCGGTCAGCGCGTGGTGCCGATCGTGCCGGATGAGGCGCGCACCTTTGGCATGGAAGGCATGTTCCGCTCGCTCGGCATCTACTCGGTCGTCGGCCAGAAGTACAACCCGGAAGACGCCGACCAGCTCGCGTTCTACAAGGAGGACATCAAGGGCCAGGTGCTGGAGGAGGGTATCACCGAGGCCGGCGCGATGTCGTCATGGATCGCCGCGGCGACGAGCTATGCCAACCATGGCATCTCGCTGCTGCCGTTCTACATCTACTACTCGATGTTCGGCTTCCAGCGCGTCGCCGACCTGGCCTACGCCGCCGGCGACATGCGCGCACGCGGCTTTCTGCTCGGCGCGACCGCCGGCCGCACCACGCTCAACGGCGAGGGCCTGCAGCACCAGGACGGGCATTCGCAGGTGATGGCGGCGATGGTGCCGAACTGCCGCGCCTATGACCCGGCCTATGCCTACGAGCTCGCGGTGATCCTGCAGCACGGCATGCGCGAGATGTATGTCGAGCATCGTGATCATTACTACTACATCACGCTTTATAACGAGAATTACGCACATCCATCGATGCCGCCGGGCGTCGAGAAGGGCATCCTCCGCGGCATGTACCTGCTGCGCTCGGAAGCACGGGCGGCCGTGGCGCATGTGCAACTGCTCGGCTCCGGCTCGATCCTGCGCGAGGTCATCGCCGCCGCCGATCTGCTCAAGGAGGAATGGGGCGTGACCAGCGATGTCTGGAGCGTGCCGAGCTTCAGCGAACTGGCGCGCGACGGCCGCGACGTGGAACGCTGGAATCTGCTGCACCCCGAGGACGAGCCGCGCAAGAGCTATGTGCAGGAATGCCTCGGCGGCATGACCGGGCCGGCGATCGCATCGACCGATTGGATCCGCGCCCATGCCGAACAGATCCGGCCCTACGTGCCCATGCCCTACCACGTGCTCGGCACCGACGGCTTCGGCCGCTCCGATAACCGCCCGGCGCTGCGCGACTTCTTCGAGATCGACCGCCGCTGGATCGTCGTCAAGGCGCTCAAGGCCCTTGCCGAGCTCGGGCGCGTGCCGGCCGAGCGCGTGACCCAGGCAATCAAGATCTACGGCATCAAGCCGAACCGCAGCGCGCCCTGGGTGAGCTGAACGGCGCCTGCCGATGACACACGAGCTTCCGGCACGCAAGCCTTTGCGGGGGTATCAGGCATGAACAAAACCGAGGTGAAGGTTCCGGACATCGGCGGTTATGACGACGTGCCGGTCATCGACGTGCTCGTCGCCGACGGTGAGCACGTCCAAAAGGATCAACCGCTCTTGGTGCTCGAATCCGACAAGGCGACGATGGAAGTGCCCTCGCCGGCGGCGGGCACGGTCCGTGGTCTCAGACTCAAAGTCGGCGACAAGGTGTCGAAGGGCACCGTGATCTGCGAACTCGAGGGCGAAGAGACGCGGGCAGCCGCGCCACAGGCCCCATCCGCAGCGCAGCCCCCGTCAACGCCAGCGCAAGCCGAGCGCAACGCGCAGCGCGGCGCGCCGCCGGCATCGTCCGCGACACCGATGAGCAGCGTCCGCGTCGAGGTGAAGATTCCGGACATCGGCGACTACACCGGCGTTCCGGTGATCGACGTGCTCGTCGCCGATGGCGATGCGGTCGAGAAAGACCAACCGCTCTTGGTGCTCGAATCCGACAAGGCGACGATGGAAGTTCCGTCGCCGGCATCCGGCACCGTGCGTGACCTCAGGCTCAAGCTCGGCGACAAGGTGTCGCAAGGCGATGCGGTGTGTGTGCTGGAAACCTCGGCGAGCGGGGAGGACGCGGGAGACAACGCACGACCGGTTCCTGAACGGACCCAAGCTGTGCCGCCCCTGGTGCAGCCGAGTTCGTCGTCCGGCCCGCGGCCCGGCGCTCGCGAGACTCGCGCCGACCGCGCGTCATCGCTGGCCCTGGCGAACGCGTCATCGTCGAGCGGTCGCGCAGGCATGAGCCCGGCGGATGCCCTCCCGGATCCCGCGCCCCCGTACGCCGGCCCGGCGACGCGCAAGTTCGCCCGCGAACTCGGTGTCGATCTCGCGCAGCTCAAAGGCAGCGGTCCGCGCGGACGCATCCTCATCGAGGACGTGCAGGCCTTCGTCAAGACGCGCCTGGCTTCATCCGCCAAGGGCGCTGCGCCAAGCAGCACCGGCGGCACGGGCATTCCGCCGATTCCGGCGGTGGACTTCGCGCTGTTCGGCGCCGTCGAGACCAAGCCGCTGGCACGCATCCGCAAGCTATCGGCCGCGCATCTGTCGCGCGCCTGGCTCAACATCCCGCACGTCACCCAGACGATCGACGCCGACATCACCGAGCTCGAGGCCTTTCGCAAGCAGCAGAGCGCGGAGCTCGCCGCATCGGGCGGGCCCAAGCTGACCCTGCTGCCGATCCTGATGAAAGCGGTCGCCTGCGCGCTCAAAGCCTTCCCCGAGTTCAACGCTTCGCTCTCGGCCGACGGCGAGAGCCTGGTGATGAAGCAGTACTGTCATATCGGTTTTGCCGCCGACACGCCCAATGGCTTGGTCGTGCCGGTGGTGCGCGATGTCTGGGGTAAGGGCATCGCCGAGCTGTCCGCCGAATGCGCCGCGCTCGCCAAGAAGGCGCGCGACGGAAAACTCAAGCCCGACGAGATGAAGGGCGGCTGCTTTTCGATCTCCTCGCTCGGCGGCATCGGCGGCGGCTACTTCACGCCGATCGTCAATGCGCCGGAAGTGGGCATCCTCGGTGTGTCGAAAGCCGAAATCAAACCGGTGTGGGACGGCAAGACCTTCCAGCCGCGCCTGCTGTGCCCCCTGTCGCTGTCCTACGATCATCGTGTGATCGACGGCGCCTATGCGGCGCGCTTCATCGTGCACTTGAGCCGCTTGCTCGCCGACGTGCGGCTGCTGCTGCTCTAGAATGCGCCGTCCATCGAGGATCTTCGCATGAGCACGAAGAACGAGCCGCCGCAATCGACCAAGCCGGCGCCGAAGAAGAGCGCGTTCAAACAGCCGCTGAGCAAGCCGCAGCCGTGGCGCTTCGGCGGCCGCGGTCCGCGCGATACCCACGCCGGCGGGGTCAAGGCCAGAGCCGACGCCGAACGTCTCGCCGGCAAGTCGCGCAAGGTGCACTGAGTCGTGGCCTTCCGCTACTACCTGCGCGTGCGCTACGGTGAATGCGACGCGCAGAAGGTCGTGTTCAACGCGCGCTACGGTGACTACACCGATCTGGCCGTCACCGAATACCTGCGCGCGCTTGGTTTCGGCGAGGCCCTGGTCGACGGCAGTTTCGACTATCAGCTCGTCAAGCAGACCACCGAATGGAAATCGCCGGCGCGCTTCGACGATGTGCTCGAAGTGACGGTGCGCGGTCTGCACGTCGGCAACAGTTCGTTCTCGATCGCCTGCGAATTCCGCCGCGCCGGCGCGGACGCCCTGCTCGCACGTTCGGAGACCGTTTACGTGATGATCGATGCGCACGGCAAGACGCCGGTGCCGCCCGCGATCCGTGCCGCGATCCTCGCGGGTATCGACGCGCAGATCGACCACGCTGGCTGGCATCACGCGCAGAGCGCCTGAATCGCTGCTGAAGCCGATGTGCGCGTGGCGGGTTTTGCGCACGGGGATGCGTTGCTAGACTCCCCCGGCCATGAAATCCCCCATCCCTTGCGCTTTGCTTTGTCTGTCGGTCCTGGTCACATCCGCGCACGCCCAGGAACGCACGCGGTACGTCAGCGACGAGATCACCCTCACGCTGCGTGACGGTCCGCGCAACGACGCCACCTATCTCGGCACGATCAAGAGCGGCGATCGCGTCACCCTGCTCGAATCGCTCGGGGAGCAGAGCTTCGCGCGCATCCGCACCGAAGATGGCCGCGAGGCCTGGGTCACCGCGCGCTACCTCACCGAGGAGCCAGCGGCGCGCGATGTGCTCGACCAGGTGCGTCGCGAACTCACCACGGCGCGCCAGCGCATTCGCGAACTCGAAAGCCAGCTCGGCGACGCCCAGTCCGCACTCGCCGAGGCGCGTCCGGCGCTCGAATTGGCGGGCGAGAACGATAGGCTGCGTGCGCAGATCGAGGCGCTGCAGCGCAGTGCCGAAGACGCCGAGCGGCGCTTCAACGAACACAAGGCGCGGCGCCGCACCATGCTCACCGGCGCGGGGCTGGTCGGCGTCGGCACGCTGTTCGGGCTGATCCTGCCGTGGATCCTGCGCAGCCATCGCCGTCGCCGCTGGGGCGATTTCTAGACACGACGACGTGCGCGCGCGCCGCCTCACTGCCGCCATGCTGGCGGCGCTGCTGCTCGGCGCCGCCGGCCTTTGCGTCTGGCTGCTGCTGTGGCGACCGGCCGCGGACGCGCGGCGTCTCGCCGAGCACGTGCAACCGGTCGAGGCTGAAGTCGCAGCGGGTATCGATACGCTGAGCGTGACCTGGTTCGGCGTCACCGCGGTCTTGATCCGCCACGGCGATGATGCCTTGATGATCGACCCCTTCTTCACCCGGCCGCCGGGTTACTGGCCGCTCGTGCAGAACGCGTCGATCGCACCGGACGAGGCGCGCATCGCGCAGTGGCTCGCGCGCGCTGGCATCGACCGCCTGCACGCCGTGCTGGTCTCGCACTCGCACTACGACCATGCGATGGACGCCGGCGTGGTCGCGCGCCGCACGGGCGCCGTGCTCGCCGGCTCGCCGAGCACGCTGCAGATCGGTCGCGGCGCCGGGCTGGCAGCGGCGCAGCTGCGCGACGCCAGCGACGGCGCCGCGCTGTCGCTGGGGCCGTTTTTTGTGCGCTTCATCGAAAGCCGCCACGCCGGTGCCACCGGGGGTGCGCCCACCGGCGAGATCGACGCGCCGCTGCGTCCGCCGGCGCGCTATCTCGACTACCGCCAGGGCGGCACCTACTCGATTCTGGTCGAGCATCGCCTGGGCAGCGTGCTACATCACGGCAGTGCAGGCTACGTGGCCGGGGCGCTCGACGCCGTGCGCGCCGATACGGTGCTGCTCGGCGCGGCGCTGGTCGGCGATGCCGAGGCCTATGTGCGCGCCGTGGTCGATCCGCTCGAAGCGCGCGAGGTCGTGCTCACGCACTGGGACGATTTCACCCGGCCATTGGATGAGCCGCTACGGCCGATGCCGATCGCGGTCAACCTGAAGCCGCTGCTCGATGCGCTCGCACGCCGTCCGGCGCTGCGCGTGCGCACGCCGGTGCTGGCGCAGCCGTTCGCGGTCGTGCCGGCGCGCAAGCCACCGTCCACGCCGACCACAGCGCCGGCAGACCGGTCCGGCTCTCGATGAAGCCGATCAGCCGCCGCCGCAGCGCCGGCAGACGCTGACCGGCGAGGCGCTCGGCGCGGACGACGGCGCCGATCTCCGGCGCCAGGTCCGCGGCCAGCGACTCCGCGCGCGCCAGCCCGCAGGCGCGCAGCTCGAGCGCAAACATGCGTTCGAGCACGTGGCCGCAGCGCGCGAGGCGCTCGCGCGCCTGGAGCGCGTCGGCCCGTTCGATCAGGCCGCGAAGCGCCTCACGCCGGCGATAGCTGGCTTCCCAGAACGCTTCGACACCGATGAGCAGCCGGCGCGGACCGGGCGCAAGCCCGGTCGTCGCCCGCTCGATGGCGGCCACCAGCTCGCGCACGTGGGTCAACACTTCGTTTCGGTGCCGCGCCGCGTCGTCCATGGGTCAAGCCGGAAAGAGGGACGCCGCCAGCATGAACCGGCGAGCCGTGCGCGCGCACCCCCCGATGCGGGGGACGCTGTGAGACAGATCTCAAAGTGACAGCACTTGGGCGATCGCGTCGCGTGCGATCGGGTGGTAGCCGGCGCGCGCCTCGTCATAGATGCGCCGCGCCAACGCGCTGCCAGAAGGCGTCTTCGCCAGCTCGCGGTACACCGGCACGATCAACAGCATGCGCCCGATCGACTTGAGGTGCCGCTCCATCGCCGCATACGCCGGCGCATAGGCATTGCGCGCGACGATGCAGAACCAGCGCGCCGCGATCGCCGCGTTGCGGCCGTTCGACAGATCGAAAGCCGCATCGAGGGCCTGCAACTGCGCGGCGTCGAGCCGCTCGGGCATGCCGTCGAGGAAGTACTGCCACTGGCGCGTGCTCCAGCCGCCGACTGCGAGTTGCGCCGGATCGCCGCCGGCGAGAAACACGCCGCGTGCGGCATCCACCTGCGCGAAAGCCTGCGACTGCGGCCACAGCGTGTCGGCCGGCATCGTCGGCGAGCGCAGCCAGGCGTCGATCTGCGCCGCGGTCACGACGCCGGGATTCGGCTGCAGCAGCTCGCGTTCGAGAAAGGCGATGAACTGCGGTGTGGTCACGCTCTGGAAGGCATGCGCATCGAACCACTTGCGCAGGAAGGCATCGAAGGTCTCGCGACCGAAGCGGTTTTCGAGATAGGCGAGGAACAGCGCCCCGCGCTCATAGGGGACGTCGGTGACGTTGTCGTCGGGATCGCGCCCGGTGAGATCCGGCAGCAGGGTCTTGTCGTCGTCGCGCGTCAGCCGCGCGAGCGTTTCCTTGAGGTCGTTGGCACCGAGCGCGCGTTCCTGCGCGCCGCGGTCGGCGCCGTAGACCTCCTCCATGATCCGGTAGGTCAGGTGATTGGTGAAACCCTCGTTGAGCCAGAAGTCGTTCCAGCTCGCATTGGTCACCAGGTTGCCGGACCAAGAATGCGCCAGCTCGTGTGCGACCAGCGACACCAGCGACTTGTCGCCGGCGATCACCGTCGGCGTCGCAAAGGTCAGCCGCGGGTTCTCCATGCCGCCGTAGGGGAACGCCGGCGGCAGGATCAGCAAGTCGTAGCGGCCCCAGCGATAGGGGCCGTAAATCGCCTCCGCGCGCTGCATCATCGCCTCGGTGTCCTCGAACTCTTGGGCGGCGCGCTCGACCACCGAAGGCTCGGCATAGATTCCGGTGCGCGCGCTCATCGGACGAAAGCGCAGATCGCCGACGGCGAGTGCGACGAGGTATGACGGAATCGGCTGCGGCATGGTGAAGTGGTAATCGCCGTCGCGCGTAGGATCGAGCTCCATCTGCGCCGCCATCACCGCGAGCAGCGGTGCCGGCGTGCGGATGCGCGCCTCGAAGCTGCTGCGGATCTGCGGCGTGTCCTGCAGCGGAATCCAACTGCGTGCATGGATCGCCTGCGACTGCGTGAACAGGAACGGGTGCCGCTTGTCGGTGGTCTGCTCGGCGCTCAGCCACTGCAGGCCCGAGGCCTCGGGCCGCGTCGCGTAGTCGATGCGCACGGTGTCGGCCGACGGCGGCAGCTCGATGCGCAGCGCCGAGCCGAGTATCGGGTCGCGCGCATCGAGCGAGAACGCCGTCGGCGTCAGCGCCGCGCCGCGCGGCCCTACCGAGACCGCGCGGATGTCGAGATCGCGTGTGTCGAGCACCAGGGTGCGCGCGCTCGCGTCGCGGCGTTCGAGCTGCAGCACCACATGCCCGGCGAGCACGCGCCGCTCGAAGTCCACGCTCAGATCGAGTACGAAATGCTGCGTGGCGAAGGCCGAGGTATTGGCGTAGGAATGCGGATCGGCGGCGACGACCGGCGCTGCGTCGGAACCGGGCGGTGCCGGCGCGCGATCCGTGCTGGCACAGGCGGTCGCGAAGAGGGCGGTGGCGGTCATGCACAGAGTGCGGATCATGGCGCGGCTTTAGCCCGGATCCGTCACCAGCGAGCCGATAGACGCGCCTGGAGCACGGGCGGAGGCTTTCTGGTTTCGGAATGACCAATTTGACGACACGGTGAGGGTATTTTCGGCGCTTTGGACGCAGCTC
>NZ_JBEPIJ010000017.1:0-52201 GCF_040327995.1 Sinimarinibacterium thermocellulolyticum | reverse complement strand
CTTGGTAGCATTCCGTCACGGCGGATTCGCTCCAGAGAATTGGCTTCGACAACCGAATTCTACTGGGCAACAGCGAATCCGCCGTGCCTTCTCAGCAGCCTACTCGTGACGGATCCGGGCTAGGCGTGACGCGCGATGTATCCGAGCGGCGCGGCGATGTCGGGAAAATCCTGACAACTGGGAACTCGCGGTCGACGGCGGGGTGGCCGCCGCACGGCCGCGGTGCGCATGAAAAGGGGGCGGGATCACGCCCGCCCCCGGCCGATACAACGGCTGATCGTGACCGATCAGAAGCGCACCAGACCCGAGACGCGAAAGACGTCGTCGTCGCCGTCGTTCTGGGTGAAGTACTCGACCTGACCGGCGATCGCGGGCGTGACGAAATAGCGCGCGCGCAGCAGGAAGTTGTCGTCCTGGTCGGCGAACGAGCCGCCGGCGCCGATGCTGAAAGCCGGGTTGAGGTAGTAGTCGGCGGCGACTTCGAACACCTCGTCGTCGGCCGGATCGTCGAGGAAGGTCACGCTGCCCTCGACGTTCAGCGCCATGCCGCCGCCCAGATCGGCGACGTACTTACCCTCGACGACGATGTCGTCGGTCTCCTCGGCGCCGGGCACATCGACGTCGGTGCGGTCGACACCGGCGGCGATGCGAAGGTTCGGCATCAGCATCCAGCCCGCGCGCACGCCGATGGTGTCGACGTCGACATTGCCGATTTCGGCCGCGGTGTAGCTGCCGTTCAGGTAGAGCTGGTTGAACCAGAACTCGCCATTGACGCCGATGGCGTCGGCGTCGGCGTCGTCGAAGGTCAAATAGCCGATGCCGAGATTGCTCGCGTTGGCGAGAAACGCGGCTTCAGCGAGCGGACGGCCGGCGGTTGCGACGCGATCGAGGTAGTAGGTGAACGCGACGTCAAAGGCCGAGTCGCCTTCGCCGACATCGGGATTGAAGTCGGAGTAACCGGCTTCGAGTTCCATCTGGTAGTCCTGCGCCTGGGCGGTCCCGAGACCCGCAGCCGCGGCCAACGCCAGCGCGAACGCTGTCTTCTTCATCTGGGAAATCTCCTTGGTGAGCAGCCTTGTTGTGGTTACCGTGGCGCCCCGAAACGGCGTGCGTCACAGCGGTGCAGTCTAGCGGATCTGGCCGCCGCGGTGGGGGATTTCACCCAGCGTTCATGTACCGGCATGGCGCATCACCAGATCTTCACGCGCTGTTCCGGGGCAAGGTAGAGCTTGTCGCCCTCCTTGACGTCGAACGCCGTGTACCAGTCCGGCATGTTGCGGACGACGCCGTTGACGCGGAATTCCGACGGCGCATGCGGGTCGGACTTGAGCCGCTGCAGCAGGTTCTCGTCCTTGTAGTTGCGCCGCCAGATCTGCGCCCAGCCGAGCAGCACGCGCTGCGTGCCGGTGAAGCCGTCGATCACCGGCGGTTCGGGATGCGACATCAGATAGGCCTTGAGCGCGATCGACAGGCCACCCAGATCGCCGATGTTCTCGCCGATGGTGAAGGCGCCGTTGACGTGATGGCCGGGCAGGGCCTCGTAGGCATCGTACTGTGCGATCAGCGCACGGGTGCGCTCCTCGAAGCGTTTACGGTCGTCCTCGGTCCACCAGCTCTTGAGGTTGCCGTCGCCGTCGTACTTCGAACCCTGATCGTCGAAGCCATGACCGATCTCGTGGCCGATCACCGCGCCGATGCCGCCGTAGTTCACCGCATCCTCGGCGTTCATGTCGAAGAACGGCGGTTGCAGGATCGCCGCCGGGAACACGATCTCGTTCATGCCCGGGTTGTAGTAGGCGTTCACCGTCTGTGGCGTCATGAACCACTCGTCGCGGTCGATCGGCCCGCCGAGCTTGGCGATCTGGCGATCCATCTCCACCGCGTTCGAGCGCATCACGTTGCCGACCAGATCGTCGGCCTTGACCACCAATGCCGAGTAGTCCTTCCACTTGTCGGGATAGCCGATCTTGGCCGTGAACTTGGACAGCTTGACCAGGGCCTTCTCCTTGGTCTCGTCGCTCATCCAGTCGAGCTCGCGAATGCTGGCCTCGTAGGCCTTGACCAGATTGGCGACCAGCTCCTGCATGCGCGCCTTGGCCGCGGGCGGGAAGTGACGCGCCACGTAGATGCGGCCGAGCACCTCGCCGAGCGCGTCCTCGGTGGCCTTGACACCGCGCTTCCAGCGCGGCTCCAGCTCGGCGATACCGTTGAGCGTCGTGCCGTAGAAAGCGAAGTTCTCGTCGACGAAGCGCTTCGACAACAGCGGTGCGAACGTCGACAGCAGCCGCCACTTCATCCACAGCCGGATCGTCGCCAGATCGGTCTCGTGCAGGATGGCGTCGAAGGCCTCGAAGAAGCTCGGCTGCATGACCACCACGCCGGGCGACTGGCCGATGCCGGTGGCCTCGATGAAGGCCGGCCAGTCGAAGTTCGGCATCAGCTTGGCGAGTTCGTCGAAGCCGTATTTGTTGTAGGTCTTGTCGGCGTCGCGCGAGTCGACGCGGGTCCACTGCGCTCTGGCGAAGCGCGTTTCGAGTTCGAGGATCGCGGCGGCGTGTACATCGGCGCCCTCGATGCCGGCCAGGCGCAGCATGTTGCCGATGTGGGCGCGGTACTTGGCGCGGATCTCGGCGAACTTCTCGCCCTCGTCCAGGTAGTAGTCGCGATCCGGCAGGCCGGTGCCGCCCTGGAACAGGTACAGCGCGTACTGCGTCGAATCCTTGGCATCGGTGTCGACGAACATCGGCATCAGGTAGACGCCCAGCCGCGTGAGGTGCGCAAGCTGCCGCGCCAGCTCGCCGCGCTCGTCGAGGGCGTCGATGCGCGCGAGTTCGCCGGCCAGTGGTTCGAGGCCGAGCTTTTCGATGCGCGCCTCGTCCATGAACGCGGCGTAGTAGTCGCCGACCTTTTGCTCGTCCGAGCCCGGCGGGTGGTTCTTGGCACGTGCGGCCTCCTCGATGATGGCACGCAGTTGCGCCTCGGCTTCGTCGGCAAGATGCGTGAAGCTGCCGTAATTGCTCTTGTCCGCCGGAACCGGGTTGTTCTTCAGCCAGGTGCCGTTGACGTGGCGGTAGAAATCGTCCTGTGGGCGCACCTTCGGATCGAACTGCGCGCGGTCGATGCCGGAACCCAGCGGCGCGGCCTTCGCCGCCTGTGTCGGCGCCGCGGATTCGGTGGTCGGCGGTGTCGATGGGCCGCAGGCGGCGAGCAGTACGGCGCCGATGGCGCAAAGAGCGGTTGCACGCATGTGAGTCCTCGGATGCGGTGGCAAAGCGGACAGCTTAAGCTTTGGTGCGTCCTACACGCGCCCGGAAATTCCACCAGCCCGGCACTTCGATGTTCGATAACAGCGTAATCGGAACTAATATTAAATATAATAACACAGCCCGCACCCTATACTGCGGACTTCCCGACGGAGCAGCGCTTGAGTTTCCAACTGAAGATTCCATCTGGCGCCGGCAAGGCCGCGGCCTACGCCGAATTGGCGCAACAGGCGCAGGCGCTGCTCGCCGGCGAATGCGATGCGGTGGCCAACGCGGCGAATCTGGTGGCCCTGATCTGGCACGGCGTGCCGGACCTGAACTGGGCGGGCTTCTACTTTGCGCGCGACGGCGAGCTGGTGCTCGGTCCGTTCCAGGGCAAGCCGGCCTGTGTGCGCATTCCCTTTGGCCGCGGGGTCTGCGGTAAGGCTGCATCGACACGCACGACGCAGCTCGTCGCCGACGTGCATGCTTTTCCCGGCCACATCGCCTGCGATGCGGCATCGAACGCGGAGATCGTCGTGCCGCTGCTGCGTGGCGCCGAGCTGCTCGGCGTACTCGACCTCGACAGCCCGAGCCGCGGCCGCTTCGATGAGGCCGATCGCGCCGGGTTGGAGCGACTCGCGGCGATCTGGGTCGCCTCGCTGAACGTCGATTGAGGCTTTCGCGCTGGAACTTCGCGGCGCGCCGGTGTATCACGTTGACGATGACGAAAACGGACTTTCCGCGGTGGCCTGCGTTCGGCGCGCTGGCGCTGGCGCTGGCGCTGCTCGCCACCCCTGCTACCGCTGCCTGGGACGCGCTGCAGAAGTTGCAGGCCCAGCGCGGCGCGCGCGTGACCGCGATCGCGGTCGATCTCGATACCGGCAA
The DNA here is from genome assembly GCF_040327995.1 of Sinimarinibacterium thermocellulolyticum. Taxonomy (NCBI): domain Bacteria; kingdom Pseudomonadati; phylum Pseudomonadota; class Gammaproteobacteria; order Nevskiales; family Nevskiaceae; genus Sinimarinibacterium; species Sinimarinibacterium thermocellulolyticum. The sequence goes on along the minus strand of NZ_JBEPIJ010000017.1, from coordinate 48,071 downwards.
GACCCTGCAGGCGCTGAACGCCGAAACGCGGCTGTCGCCGGCATCGCTGAGCAAGCTCGTGCTCGCAGCCGCCGCGCTCGAAACCTGGCCCGGCGACAAGACCTTCGCAACCCAGATCCTGTCGATGGCCACGCCCACCGACGGCCGGCTGCCGGCAGACCTGATCGTATACAGCGAGGGCGATGCCACGCTGGACCATCAGGCGCTGTGGTTGCTGGCGGCGCAGGTCAAACGCTCCGGCGTCGAGCAGGTCGATGGCGATCTGGTCGTGCAGGCGGCGCCGTTCGGTCTGCTCGGCTGCGAGACCAAGGATCGCTGCGACGCGCTCACGCGCAGCCATACCGCCTACGACGCGCCGCTGTCGGCCTTCGGCGTGGACTACGGCACCTGGTGCGTCGACGTGCTGCCCGATGCACCGGGCGCCGCTGCACAGGTGCGAAGCTGCGCCGCGGTCGACGTGCCGATTCCCCTCGAAGGCACGATCCAGACCCGCGGCACGCGCAGCGACACCTGGCTGTGGCTCGATCGCATCACCCGCCCCGAGAGCGAGGCGCTGGTGATGGGCGGCAGCGTCCATGCGGCAGCGGGCGGGGTGCGTCTGTACCGCTCGATGGCCGACCCGGCGCTCGGCGCCGGGCTGCTGTTGCGCGAGGTACTCGCCGAGCTCGGCGTCCGCGTTTCCGGCTCGGTGCGCGTCAGCACCGACGCGATCCCGCGCGCCGCGCGTGCGCTGGCGGCGCATCAGGGCATGCCGCTGCGCGAACAGGTCGGCCGCCTGCTGCGCTACTCCAACAACTACATCTCCGACGTGCTGACGCTGGCGATGGCCGCCGAGCGCACGCCGGCACCGGTGACCACGCTGGCCAGCGCCGCGCAGCCCCTTGCCGATCTGGTCGTGCGCGCACGCCGCAACGCCGGCTATGCGGTGCCGACCGGCGACGATGACCGCCCGCTGATGTTCAGCGGCAGTGGCCTGACCCCCGAGAACCGGCTGTCGGCTCGCGATCTGGTCGCGGTGCTGCGCCAGCAGTACCGCGCTACCGACACCTTCCCGTGGTTTTACGCCGGCCTGGTGGTACCGCGGCAGGCGCCAAGCCGCTTCCTGCGCACCGGCAGCGCGGCGTGGAAGGACCGCGTCGCGCTCAAGACCGGCACGCTGACCGAGCCGTACAGCGTGTTCGGCACCGCCGGGTATTTGCGCAAACGCGACGGCGGCTGGATCGCCTTCGCCGCGCTGGTCAATGGCGAGCGGCGCCGCAGCATTGCCGTGAGCGATGCACTGGCGGCGATCCGCAAGGATGTCGAGAAGATTCTCGACCGCTATTGAACGTCGAGGGCTGAGGCCGCGATCAGGCCGATCGACAGCCAGTACGTCGACAGGATCAGACCTTGCGCGCCGGGGTAACGGCCGACGAACTTGCGCGTGCCGAGCGCGCTGTCCGAGATCAGGAACAACCCGGCGCCGATCAGCGCGAGCAGCGCGCCGGTCGATTGCAGGGCGCCGTAGCGCACCGACGCGGTCACCGCCATGCCGGTGAGCACCAGGCCGTAGAGCAGCACCGGCAGCTTGAGCCTGCCGGCGCGCGGCAGCAGCAGCGCCGCGAACGCCGCGCCATAGACCACGAAGCCGAGCGCCCACCACGGCAGCGGCCACGCCGGCAGGCCGATCAGAAACGCCGCCATGAACACCAGGTGCGCGAAGAGAAAGCTCGACAGGCCGCCGATGAACGGCGCATCGCCCTCGAACATCAGGCAGATGTCGCCGACCAGCGACAGCGCCAGACCTGCGAGCACCAGGCTGCGGTAGTCGGACGCCGGGGCGATCCAGGCAATGCCGGCGATCAGCAGCGTCGTCAGCGGCTTGAGCAGTAGGAACAGCGGCGGCTTGGTCTCGCGCCAGTCGGCGGCGATGGCGGCGACGGCGCTGGCGCCACCGAGCGCGGCAAGCAGCGTGAGCATGGCGTTTCCCCGAAGCGAAGGCGGCGTAGAGTAGCGCAGCCAGGAATGCGCGCCGCGCGCAGTCCGGGCCCACCGTCACGGAGATGCGCATGGAAAAGATCGTCAAGACCGACGCCGAGTGGCGTGCCCAGCTCACCGCGGAGCAATACCGCGTCACCCGCCAGGGTGGCACCGAATGCGCCTTCACCGGCGCGCTCTGGGACGATCATCGCGACGGCGTCTACCACTGCGTCTGCTGCGATCTGCCGCTGTTCGATTCGCGCACCAAGTTCGACTCGGGCACCGGCTGGCCGAGCTTTTTCGATCCCGCGCACCACGGTCACGTCGCCCGCCGCGAGGACCTGAGCCACGGCATGCGCCGCATCGAGGTACTGTGCGCGCGCTGCGATGCCCACCTCGGCCACGTGTTCCCGGACGGACCGCGGCCGACCGGGCTGCGCTACTGCATCAACTCGGCATCCCTGGTCTTGCGTCCACGCAGCGGCTGAACCTGGCGGCGCGCGTGAACTGCGCGCACACTCTCGGGTCCAAGCCAGCCCGGCCTGAGCGGGTGAGGAGCAAAGGCGCATGCTGAACCGATCCGCAGTCGTCGTCCGTTACCGACAGCCGTTCGTGGACTGGATCAATCGCTGCGATCCGACCGGCGATGGCGGCATGACCCTGCTCGAGGCCAACGAAGACCCGACGGTCTATCTCGTCGAAGCCGAAAGCCGTCAGGACTTCGAGCGCTGGCTGCGCCTGAACCACGAGCCAATCTTCGAGGCGTTGCTCGAAGACTGGTACACCGACGAAACCCTGTGGCCGGCGGACCGCAGCATCGAAACCCTCAAGCTGTGGTGCAGCTTCGAGTTCCACTCCACCGTATTCGATACCGGCGAGTCGCCGATCGAGGACGACGACGAGGACGAGGACTGATCGCGTCAACAGGCCCTAGTCGTACAGACTGAGCCAGCGCAGCGTGTCGACGCGTTCGGCTTCGTTCATGCCCGGTACGCGCACCAGCGCGTTCGCGCGCGCGAGGTTGCCGAGCATGTGCGAGGCCTGACCGGACAAGGTCTCAAGGCGCAACTGCCCCTGCGCATCGGCGCTGACGATCGCGCGCAGCCAGAAGGTCTTTTCCTGCTCACGATGGAGCCGAGCCGGCGCGATCGCGTGGCGCCAGCGTGCGCGCGGATCGCGGCCGAGCATGCGTTCGAGCGCATCGCGCACGTAGACCTGCAGGTTGACCAGCACCGAGGCCGGGTTGCCGGGCAGGCCGAACAGCAGGCTGGCGCCGCGTCGGGCGACATACAGCGGCATGCCGGGTTTTTGCGCGACCTTCCACAGCAGGCGCTCGGCGCCGAGTTTTTCGGCGACCGAGGGAATGAAATCGAAGTCGCCCACCGAAACGCCGCCGCTGCTGAGCACGAGATCGGCGCGTTCGAACGCGCTTGCGAGCGCGGTGCGCACGGCGTCTTCCCGATCGGCGACATAATCGATCGACGATGGGGGCACGCCCCACTGCGCGAGCTGCGCGCCGATCAGCGGGCCGTTGGCGTCCGGCACCTGGCCGAGCTTGAGCGGTGCGCCGTGCGGCACGACCTCATCGCCACTGATCAGCACGGCGATGCGCGGCTGACGCCGCACCTGAACCTGATGCGCGCCGGCGAGCGCCAGCGCCGCGAGCAGACCCGGCGTCACGCGCGCGCCGGCTGCGGCGACGACGCTCCCCTTGGCCAGCTCCTCGCCTTGGCGGCGCAGATCGGTACCGGGCGCCACCGCTTTGAGGATCGTCACCGCATCGGCCTTGCGCCGCGTCAGCTCCTGACGCACGACGGTGTCGGCGTCCAAGGGCAGCAGCCCGCCGGTGAAGATGCGCGCGGCGGTGCCGGGCGCGAGCCGCGCGCGCGCGGCCTGGGCGCTCGCCGCCACCGTGGTCGAAAGCGGCAGCGTCACCGGTACGCGCTGCACGTCGGCGTGACGCACGGCATAGCCATCGACCGCGCTCTGGTCGAACAGCGGCAGCGGATGTGCGGTGCGCGCCTTTGCTGCGAGCACGCGGCCGAGCGCATCGCGCGTGGCGATGGTCTCGGCGGGCAGTTCCGGCAGCGCGCCGGCGATGCGCGAGAGCGCCTCGTCAACGCCGATCATCGCACTGCGCTCACGTGTAGCCGCCGTCATGCGGCCGCGAGAAGCGGCAGACCTCGATCAGGTGCACCAGACCGGGCAGGATCGCCGCAAGCGTTTCCTCGGCGCCCTTGCGCGAACCCGGAAAGGTGCAGACCACGGTGCCGCCGGCGAGTCCGGCGATGCCGCGCGAGAGCATCGCGTACGGCGTGCGTGCCTGGCCGAAGCTGCGCGCCGCTTCCATCAGGCCCGGCAGCTCGGTGGTCAAGAACGGCTGCACCGTCTCGACGGTCTTGTCGCGCGGCCCGACGCCGGTACCGCCGACGGTGACGATCAGATCAGGCCGCTGCGCCAGCCATTCGCGCAGGCGCCGGTCGAGCTGCGCCGGTTCGTCGGGCAGGATCTCGTAGCCGGCGACGTCGAAGCCGGCGTTCGCCAGACCCTCCGCGACCGACTTGCCGGCCGTGTCCGGCTTCTTGCCGGCGGCCACGGTGTCGGACAGCACGATCACCGCGGCGCGCCCGGCCTTGGCCTTGCGGCCGAACTGGGTTTTGCCGCCCATTTTCTCGGCGAGGTGGATGCCGTCGATGCGCAGCGTCTGGGTATCGACGTGCGGCTTCATCATGTCGTAGACGCACAGCGCCGCGGCACTGACCGCGGTCAGCGCTTCCATCTCGACGCCGGTCGCGGCGATCGTGCGCACCGTCGCGCGAATCGCCAGCGCATCGTCCTCGAACGCGAAGTCGAGCTGCGCATCGAGCACCGGAATCGGATGGCAGTGCGGCAGTAAGGCAGGCGTCTGCTTGACCGCCATGATCCCGGCGATGCGGGCGCATTCGATCACGTCGCCCTTGTCGACGCGGCGCTCGCGCACCATCGCGACGCCGTCGGCGCCAACACGGATACGGCCGCCAGCGGTGGCGCTGCGCAGCGTCGTCGGCTTGAGCGTGATGTCACGCATGCTGGTGTCCGTGCCCGTGTTCGTGATGGGGGTGCGCACCGGTATCTTCGGCGTCTTCGGCGATACAGCAGCCGGTGACGAAGGCGCTGGTGCCGTCGGTATAGAACTCCTCCTTCCAGATCGGCACGCGGTGCTTGACCGCATCGACCAGCGCGCGCAGCGCGGCGAAGGCCTCGGCTCGGTGCGGCGCGCGCACGACGGCGAGGATCGCCGACTCGCCGATGCGCAGCGCGCCGATGCGATGCACGACGCGGCACACCGGCACGCCGTGCTGCCGCGCGATCTGCTGCTCGATGCCGCGGATCATTTTGTCGGCGAGCGCGGCGTGCGCGGTGTAGACCAGATGCGTGACCGGTCTTCCGTCGTGATGGTTGCGCACGGTGCCGGCAAAGATCGCAAGCGCGCCGCAATCGTCGCGCTCGGAGCCGACGAGCAGCGCGTCGAGCGATAGCGGAGTGTCCTGAATGCGGGGGAAGTCAGTCATCCGTTTCAGCCTCCAGCAACGGGAGGGAGCAGCGCCACGACATCACCGGACTTGAGCGGATGGGTCCGCCGCACGATCTCGTCGCCGAGCGCGACTGCGCATTGTTTCAGCAGCGCGGCGAACTCGTCGCCGCGTGATGCCAGCGCGGCCAGCGCATCGGCAACCGTCGCCGGCTCGTCGAGCTGCACGCTGAGCCATTCATCGCCGGCGAGCCGGCGCGCCGGACCGAAACACTGTACACGGACTTCCACCTCAACCTCCCATCACATGCATCGTGATCGGCCGTTCGACATAGCCCGGCCGCTCCGCGTAGCCCGCCTCCTTGTGCCAGACGTGCGCGCGCACGCGCGCCGCGATCGACTCGTCGTCGGCGCCGCCGCGCAGCAGGGCGCGCAGGTCGGGGCCATCGGCGGAAAACAGGCAGGAATAGAGCCGGCCGGTCGCCGACACGCGCACGCGGTCACAGCGCCGGCAGAACGGCTTGGACACGGTCGAGATCATGCCCAGCACGTGCTCGCCGTCGAGGCGATACTCGTGCGCCGGGGCATCGGTCGGCGGGCAGGACTCGATGCGGTAGTGCGGCGCGAGCCGGGCGAGGATCTCGTCCTCGCGCACGACACGCTCGGCGTTCCAGTAACCGCGGCCGTCGAGCGGCATGAACTCGATGAAGCGCAGCGGCAGACGCTCGGCGACGGCCCAGCGCACCAGCGGCAGCACCTCGTCCTCGTTGTGCCCGCGCAGGATCACGCTGTTGATCTTGACCGGCAGTCCGGCCGCGCGCGCGGCGTCGATGCCGCGCAGCACGGGGGCGAGCTCGCCGCCGGTCAGGCGTGTAAAGCCCGCGGGCGAGATCGCATCGAGACTGACGTTCACATCGTCGAGCCCGGCATCGCGCAGGCTCCGGGCGTGGCGATCGAGCCGCACGCCGTTACTGGTCATCGCGATGCGGGCGAGGCCGGCGCCGCGCAGCGCATCGATGCGCGCGACGATGTCGGCGATGCCGTCGCGCAGCAGCGGCTCGCCGCCAGTCAGACGGATCTCGTCGATGCCGAGGCGCTCGACGAACAGTCGCGCGAGTCGCGCCAGCTCGTCGGCACTGAGCAGCGTGTCGCGCGGCAGCCACTGCGGATGCTCGGGCATGCAGTAGACGCAGCGCAGGTTGCAGCGATCGGTCAGCGACAGGCGCAGCTTGCGCTTGCGCCGGCCGCGCGCGTCGGCAAGCGGCGCGAACGCAAGCTCAGGCGCCGACATCAGCATGTCAAAGCCTCCGGCGTGTTCAGATTTGCACAGCGCCAGTCGCAAAAGTGCACGGCGACCGCCCGCTGCGCATGCAAAAAGTCGCGCAGCGCGCGCCGCGACGACGCCGCGGCGCGTGCAAGCGCGCCGGCCAGCGAGGTGCGCAGCGCGCAAACGACGTATTGCGGACCATCGGCGTCGCAGGCGTAGGCGGCATCGACCCCAAAGCGCTCGGCGGCGAGAACCAGGCGCGCGACCAGATCGGTGGGCAGCGTGCGCGTATCGCAGGGCGCGCTGACGAGCCATTCGGTGGTGGCGGCCTGCGCCGCCGCGGCGAGCCCGGCGAGCGGCCCGGCGTAGTCCGGCTGCAGGTCGGCGACGACGTGGACACCGAACGCGGCATAGCGCGCCGTGTTGCGGTTGGCGCTCACGATCAAGCGCCCCACCTGTGGCCGCAGCGCATCGAGCGGTGCTTCGACCAGCGCCCGGCCGCCGATCTCGATCAGGCCCTTGTCGACGCCGCCCATGCGCAGCCCGCGGCCGCCGGCGAGGACGACGCCGGTGACGCGGCTGCGGGGATCGGCTGTGGTGTTCATGGGCCGTCAAAGATACCAGCGTTGTGCATTGAGATATATAACGCTTGCCGGCGCAGGCTCGCTGTGGAACGCTGCGGGCCAGCTCCCACGGACCGTCCACCGATGCCGCGTCGACCGCTCAGCGTCCGCTCGCAGTTCTGGTTCATGGCCGGCGATGAAGCCCTCGCCGGCCCCGGCCGCATCGAGCTGCTGCGCCTGATCCACGAAACCGGGTCGATCCGCCAGGCCGCGCTGCAGATGGGCATGAGCTACCGCGCGGCCTGGGATGCGGTCGATGCGATGAACAAGCGTGCCGGCGCCGCCGTGGTCACGCGCCTGACCGGCGGTCGCAGCGGCGGCGGCGCGCGGCTCACCGAGTACGGCCAGCGCCTGATCCGCGCCTACGCGCGGCTCGAAGCCGACCACGCGAAGCACCTGACGCGGATGAGCGCGAAGCTGGCGAAGTTGTTATAGGCGGGCCGCGCCCGCCGGGCACTAGCGACGCTCTGTGGACGGCGGTCATGGACCGCCCTACATCGGTGCCACCGCTCAGGCCGGTTCGAGCGCGGACGCGGCGATCAGCGCCTTGAGTTCGGGAATGCACGAGCCGCAGTTGGTGCCGCAGCGCAGCCTGCGGCCGAGGGCTTCGGTGTTGGTGCAGCCCTGCGTGCGGATCGCGTCGAGGATGGTGTTGCGGCCGACCCCGAAGCAGGAGCAGACGGTGGGGCCGGTGTCGGCACCGCGATCCAGCGGTTCGCCGACCAAAAGGCCGATGCGGTCGAGCTCTTCGAGCCGATCCTTCGCGAATAGGCCCGACAGCCAGGCGCGGGACGGCAGGTCCGGACGTGGCGAAACGAACACGCAGGCCTCGATGCGCTCGTCGACGACCCAGGCGGCGCGATACTGGCCGGCGCTGCGGTCCTCGTACTCGATCCAGTCGGCACCGGTGTCGCGAACACCCAGAACGCGGCATGCCGCTTCCGGCCAGTCTGCGATGCGTTGGCGGCCGGCGAACTCGTAACGCAGAAAGCACCTGCCGGTGATGCGCGTCCACCAGGTGATTTGCGTCATCGGCAGCGGCCTGCGGCTGAGTGCAAAACCGTGCCAGAGCACGGGGAACTCCTCCACGCGCACCGGTGTGTGCTTGAACTCCGGCTCGCCGGACACCGGATCGACCACCGGGTTGACCAGCGCGCCGACGCGTGCGTCGGAGGCGTACTGCGCGTTCCAGTGGATCGGCACAAAGACGCTGCGGCGCGGCAGCTCGCCGCTGGTGCGCACGCGCGCGACCAGGCTGCCCCAGCGCGTCGCGACGCGCGCAAGCCCGCCTTCGCGCACGCCGCACGAGAGGGCGTCCTGCGGATGCAGGTCGACGTAGGGTTCGGCGATGTGCGACGCCAGCCGCGGCGACAGGCCGGTGCGCGTCATCGTGTGCCAGTGGTCGCGCACGCGGCCGGTGTTGAGCACCAGCGGATAGTCGTCGTCACGCGCGTGCACCGGCAGGCGCGGCGGCGTCGGCACGAAACGCGCCTTGCGATCCGGCGTGTAGAAACGGCCGTCGGAGAAGACATGAGCCGTGGGCCGTGAGCGGTCAGGCGGCACCGGCCAGCGCACCGGCGCGAGGGCATCGTAGTCGGCGGCGCTCATCCCGATCAGACCCGCAAGATTCAGGTAGCGCGGGGCCAGTGCCTCGGTGTTGCCGAAAGCGGTCAGGCGCGCGTGCTCGTCGAAGATCTCGTGCGGCGCGGCGTAACCGAACGCATCGGCGTAGCCCCAGCGCTTGCCGATTTCGGCGAGCGCCCACCAGTCGGGCCTGGCTTCGCCGGGTGCGGGCAGGAAGGCGCGCTGGCGCGAGATGCGGCGCTCGGAGTTGGTGACGGTGCCGTCCTTCTCGCCCCAGGCCAGCGCCGGCAGCAGCACGTGTGCGTAGGCCGTGGTGTCGGTGTTTTCCATCACGTCCGACACGATCACCAGCTCGCATTTGCCGAGCGCGCGCTTGACCTTGTCGGCATCGGGTAGCGAGACGACCGGATTGGTCGCCATGATCCACACGGCTTTCACGCGGCTGGCGTCGATCGCATCGAACAGGTCCACGGCCTTGAGGCCCGGCTTGTGCGCGATCGACGGACTGCGCCAGAACGTCTGCACCAGTTCGCGATGCTGCGCGTTCTCAAGATCCAGGTGCGCCGCGAGCATGTTCGCAAGGCCACCGACTTCACGCCCGCCCATCGCATTGGGCTGGCCGGTGAGCGAGAACGGCCCGGTGCCAGGCTTGCCGATGCGCCCGGTCAGTAGGTGGCAGTTGATGATGCTGTTGACCTTGTCGGTGCCGGCGGACGACTGGTTGACGCCCATCGAAAATGCGGTGATGACCTTCTCGGTGCGCGCGAACAGGCGATAGAACTCGGCGAGCGCCGACTCGTCGAGCCCGCAGGCCTTGGCCGCCGCGCGCACGCTGCCGGCGGTGTTGTCGGCGACCGCCAATGCGCGATCGAAACCGCAGGTATGCGCGTCGACGAAGGCGGTGTCGACGACGCCGTGCTGATGCAGGAACGACAGCAGACCGTTGAACAGCCAGACATCGGTGCCGGCGCGCAGCGGCAGGTGCAGGTCGGCGGCGTCGGTGGTCGCCGTGCGCCGCGGATCGATGACCACGACCTTCATCTGCGGCCGCCGTTCCTTCGCCCTGACGATGCGCTGGTACAGGATCGGGTGGCACCACGCGGTGTTGGAACCGACGAGCACGACCAGGTCGGCCTGTTCGAGGTCCTCGTAGGACACCGGCACGATGTCCTCGCCGAAGGCGCGCTTGTGCCCGGCCACCGCCGAGGACATGCACAGACGGGAATTGGTGTCGATGTTCGCGGTGCCGACGTAGCCCTTCACCAGCTTGTTGGCGACGTAGTAATCCTCGGTCAGCAACTGCCCGGACACATACCACGCGACTGCGTCGGGGCCGTGCGTGTCGATGATGCGGCGCAGCGCGCCGGCCACGTGATCGAGCGCGGCGTCCCAGCGCACGCGCCGCAACGCCCCCGCGGCATCACGTATCGCCGGATACAGCAGCCGACCCTCCGGCACCAGCGTCTCGCCGAGTGCCGCGCCCTTGATGCAGAGGCGGCCGCCATTGCTCGGATGCCGCGCATCGCCCTCGACCGCGACGCCGTCCGCGGTCACGCGCACCGCGACCCCGCAGCCGGTGCCGCAGTACGGGCAGGTGGTCTCGACGGCCTTGCTCATCGCGCCAAAGCCTCGCAGAAGGCGCGGCCGAACACCAGGCGGTCGCGAAAGCGCGACACGTCCGTGCGCCGCTCGATCAGATCGAAATACCAAGAGCCGTCGCCGACGTCGCCGTAGAGCACCGCGCCGACGAGGTGGCGGTCCTTGAGCACCAGACGCTTGTAGCTGCCGCGGCGCGGATCGCGGAACACCAGATCCTCGGTGCCTTCGCCACCGACGAAATCGCCGGCCGAGAACAGATCGATGCCGCTGACTTTGAGCTTGGTCGAGGTCGCGGCCTGGACGTAGCGGCGATGGCCGTGGCCGGCGAGATGCGTGGCGCACACGCGCGCCTGTTCCCAGATCGGCGCGACCAGCCCGAAGGTGACCTGGCGATGCTGCACGCACTCGCCGACGGCATAGATGCGCGGATCGGACAGCGTCTGCAAGGTATCGTCGACGACGATCGCGCGGTCGCAGTACAGGCCGGCCTGCCGCGCCAGTTCGACGTTCGGGCGGATGCCGACCGCCATCACGACGAGATCGGCCGCGAGCTCGCGGCCATCCTTGAGCCGAACGCTGCTGACGCGCTGCGCGCCGAGAATGCGCTCGGTGTGGGCCTCGAGCAGGATGCGGATGCCGCGCTTCTCCAGGGCCTCGCGCAGCAGCGCTGCCGCCGGCGGGTCGAGCTGGCGCTCCATCAGGCGGTCCATCACGTGCACCACGGTCACGTCCATGCCCTGACGCTTGAGCCCGTTCGCCGCTTCGAGCCCGAGCAGGCCGCCGCCGATGACGACCGCCTTGCGGTGGCTGCGCGCCGCCGCGAGCATGGTCTCGACGTCCTGGATGTCGCGGAAGGCGATCACGCCCGGCAGCTCGGCGCCTGGCACCGGGATGATGAAGGGCTTGGAACCGGTGGCGAGCAGCAGCCGGTCATAACCGAGTTCGCGGCCCGCGGCCGAGCGCACCCGGCGCCTGTGGCGGTCGATCGCGACGACCGGATCACCCGCATGCAAACGGATGCCGTGCGCTGCATACCACTCGCGCGTGTGCAGGATGATGTCCTCCACGGTCTTTTCACCGGCGAGCAGCGGCGAGAGCAGGATGCGGTTGTAATTGACCTGCGGCTCGGCGCCGAACACGGTGATGTCGTACAGACTGGCGTCGAGCTTGAGCAGCTCCTCGACCGTGCGCATGCCCGCCATGCCGTTGCCGACGACGACGAGCCTCGGCTTGGCGCGCCGTCTGTGTGCACTACCGGCATCGCGTTCAGACTGCGGGCATGGCGGCCCGGCCCGGCCATCCATGGCCGGGCGTTCGCCTTGATCCGGCTCACCCATGCCGTTGCCGACGACCAAGCGTGGCCTGCGCTTTGTGGCGTCCTTGCGATCCGCAGGCGAAGCAATCCGGTCGGCGCCTCGATCACCGGATTCCGCCGCGCTTGGCTCGCAGCATGCGGCCTTGGTCGCCTGCGGCTCGTCGCATTGACGGCAGTTTTGAACCGCGACCATGGCCTTCAGGCTGAAACCTGCACGCGACCGTCGACCAGGCGCACGCGCCAGGTGCGCAGCCGAACCTGCGCATCCTCGAGGCACTCGCCGGTGGCCAGATCGAAGTGCTGCTTGTAGATCGGCGAGGCGACGACGCGCCGCTCCCCGAGATTGCCGACCAGCCCGCGCGAGAGCACGTTCGCGCCGGAGAAGGGGTCATGGTTGTCGAGCGCATACAGATGCTCGCGGTCACCGTCGCGCATACGGAACACCGCCACCTGGCGGCCCTGGATCAGCGCGCACACGCCGGTGTCGGGCCAGATGTCCGTAAGCGCGCAGACGTCGATCCAGCAATCCTTCTGTGTTGCGCCGTCCATCGTCGATCCATCCATCGTGCTGCACCTCATGCGGTCTCGGCGACGACGGCGATGCCCTTGAAGCGCGCCTTCTCCTCGCGCGTCGCCGGCCGGATCTGCGCGCGCTCCTCGACGAAGACAACGCCGTCATCGCTCGCGTCGCTGTTGACGAAGCTGCGAAAGCGCTTGAGCGTTTCCGGATCCTCGATCGCCTTCTTCCACTCGCAAGCGTAGGTGTCGACCACCTGGGCCATCTCCGCTTCGAGCTCGGCGCCGATGCCGAGCTTGTCGTGGACGATCACGTCCTTGAGGTAGTCGAGCCCACCTTCGAGGTTGTCGCGCCAGGTGCTGGTCCGCTGCAAGCGGTCCGCGGTGCGGATGTAGAACATCAGGAAGCGGTCGATGTAGCGGATCAGGGTCTGGTCGTCGAGGTCGCCGGCGAGCAGCTCCGCGTGCCGCGGCTTCATGCCGCCGTTGCCGCAGACGTAGAGATTCCAGCCCTTCTCGGTGGCGATGACACCCACGTCCTTACTTTGTGCCTCGGCGCACTCGCGCGTACAGCCGGAAACGGCGAACTTGAGTTTGTGCGGGGCACGCAGCCCCTTGTAACGGTGTTCGATGGCCAGCGCCATGCCCACCGAGTCCTGCACGCCATAGCGGCACCAGGTACTGCCGACACAGGACTTCACCGTGCGCACGGCCTTGCCATAGGCGTGACCGGATTCGAAACCGGCGTCGACCAGCTCCTTCCAGATCGCGGGCAACTGATCGACGCGTGCGCCGAACAGGTCGATGCGCTGGCCGCCGGTGATCTTGGTGTACAGCTTGTACTTCTTCGCGACCTCGCCGATCTTGATCAGCTTGTCCGGCGTGATCTCGCCGCCGGCGATGCGCGGCACGATCGAGTAGGTGCCGTCCTTCTGGATGTTGGCGAGGAAGTAGTCGTTGGAATCCTGCAGCGGCGCCTTGTCCTTCGTCAGCACGAACTCGTTCCAGCAGGACGCGAAGATGCTCGCCGCCGCCGGCTTGCAGACGTCGCAGCCCAGGCCTTGGCCGTGCCGCGCGATCAGCTCGTCGAAGGTCTTGATGCGGCCGACGCGCACCAGGTGGTACAGCTCCTGACGCGAGTACGCGAAGTGCTCGCAGAGGTGGTTGTTGACCGACAGGCCCTGCTTCTTCATCTCGGCCTTCATGATCTGCGTGGTCAGTGGCACGCAGCCGCCGCAGCTCGTGCCGGCACGGGTCGCCGACTTGACGGCGCCGATGCTGGTCGCGCCCGCGCGCACCGCGGCGCAGATCGCGGCCTTGGAGACGTTGTTGCACGAGCAGATCTGCGCGGCATCGGGCAGCGCATCCGCGCCCAGGCTCGGCTTGGCTGTGCCGTCGCTCGCCGGCAGGATCAGGAACTCCGGCCGTTCCGGCAGTTCGATGCCGCTGCGCATCATCTGCAGCAGCGTGCCGTACTCGGTGGCCTCGCCCACCAGAACCGCACCCAAGAGGCGCTTGCCGTCGGCGGAGATCACCAGCTTCTTGTAGACCTGTTTGCGCTCGTCGCTGTACAGGCACACGCGCGCGCCCGGGGTGTCGCCATGGGCGTCGCCGATGCTCGCCACTTCCACGCCCATGAGCTTGAGTTTGGTGCTCATGTCGGCGCCGAGGAATTCGGGCGCCGCTTCGGCGGCACCCGTGTGCGACCCCAGGCGTGAGGCGCAAGACACCAGATGCGCGGCGCAGACGCGAGCCATTTCGTAGCCCGGCGCGACCAAGCCGTAGATCCTGCCGTTCCACAGCGCGCATTCGCCGATCGCGTAGATGTCGTCGTCCAGCGTGCGGCAGTGATTGTCGATGACGATGCCGCCGCGCGGACCGACGCCCAGTCCACAGGCACGGGCGAGTTCGTCGCGCGGACGGATGCCGGCCGAGAACACGATCATGTCGGTTTCCAGCTCGGAACCATCCGCAAACTTCATCTTGTGGCGCGCGCCGTCGCCATCGACGATCTCGATCGTGTTCTTCTGCGTGTGCACGGTCACGCCGAGCGCTTCGATCTTGCTGCGCAGCAGGCGCGCGCCGCCGTCGTCCACCTGCAGCGCCATCAGCCGCGGCGCGAACTCGACGACATGCGTGGCGAGGCCCATGTCCTTGAGCGCCTTTGCCGCTTCGAGCCCGAGCAGACCGCCGCCGATGACGACGCCGACCCTGGAACGCTTGCCCGCATCGAGCATGGCTTGCAGGTCTTCGATCGTGCGGTAGACGAAACAGTCCGGACGGTCCTTTCCCGGCACCGGCGGCACGAAGGGATACGAGCCGGTCGCGATCACCAGCTTGTCGTAGTGCAGGGTATCGCCGCTGGCGGTGGTGACTGTCTTGCGGCTGCGGTCGATGGCGCTCGCCGCCGTGTTCAGGTGCAGCCTCAATCGCGGGCGCTCGAAGAAGCCGGGTGCAACCAGCGACAGATCGTCGGCGGTCTTGCCGGAGAAGAACGCGGACAACTGCACGCGGTCGTAGGCCGGGCGCGGCTCCTCGCAGAGCACGGTGATGTCGAGTCCGGGCAGATCCTTGGCGGTCAGCTCTTCGAGGAGGCGATGGCCGACCATGCCGTTGCCGATGACGACGAGTTTCATACCTACTTCTCTTTCGATCAGACGCCGCCTACGCGGCGGCCGCGCGCTCGCCGAGCGCCTGCTGGTACAGCGCTTCTTCGCTCGCCTTTTGCTCGGCGGTGAAGCGCACCGCGATCGCACACAGCGAAGCCACGGTGACGAACACGCCGAGCATGAACAGGCATTCCTGCATGCTCGCCGCGCCCTTCATCAGGAAACCGGCGGCGACCGCGCCGACATTGCCGCCGGCGCCGATGATGCCGGCGACGCCGCCGAGCGCATTGCGATCGACGAAGGGCACCAGGGCGTAGGTCGCGCCGCAGGCCATGTGCGTGAACAGGCCGAAGGCGATCATCGCGACGATCGCAAACGCCGCCGTGCCGGCCTTGGCGAACCACAGCAGTCCGAGCCCTTCGCCGAGGATCAGGGCGAACAACAGCAGGCCGCGGCCGTCTAGACCGAAGCGCCGGGCGACGCGGTCGGAGACATAGCCGCCGAGCGCGCGCGCGAACAGTGCCAGCAGGCCGAAGCTGCCCGCGGCCAGGCCCGCCGCCTTGAGCGAGAGATCGAAGCGTTCGACGTAGTAGCTCGCGGCGATGTTGTGGATGAAGATCTCGACGCCGAAGCAGGCGCCATAGGTGACGAACAGCAGCCACACGCGGTAATTGCCGCACGCGCGCTTGAAGCTGTCCCAGCCGGCCTTCTTGCCGGTTTCCGGAAGAAGTCCGGTCGCACGCAGTGCGCTGTAGTTGCCTGCGGGGCAGTCCTGCGTGTAGCGCCAGTACAGCCACGCGCAGACCAGCATCAGGATGCCCGGCGTCAGCAGCGCGATGCGCCAGCCCATCGCCTGCTCGACGCCGAGCCAGATCACGGCGGCGAGCACGAGCGGCATCAGGGTCTGCGTCGCGCCGCCGCCGGCATTGCCCCAGCCGGCCGTAGTGGCATTGGCAGTACCGACGACATTGGGCGCGAACATCACCGAGGTGTGGTACTGGGTGATGACGAAGCTCGCGCCGATCGCGCCGATCGCCAGGCGAAAGAACAAAAAGCTCTCGTAGCTCTGCGCCGCGGCGACGCCGAACACCGGCAGCGCGCCGACCAGCAAAAGCCCGGTGTAGGCCTTGCGCGGACCATAGCGGTCGCACAGCGGGCCGATGATCAGGCGCGCGAAGATCGTCACCGCGACGGCGGCGATGTTGATGTTGGCGATCTGGTCCTTGGTCAACCCGAACTCGCCCTTGATCACCGGCATCAGCGGTGCGCAGGCGAACCAGGCGAAGAAACAGACGAAGAACGCGAGCCAAGCGAGGTGGAAGGCGCGCATCTGCGGCGTCGCCAGACTGAATAGCCGGATCGACGTGGCTTTGCTGTGAGGCTGGATGTTCGGTTGGTGGGCCATGCTGTTTTTGCCGGGCAAAAAAGACGCCCATGCACCGGTCCTGCCGACCGAGTCATGGACGCCGTTGTCCTTCTGTGCCGTCAGGCGCGCCGTATCGTTCCGCTGACCGCCGTTGGCCGCGACCGCCGCGCTGACGGGACTGTCACCGCAAACTCCGTGCCAGCCGCAGCGGCGGTGCCGGCCGCCGCGATCGAGCGTTCATCGAGGCTCACGCACCGATCTGAACGGCTTTGGTGCACCTGCCCGGTGCGCCGCACCATCGCGGACGGCGGCCGATGAGTGCGTATCGCAGTCGGCGAGAAAGCCGAGCAGCTCCTCGCGCAGTCGGTAGTAGTCCGGATGTTCGAGCAGGGCCTTGCGCGTGCGCGGACGGGGCAGGTCGATATCGAGCAAGCGCCCCACCTTTGCGCGCGGGCCGTTGGTCATCATCACCACGCGGTCGGCGAGCAGGATCGCCTCGTCGACGTCATGGGTGACGACCATCGCCGTGAGCTTGGTCCGTGCCCAGACCTCCATGAGCACTTCCTGCAGATCCCAGCGGGTCAGCGAATCGAGCATGCCGAAGGGTTCGTCGAGCAGCAGCAGCTTGGGTTGCAGCGCGAACGCGCGGGCGATGCCGACGCGCTGTTTCATGCCGTTGGACAGTTCCGAGGCGCGCTTGTGCAGGGCCTCGCCCAGACCGACGCGGCCCAGATAGTGCTCGGCGATCTCGCGCCGCTCCGCCGGGGTGATGTGCGGGAACACCTGGTTGACGCCGAGCATCACGTTGTCGAGCGCCGACAGCCACGGCACCAGACTCGGTGCCTGGAAGACGATGCCGCGATCCGGCCCGGCGCCGTCGATCTCGCTGCCGTCGAGCACGATCACGCCTTCGCTGATGTCGTTGAGGCCGGCCATCATCGACAGCACCGTCGACTTGCCGCAGCCGGAGTGGCCGATGATCGAGATGAACTCGCCCTGGCGGATCTTGAGGTCGAAGCCGTCGACGACCTTGGACGGGCCCCTGCGCGTCGGGTAGATCTTCGAGACCTGCGAGAACTCGACGTAGCGCTCCGGCTGCACCGGCGCCTTCTTGCGCAGGGACTTTGCTGCCGCCGGGTGCTCGTCGCTGGTGGTCGGCACCTGTGCGCGCAGCGGCACGACCTTGTCGGACTGCGCGCCTGCGGACTCGGCCCCGGCGGCGATCAGATACTGCGTGACCTGCTTGCGCAGTTGCACGAAGCTCGCGTCGTGATTCATCGCGCGACGGTCGCGGGGGCGCGGCAGATCGACGGCGAACTCCGGTCCGAGCGTCGCGCCGCTGCCGTCGACGCCCGGTTTGAGCGGAATGATGCGGTCGGCCATGAAGATGGCCTCGTCGACATCGTTGGTGATCAGCACGCAGGTCTTCTTTTCTCGGTCCCAGATCCGCACGATCTCGTCCTGCAGCTTGGCACGCGTCAGTGCGTCGAGCGCCGACAGCGGTTCGTCGAGCAGCAGCACATCCGGATTCGCCGCTAGCGCGCGGGCCACCGAGGTACGCTGGCGCATGCCGCCGGACAGCTCGGCCGGACGCTTGTGCAGCGCCGATGTCAGGCCGACCATGTCCACGTATTGCTCGACCCGCGCGGCGCGTTCGGCCTTCGGCAGGTGGCCGAACACCTGGTCGACCGCCAGCGCGACGTTCTCGCGCACCGTCATCCACGGCATCAGCGAGTAGTTCTGGAACACCACGCCGCGATCCGGCCCCGGCCCGGTGACCGGTTTGCCGCGCACGATGACCTCGCCGCCATCGGCCTGGATCAACCCGGCGATCAACGAGATCAGCGTGGTCTTACCGGTGCCGGAGAAGCCGACGATGGCGACGAACTCGCCTTCGGCGATCGACAGATTGATGTCGCGCAGAACCGTCGTGCGCTGTGCGCCGCTGCCGTAGCCCTTGCTGACGCCGCGCAACGCCAGACACGCACTTGCTGCAGGCGCGGGCGGGGCTGCGATCGTCTGCGGCGCCGCATCGGCAGCCGCGTCTGATGCCACTCCTGCGGCCATCTTCATCGCCGCGCCCCTCATTGCACCGGCTCGCCGAAGCTCACCAGGCTTTGCAGCGTCGCCATGATGCGGTCGAGCACGAAGCCGATGAAGCCGATCGTGAACACCGCGACCATGATGCGCGCGAGCGACTGGCTCGATCCGTTCTGGAATTCATCCCAGACGAACTTTCCCAGCCCCGGGTTCTGCGCCAGCATCTCCGAGGCGATCAGCACCATCCAGCCCACACCGAGCGACAGGCGCAGGCCGGTGAAGATCAGCTTGAGTGAGGACGGCAGCACGATCTTGCGCACCTTGGCGAACCAGGAGAGCTGCAGCACCTTGGCCACATTGATCAGGTCCTTGTCGACCGAGGCGACGCCCACCGCGGTATTGATCAGCGTTGGCCACAGCGAGCACAGCGTCACCGTGATCGCCGAAATCAGTAAGGATTTCTCGAACATTGGATCGTCGGAGACATAGACAGCCGACATCACCAGGGTGACGACCGGCAGCCACGCCAGCGGCGACACCGGCTTGAACAACTGGATGATGGGATTGAGTGCGTTCTGCACCGTCGGCGACAGGCCGCAGACGATGCCCAGTGGCACGGCCACAACCGTCGCCAGCAGAAAGCCGAGGAACACCGTCAGCAGGCTGGTGCCGATCTGGTCGAGATAGGTCGGCTTGCCGGTCCACGGCCGGATCGTGACCTCGGCATCCGGATCGTCGGCGAGAATCTCTGCGTTGCGCTGCATCTGCCGCTGGTAGAAGGCCGCGGACTTTTCACGCTCTCGGCGATGTTCATCGAGCAATTGTCCGGCGGCGTCGAACACCGCGCCTGGTCCTGGCAAGGCGCCGAGGCTGGTCTGCACGCTCTGTGCGAGCGCGCTCCACAGCATCAGGAAGATGCCGAAGGCCAGCAACGGAATGCCGATCATGCGCAGGATCTCGCGCAACTGTTCGCGCGGGTCTTCGCCGGCCGCAAGCCGCACCAGCGGCACAAACCAGGTCAGGCCGGACTTCTTGAGGATATTGGCAGTCTGATCGAGCATCACACACTCCCGTGACGTCTTAGGGCGTCGCTGTCAGGGCAGCGTTTCATGGCCTTTGAGGCCAATCTCGAAAGCGTCGAGATAGGCGTTGGGCTTGCGCCCGTCGTACTCGACGCCGTCGATGAACTCGGCCGTCGCCGGCTTGAAGCCGGTTTCGGTGGCGAAATCGGGGAAGTCCGTCGCCTTGAACGTGCCGTCGGCGATCAGCGCTTTCGCCGCCTCGGCGTAGAGATCCGGGCGATAGACCTTCTTCGCGGTCTCGACGTACCACTCGTCCGGCTTGCCTTCGGCGATCTGGCCCCAGCGGCGCATCTGTGTCAGGTACCAGATCGCGTCCGAGTAGTACGGATACGTCGCGTGGTAGCGGAAGAACACGTTGAAGTCCGGCACCTCGCGCTCGTCACCCTTCTCGTACTCGAAGGTGCCGGTCATCGAGTTGGCGATGACCGCGGCATCGGCGCCGACGTAGGCCGGCCGCGACAGGATCTCGACCGCCTCCAAGCGATTGGCGTTGTCGTTCTCGTCGAGCCAGTACGCGGCGCGGATCAGCGCCTTGGTCAGCGCCTTGGTCGTGTCCGGATATTTCTCGGCAAAGTCCTCGCGGATGCCGAAGACCTTTTCCGGGTTGTTCCGCCAGATCTCGTAGTCGGTGATCACCGGCACGCCGATGCCCTTGAATACGGCCTGCTGGTTCCACGGGTCGCCGACGCAGTAGCCGTAGATGGTTCCGGCCTCGAGCGTTGCCGGCATCTGCGGCGGCGGCGTCACGCTAAGCAGCACGTCGGCCTGGATCTGGCCGATGAATTCTCCCTTGTGTGGTGCGTAGTAACCGGGCGCAGGCCGCCGGCGGCGAGCCAGTAGCGCAGCTCGTAGTTGTGCGTGGACACCGGGAAGACCATACCCATGTTGAAGGGCTTGCCTTCGGCCTTGTACTTCTTCACCACCGGCGCGAGCGCTGCCGCGCTGATCGGATGCACCGGCTTGCCGTCTTCCATCGGGATGTTCTTCTTCATCTCCTCCCAGATCGCGTTGGAGACGGTGATGCCGTTGCCGTTCAAGTCCATCGAGAACGGCGTGATGATGGCGGCCTCGGTGCCGAAGCCGATCGTCGCGGCGAGCGGCTGGCCGGCGAGCATGTGCGCGCCGTCGAGTTCGCCCGAGATCACGCGATCGAGCAGCACCTTCCAGTTGGCCTGCGCCTCGAGCGTGACGTACAGCCCCTCGTCCTCGAAGTAGTCCTTCTCGTAGGCGATCGCCAGCGGCGCCATGTCGGTGAGCTTGATGAAGCCGAACTTCAGCTCCGCCTTTTCCAGCTTGGCACTGGGTGCCGTTGCAGCAGCGGCCGCTGCCGTCGGCGCCGGCGCTTCTGCCGGCTTGCGATCGCCGCAGGCGCCGAGCGCACCCGCCAGCAACAGCGGCGACAGCAGCCGCGGCCATGACCCCGTGCTCCCGAATCGCTCGTTGACGTTCATCGCGTCCTCGTCGTTTCCCGCAGGCAAAAAAATGCGCCCATGCTGCGATCGATCGATCGCGTCATGGACGCCGTTGTCCTTCCCGGCTGCCGGATGCCGAAGGTGATGTCGCACCTGCGCCGGAACAACGCTGTCCCGAGCATCCGCAGTGTTGGACACATCAAAGGCAAGCACCGTGCCATGCACCTTGCCGCCGCATCGGCGCGGCCTGCGGCGCGGCGCGCACCGCGAACTGGCGCGTGGCGCGCACTGTCGCGGCGCACGCGCACACCGCGGGTGCACGTCTCAGCGCGCGTGCATCAGCGAGACGATGATGGCGTAGGCCTCGGTCCACGCGCGGCGCGCGTCCGCGGTGAACGCCTCGCCGAGTCCCTGCTCCAGCGTCCACAGCAGACTCACGGCGACGGTGCTGTAGTCGTTCTCCGACGCGCCGTAGCGAATGTGGCGCTGGCCCAGATCGCGCAGCGCCGGGCCGAGCACCTGCGGATGGTCGAGTCCGCGCACGGCGGCATCGAGCATCGCAATGAGTTTTTCGCCCTGACGTTCGAGATCGGTCTTGAACAGCGGCTGCAGCCGCGGTTCGAGCTCGAACAACTTGTTGTAGAACAGCTCGGCGACCGCCGTACGCATCGGCAGGATGGCCTTCCAGGTACTGCGCACCAGCGCGATCTGCTCGGCATTCATGCCCGACCCCCATGCGCCGCACGGGCGGCGCACCAAAAGAAAAAGACAAACTCCCTGGTTCGGGGAGATGGGCTTCGTTATCCCGGTACGCCAGACCAGCTTTGGCCGGCGCACGTCTTAGCTATGGGGCATGAAGCATGTCGTGTGCCAACCGGCAGGCTCGCTCAGATCGCTTCCACCGGCACGCCGTCAGTGCCGTAGACGGCGCCGTCGAAGAACGCATCCGGTCCCATCGTCAGAAGGCCATCCGGCACGCGCAGCGCCCAGATGCCGGCGTGCTCGCCCTCCGACTTGTAATCGGTCTGCGGACAGCTCACGCCGACCATCGCCGCCGCCTCGCGGCAGATCTGCGGCCGATAGACCTGAGCGGCGATCTCGGCGGCATCGACCTCGCTGCCGATCTGGCCCCAGCGGCGCATCTGCTCGACGAACCACATCGCGTGCGAGAGCCACGGCAGGTTCGCGGCGTGACGGTGGAATACCAGGCCGGTGCCGAAGAAGCTGTCGCCGGCCGACGGCACTTCGAGCGCGTTGCGAATGGTCGCCGGCGGTGCATCGACTGCACCGCTGTCGATCAGGATCTGCGCGCCTTCGGGCCGGTTGCCCGGCACGTCGAGCCAGCGGCAGGCATCGATCAGCGCCGCAATCAGCGCGCGGTGCGTGCGCGGGTACGTATCGGCCCAGGCGCGGGTCACCCCGAGCACCTTCTCCGGCGCGTTGTTCCAGATCTGGAACGTGTTAACCACGCGGTAGCCGACGCCCGCGGCCTCTGCGGCGGCCCCCCACGGCGCGCCGACGCAGCAGCCGTCGATGCGGCCGTCGCTCAGGTGCTGCACCATCAGCGGCGGCGGGATCACCTCCAGGCGTACGTCGCGGTCGGGATCGATGCCGCTAGCCGAGAGCCAGTAGCGCAGCACGTAGTGGTGCGTGGAGAACGGAAACACGTGGGCGAACGCACGCTGGCGGCGACCGATGATGCGGTCGCGCAGCAGCAAGCCCTTGAGTGCGCGGCCGGCGCCGACCGGCTCGCGCTCGCGCAGCATCAGCTCGCGGTAGATCGTCTCCGACACGGCAATCGAATTGCCGTTGAGATTGAGCGTCAAGCCAGTGACCATCGGCACGCCGATGCCGTCGATGCCCAGCGTCGCGGCAAGCGGCATCGGTGCGAGCATCTGCGCGCCGTCGAGCAGACCGGTCGCGACCTTGTCGCGGATGTTCGCCCACGAGGCTTCGACGCTGACCTGCACTTCTAGCCCCTGCTTGGCAAAGAAGCCCTTGTCGCGTGCGACGATCAGCGGCGCCGCGTCGACCAGCGGAATCACGCCGAGCTTGAGCTCGTCCTTCTCCAGATTGTTCCCGCGCATGATTGTCGTGCCTTTCTTTATAGAAGCTCGGTTGCGGCCAGCAGCGAGCGCGCCGCATCGCCGATTCTCAGATTCCGGTCCATCGCCATCTTGCGCAACTGCTCGTAGGCTTGTGCTTCGGTGATCTTGCGTCGCTGCATCAGCATGCCCTTGGCGCGATCGACGTCGCGTCGGTCGGCCAGGCGGGTCTTGGTTTCCTCGAGCTCGCGGCGCAGCGCCTGGTGCTCGTCAAAACGCGCGATCGCGACCTCGATCACCGACTTGATGCGCGATTCCGGCATGCCGTCGACGACGTAGGCGGACACGCCGGCGCGCACCGCGCGGCGCGCCGTCTCGGCGTCGCCGTGCTTGGCGAACAGCACGATCGGTCGCGGGCGGTCGCGCGCGATCTGACCGAGTGACTCGAGCGTGTCGCGGCTGGGAGCATCGACGTCGATCAGGACGACGTCCGGCTGGTGATCTGCCACTGCGGTCAAGAGATCGTCCGAGGTCATTAACTGTGCGACGACCACGTTGCCGGCATCGATCAGGGCCTGTCGCAGGCGCACCACCCGGTGGTGGTCGTCGTCGACGAGCATGACTCGCATAGGCGTCAACGCGTGGTGGGGAAGAGGTCCACCATGTGCAGAGCAAAATGCATGCCCACGCGCAAGAATGCGGGCGGCGATGGCACAGCCGTTGCATTCCCCCCCTGTCGGCAGGCTGCACAGGCGCGCGCGCAGGCGCGCAGCTCCGCTGCCGGAGCGCAGCCAAGCCGGTCATGACAGGGCCCTCACGGTCCCGGACAAAAACCCGGACAACGGCGTCCGCTCGATCGCAACACGGTCGGCGACGCGTTTTCGTGCGTGCACGAAAAATGTGCCGCGCGCGCTTTCCGTGTGCGAAGGCGGTGCCGATGACGCACCGAATTGCAATCGCAACATTGGAGAGCGTGTCTGATGAACAGGAATGACAAGCGGGGCATGTGCAAGCGGGGCGTCGTCGGGATGGCGATGATGGGCGCGTGCGTCGCGGTGCCGGCTGCGGCATCGACGCCGGTCGTATCGGCAACGCCGGTCCTCGATCTGCGGCTGCGTTATGAAGAAGTGCAACAGGACAGTGCGTCGCGCGACGCCACTGCGCTGACGCTGCGCACGCGACTGGGCTATGCGAGCGCGAGCTGGAACGGCCTGTCGGCATTCGCCGACTTCGAGCACATCGCCGACTGGGTCGACGACTATGCGCCGGAGCGCGCCGGCTATCCTGTCGTCGCCGATCCGGCCGGCAGCGAGCTCAACCAGGCGGCACTGCGCTATGCGGGCGTGCCCGGCGTGACCGCGACGGTCGGACGCAGCCGCCTGGTGCTCGACAACGCGCGCTGGGTCGGCAATGTCGGCTGGCGCCAGAACGAACAGACCTTCGACGGCGTGTTCCTAGACCTCACCTCGATCAAGAACCTGCGCGCGCAGCTCGCGTGGATCACGCGCGTCAACACCATCGTCGGCACCAACCAGGAACTGGACGCACCGCTGCTCAATCTGGCGTGGTCGCCGTCGACCGCGCTGTGTGCGAGCGCCTACGCCTATCTGCTCGACTACGACGACGCCGCGACGCCGGACCTCGACACCCACGGCCTGCGCCTGAGCGGCAAGCTGCCGGTACATGCCCGCGTCAGCCTGCGCTACGCCGCGGAGTACGCGCAGCAGCAGGCCGAAACCACGGCGGCGGACTTCGACACCGACTACGCGCTGGCCGAACTGGGCGCCGTGTTCGGCGCCTTCGCCGTCACCCTCGCGCACGAGCGTCTGGGCAGCGACGACGGCGCGTTCGCGCTGCAGACGCCGCTGGGCACGCGCCACGCCTTCCAGGGCTGGGCCGACGTGTTCCTGCAGACGCCGGCCACCGGTGTGCGCGACACCTGGCTGGGTGTCGACGGCAGCCTGCGCCAGTTCAAGCTGAGCCTGCGCTATCACGAGCTGCTGGCGGATCAGGGCGGCGCCGACTACGGCAACGAGATCGACCTGTCGGCGACGCTGCCGTTGTACGCGGGTCCGTACGGGGGGCTTTCGGCCACGGCCAAGTTCGCGCGCTACAGCGCCGACGACTTCGGCGCCGATACCGACAAGCTGTGGCTGCAGCTCGACTATCGGCTGTAGGCGTCGCGGTATCCGCCACGCGCTACGATATGCCCATGACACCCGAGCCGGTGAAACCGCGCAAACCCGCCAAGCCGCGCACCCGCGTGATGCTGGTCGACGACGACCGCGGGCGGCTCGTGCGTGTGCAGCAGGCATTGGCCGACGCAGGCCACGAGGTCGTGGCCTGCGTGGGCGCTCGCGAAGACCTGTTGCTGGCGATCGTGCTTCACGCGGTCGATGTCGTGCTGATCGACACCGAAGCGCCGAGCCGCGACACGCTCGAATCGCTGAGCCGCGTCAGCCGCGAACAGCCGCGGCCGATCGTGCTGTTCTGCGACGATGGCGACACCGACACCATCCGTCGCGCGATCCGCGCCGGCGTTTCGGCCTACGTCGTCGACGGTCTGGTCGAATCGCGCCTCAAGTCGCTGATCGAAGTCGCGATCGCGCAGTTCGAGGCGCACCAGCAGTTGCGCCGCGAGGTCGACGAGGCGCGCGCGCGACTCAACGACCGCGACGACATCGATCGCGCCAAGGCGGTGCTGATGCGCCGTGCGCACCTGAGCGAGGACCAGGCCTACGAGCGCCTGCGCCGCATGGCGATGAACCGCAAGCTCAGGCTCGCCGACGTCGCCCGCGCCCTGCTCACGGTGAACGCCGAAGGTGTCTGATCGCGCGTCGTCGTGCGCCGCCTCGGTGCAGACCGGCATGCACCAGCCTGGACTCGCTGCGCCAGCTTGGATCGGGACGGCGGCACCGGCACGGCGGCAGGCGGGAGCCGGTCGTCGCCCGATATATAGGGAGCAGCACGCGGCGATCACCCGACCCGGGAACAACTGGCACGGCGCTTGCTGCTTCTAGATCACGACTCGGGGTCAAGCGTGCCTCGGGACACAAACGGTCGGGTAAAGATGCCCGACTCATGGGATGTCGACGTCCACACATTGGCCAAAGAGCCAGTCTGTGGGCGTTTTTTTTGCGGCTCGGACGCATGGCCGCGCGCGAGGCGACGCGCATTGCCCTGAGCCTGCCGATCGAGCGCAGCCTGCCGCGCCGCGTCGAGGCCACGCGCGCGGCGCTGGATGCACTGACCGCGGCGGCGGACTACGGCTTTGCCGAGATCACCACCGCGGCAACCTACGAGATCGCCGTGATGTACCGCGAACTGGGCGGCGCACTGCTGCGCGCGCCGCGTCCGCGTGGACTCGACGCGCTGGAACAGGAGCAGTACGCGCTGCTGCTCGAAGAGCAGGCGTTTCCGTTCGAGGAAAGCGCGATCAAGGCCTTCGAGGCGAATCTCGCGCGCCTCGACCAAGGCATCTGGAACGAATCGGTGCAGCGCAGCGCCGCCGCGCTGACCGAGATGGTGCCGGCGCGCTATGGCAAACACGAACGTCGGGACTTGCGCTATGCCTCACCGGGCTGAGCTGGTTCTGCTGATCGCGCTGGGCAGCGTGCTCGCCGGCTGCAGCACGCAGCCGCTGCGCAGTGGACCGATTCTACCCAGCATGACCGCGCCGGCACCCAGCATGCCGTCTGCGGAGGACGCGGCCGCAGCCTTCAAGGCCGCGCTCGAACTGATGAAAACGCAGCGCTTCGACGAGGCCGAAGCGGCGTTCCGCGCGCTCGCCGAGGCCCATCCGTCGCTGTCCGGCGCGCTGACCAATCTCTGCATCCTGCGCGCGCAAGCACGCGATCGCGACGCCGCGCTGCACAGCTTCTCGCGCGCGGTCGACGCCAATCCGGACAACGCCGTCGCGCTCAACTGGCTCGGTGTGCTATATCGCGAAAGCGGCGACTACCTGCGCGCCGAGCAGGCCTACCGGCGCGCGCTAGCGGCGCAGCCGCAGTACGCGTCGGCGCAGCTCAATCTCGGCATCCTCTACGACGTCTATCTGCAGCGTCCGCACGACGCGGTGCTCGCGTATCGCGGCTACCGCGACGCCGGCGGCGCAGACCTGATCGTCGAGGCCTGGATTCGCGAACTCGAAGCGCGCCACGGCACGCGCACCGCGCACAGCGGAGCGGCGCCGTGAGGTGGTGCGTCGCCTTCGGACTGGTGCTGTTGCCGGCATGGGCGGCGGCGGCGCCCGATACCGCCGAGCCGGCGGGCACGACCATCGTCGGCGAGCGCGAGGCGGCGGTCGGCCTGCATCTCGCACCGTGGCAGGACGAGGCGGCGTTCGACCTTGACCGCCCGCCCGGCCTGCACGATGTGCCGCTTCAGGCGCTCGACCCGCGGCGTTTCGAACTGCAGGCGGACTACGACGAGGCGATCCGCGACTACCGCCGCGAGCGCCTGTACCGCAGCCGCTGAGTCCGCGTACTGGAACCTGCGCGGCGCTGCCGCTAGGCTCGCGCGAGCGTTCCCGTTCGTTCGGATCTTGGCGTGACCCTCAGGCCGCTGCGCATCCTGCTGCTGTTCGCCGCCTTGCTGCTGCCACCGGTTGTGTGCGCACAGCACGACCTGTTCTCCGAGGCCCTGCTGATCCATCACCAGGTCGAGGCGCTGCAGCGCCAGCGCCAGTCGGCCTTGATCGTCTACGTCGGCGCCGCCGTCGATGACCTGATCCTGCGCCGTGCCGAGGTGCGCATCGACGAAGGCCCGCCACGGCAGTACGAGTACGGCGGCTTCGAACCCGAGGCGCTGCGGCGCGGCGGCCTGCATCGCATCTTCATCGACGATGTCGAGCCCGGCGCGCACCGGCTGCGCGCACGCTTCTTCGTGCGCCGCGTCGGTGCACGACCGGATTCACCGCGCTTGGTCATCACCCTCGACGAGACGTTCACCAAGCATCACGCGCCGCTGTCGCTCGAACTCGCCGTGCAATCGGACGGCCGCGGCGGCGCATCACTGCGTGTGCTGCGCAGCGACGGGCGCAGCGATGCGCTGCGCCAGCGCGTGGCGCGCTTTGCCGAGGACGCACGCCTGAACTGGGTCGCCGCGGCCGAAGGGCCTCCGGTGTCGGCGATCCCCGAGCCGGCGCCGCCGAGCCAGAACGTCGGTCTGTTCAATGCCGCGCTGGCGCTGTTCCGCAGCGATCGCCGCGCGCAGGCGATCGAGCTTTTGACCCGTATCGGCACTGGCGAGGACCAGACCGCCGACGAGCAGATGGTGCGCGACCTCGCCAACCTGACGCTCGGCTATCAGATGCTGCGCGAGGGCGACGGCGCCGCCGCCAGTCTCGCGCTCGGCCGCGTGCGCAGCCCCGGGCCCTATGCCAATCCGGCGCTGCTCGGCCTGGGCTGGGCGGCGCTGTTGCCAACGGGCGCCGCCACGCGCAGCACGCGCAAGGCGGGCAAGCCGGCGGCGCTGTCCGACGAGCAGGCCGAGGCGCTGCGCCGGCGCATGCCGCTGCAGTACGGCTGGACGCAGGGCGTGCAGATCAGCGAGCGCAGACTGCGCTCGGCGCTGGTGCCGTGGAACGAGCTGGCGCTGCGCAACCCCTTCGATCCGGTGGTGCAGGAGGGCATGCTCGTCCTCGCCTATGCGCTGCAACGGCTTGGCTACGAGGAGCAGGCTAGGCAGCAGTACCTGCGCGCGATCGAGCGGCTCGAACAGGTGCGCCGCCGCCTCGACGAGCTGCTGCCGGAACTGGAGGACGGCCGCTTCTTGGCGCTGCTCGACGCCGAGGTCGATCACGGTTGGCGCCGCTGGCTCGCCGACTTCGATACCGATGCGCGCGAGGGCTACATGCGCCTGCTCACGCAGGACGCCGATTTCGTCGACGCCGTCGAAGCGCGGCGGCCGCTGGTGTTCCAGCAGCGGCTGCTCCAGCGCCACGCGCAGACGCTGGCGACACTGCCGCAAGACGATGCGCACGTGCGCGCGCTGCAGGTACGCCTCGACGATCTGCTCGAGCGCGGCGCCACGCCGTTGGCCGAGGCAGGCGCGCGCGTGCGTGACGCCGCGATCGCGGTGCTGCTGCGCAGTCGCCGGAGCACCGACGCGCACTTGGCCGACGCGCGCTTTGCCCTCGCGCGCATCTACGATCCGCCGCAGGAGCGCCGATGAACCCGTTCGTCAGATCATTGCAGACCCTGTTGCTGGCGGGCGCCGTGCTCGCTGGGCTGGCCGCGCTGGCGCAGGAGGACGTGTTGCCGGCGGTTGCGAGCGATCCGGGCGGCACGACCATCGTCGGCGAGCGCGACACCGCCGTCGGCCTGTTCGTTGCGCCGTGGCAGGAGCCGTCGGCTTCGGTCCTCGACACTGCGCCGGGCCCTTACGATGTGCCGATGCAGCCGGTCGAGATCGAGCGCTTCCGCCGGCTCGCCGACTACGACCGCGTCAGCCGCGACTATGAGCGGGAGCGCTGGCTCGACGGACGCTGACGCGCCGCTGCGCGCGCTGCGTGCGCGTGTGCACGAACTCGCCGATGTAGCGGTGCAGGATCTCGGTGGCCTCGGCGCGGCCGTTGCCCGCGTGTTCGCGCATGTTAGACGTGTACCAGTCGTGGTTGCCGAGGAAGCGGTCGATGTCGCTGGGCGTCAGGCGCTTGAGATCGGCCTGCATGCCCACGCCCATGCGCTCGATCATGTGTGCGTTGAGGCGCTGCTCGAAGGCATCCTCGGGCAGCGCCAGCAGCGGCTTGCCGAAGTGGATGGCCTCGCCGATGAGCTGGTTGCCGGCGGTCGACAGCACCGCGCGGCAGCCGGCGAGATCGCGCACGAAGCCGTCGACGCTGGGCGCGCGAAAGTCGAGGTTGTCATCGACGCCGCGCAGCCTGGTGCCGTAGACCACGACCTTGCAGTCGACGAGGCGCAGCGCGCGGTCGACGTGCGGCAGGTACTGGTGCTCGCCCTTGTTGAAGTAAGCCAGCAGGTAGTCGCCGTTCGCGGCCTTGGTGCGCAGCACCTCGTCGCGCAGCATCGGGCCGACGATGCGCACCTGCGGATACGCGGCTTGCGCCGGATAGAAGCTGGAGATCAGGATGCGTTCGGGCACACCCATGAGCGCGCGGTAGGCGAAGGCGTCGCGCATGCCCAGCGCCCACAGCTCCGGCGGGAAGTGTGGCTTGCAGTAGGCGATGATGCCGACGTGATCGAAGCTGATGCGCGGGATGCCGAGCTTTTGCGCGACCCGGTGCGTCCACGCCTCGGAATCCGAGATCACGAGCTGGATGCCGCGTTCGCGGAACTCGCGTTCGATCAGCGCCGAGCCCGCGCCGCCGAACAACAGGTCGCACATCGGCGCGAAATTGCGCGTCAGCGTGCGCCGCAGCGAGTGGCGGCCGCTGTCGTCGTACTGGTAGCCGATCGAGGGAATGCGCACCGTCGGAAAGCGCGGCGCGAGCACATCGAAGGCATCCGCGCCGGCGAACACCGTGACCTCGTGCTCGGCCATCAGCGAGGGCAGCACCGACATCGTGCGCATCGCATGTCCGCGGCCGTAGCCCATCACGCCGTAGGCGATGCGCATCGCAAACGCTCCTGGATCCGTGTTCGCCGATTCATGGGCCGGCACGTTATGAACGACGGATGCCGGCAGTGTGAACGTACGCGGAAACTTTCGTGACACACGGCTGCCGCCGCGACCGGCAAAACCGAGTACGCCGAGTGCCCGCCAGAGGTTAAGCTTGCGCGACCATGATCCGACGAAACCTGAAACGGCTGCTGCGCATCGCGACGCTGGCGCTGTGCGGGGTGCTGCCGCCGGTGCAGGCCCTCGAGATCGGCGAGGCGGCGCCGGCGCTGGTGGCGATGCAGCCCGATGGTCGGGCGCTGGCGCTCGCGTCCTTGCGCGGGCAGGTGGTCTACGTCGATTTCTGGGCGTCGTGGTGCGCGCCCTGTCTGCAGGCCATGCCTGCACTCGACGCGCTGCAGCGCCGCTACGGCGCGCGCGGCTTCGCCGTGATCGGCGTCAATGTGGATACCGAGCGCAAGGCGGCGCTGCGCATGCTCGAGCGCGTCGGCGTCGGCTTTGCCATCGTGCTCGATCCGCAGGGGCGCTGGCCCGAGGCCTTCGGCCTGAGCGCGATGCCGAGCGGGTACTTGCTCGACCGCGCCGGTGTGGTGCGCTTCGTCAAGGCCGGCTACATGGCCAAGGATCTGCCGCAGATCGAGGCGGCGGTGCTCACGCTACTGGGGGATGACGGTGATGCAAAGACGATGGCACCTCGCGCTGCCACTGGCGGCGCTGCTCCTTAGCGCCTGCGCCACGGTACAGCCGTGGCAGCGCGGCGACCTCGCCCGCAACGAGATGGCCTTCGAGCCGGATCCGCTGCTCGCGTCCTATCGCCGCCACGTCGAGTTCAGCAAAGAGGCCGCCAGCGGCGGCGCGACGCTCAGCGGCGGCGGCTGCGGGTGTAACTGAAGACATCGAGCACGACGGGGGGATCCTGGCGTCGCGAGGGGTCCACTCAATGGGGAGAGGCATGAATAACGATGGGGCCAAGAAGCCGACTGCGCCGGCGAAACCTTCTCTGTCGGCGCTCACCGCCGCGGCGCTGGCGCTGCCGGGGTTGGCGCCGGCGCAGGTCGAGACCGATCTACTGTATTCGCGCTATCAGGAGGCAGACCTTCCCGGCGAGCGCAGCAGCGACGGCGTGGACCACCCGCGCTACGAGATCGACACCTATCTGTTCCGGTTGGCGGCGCCGCTCGGCGATCAGGCGGTGGTGGCCAACCTCACCTATGAAACCTTGAGCGGCGCCTCGCCCTGGTATGTAGAGCCGCGCCAGGCCGGCGTCGACGACACACCGGTGCAGGTCATGAGCGGTGCGAGCATCCGCGAGAACCGCGCCGATGTGCAGTTGACCTGGGCGCTGCCCTTGGGTGGCATCGACTGGGGCGTGTCGCTCGGCTATTCGACCGAGGACGACTACCGCGCCACCAGCGGCGGCATCGAGTTCGAGTACCGCCCGCTGGGCAGTGCGCACAGCCTCAGTGGCGGTGTCGGTTATTCCTACGACAAGATCGACCCCGTCCGCGGCGCGCGTAGCCTCGACGTCATAGAGGCGGCCGACAAGGACAGCCTCAACGCCTTTCTCGGCGTCTCCTGGGTGCTCGATGCACGCACCGTGTTGCAGACCGCCGTCAGCTACGGCCTGCACGACGGTTTCCTGAGCGATCCCTACAAGCGCGTCTACGTCGTTCAAGGGCCGACGCTGATCGCCGACAGCCGGCCCGAGGAGCGCCAACAGTTCACCGCCAGCGCGCGCCTGCGCCGCTACCTGGCCGGGGTCGGTGCCGCGTTGCACGCAGACTACCGCTACTACCGCGATGACTGGCAGATCGAGGCGCACACGGTCGAACTTTCCTGGCATCAGGCGCTCGGCGAGCACTGGCGCGTGGTGCCCGGCCTGCGCTGGTACAGCCAGTCCCAGGCCGAGTTCTACGCCCCATACTTTCAGACGCCGCGCAGCGACGGGCTCGCCTCCAGCGACTACCGCCTCTCGCCCTACGGCGCGCTCACCGCGCGCCTGGATCTGCGCCGGGCACTGCCGGGCGACTGGGAGATCGGCATCGGCGGCGAGTGGTACGAAGCCAGCGCCGACTACGCCGTATCCTCGGTCGCGGTCGAAAGCCCGGGTCTGGTCGAGTACCTGATCTTCAACTTCAGGCTCGGCACGCGGTTCTGACTCGCCCGTGGCGGTGCTGCGCGTACACCGCTTCAAGGCGTTGGGCGGTCCCTGCACGCTCTACGCCTACGCTGGCGACGACGCCGCGCTGCGCGCCGGCGAGGCCGAGGCACGACGCATCGAGGCCAAGTATTCGCGCTACCGCGACGACAGTATCGTCTCGCGCATCAACGCCGCGGCCGGCATGGCGGCGGTCGAAGTCGACGAGGAGACGGCGGCGCTGCTCGACTACGCAGCGACCGCCCACGCGCAGAGCGGCGGACTGTTCGACATCACCTCCGGCGTGCTGCGCCGGGTCTGGAATTTCAAGACAGAGCGCGTGCCGACCCAGGCCGAGATCGACGCGCTGCTGCCGTTGATCGGCTGGGACCAGGTCGAGTGGCAGCGCCCGCACATCCGCCTGCCGCGCGCCGGCATGCAGATCGACTTCGGCGGCTTCGGCAAAGAGTACGCGGCGGATCGCATCGCCGCGTTGCTGCGCGCCGCCGGCGTGCGCCACGGACTGGTCGATCTGGCCGGCGACATCTGCGTGCTGGGGCCGCACCAAGACGGCAGCGCCTGGCAGGTCGGCGTGCGGCATCCACGCGCAGCCGGTGCGATCGCCACCGTGCCGCTGCGCCACGGGGCCATCGCATCGAGCGGCGACTACGAGCGTGGTTTCGTCCACGACGGCCGCCGCTACAGCCACATCCTCGATCCGCGCAGCGGCTGGCCGGTGCAGGGACTGGCGGCGGTCAGCGTGCTCGCCGATCAGTGCCTGATCGCCGGCACCGCGGCGACCTGCGCGATGCTGCTCGGCGACGAACAAGGACCGGCGTGGCTGGCCGCGCTGGGTCTGCCGCACCTTGTGGTCGACGCACAGATGCGCGTGCGCGGCAGCGTGCAGTCGGCACCCTGAAAGCCTGTAGCCGTTCCGAAGCGCTCAGGCCGCCTGCTCGTCGGCCATACCCTCCTCAGCGATAAGCGGCGCGGCGGTGGAGTCGCTGCGCGCGGCGGCCTGCAGCAACAGCCGCGAGTGGCGGCCGTCGCGAGGGAAACTCGCCGTGCCCACGTGCGCCTGCGCATGCACCACCTCGTCGCCGACCTGCAGCGGCAGCGTACACGCGGCGAGCAATTGCTCGCGCAGCGCGCGCGGTACATCGGCCTGGTGCAGGCGCGGGCGTAGCAGCGCGAACTCGGTCTTGCCGTAGCGCGCGAGCAGATCGGCCGAGCGCGTCAGCGGCTGCAGCCGCTGAGCGAGAAGGCGCATCGCTTCGTGCAGTGCCGCCTCGTCGTGCAGGCCGGGGAAACGCAGGTTGCCGTAGAACAGGTCGAACTGCTGGCCGCTGCGCTCGCAGCGCTGGATCAGGCCGACGATCTCCTGCTGGAACGACGCGCGGTTGCGCATCATCGTAGGCCCGTCATAAAGCGCGAGCATGCGTGCGCGTTCTTCGAGCGCCCGCTGCCGCTGGCGCGCTTCGCGGCGTACGCGAAGCCGCGAGCGCTGCGCCGCGAGCGCGATCAGGCCGATGCCCAGGGCAACGAGTCCGCCCGTGCCGAGCAGCAACACCACGCCCGGGCGGGCTCCGGCGAGAAGTTCAGCAATCATTTTGGTCGATGTCTCGGTCACACTGAAACCGGTCCATCCACCATGCCCGGGGACCGGGCTGCCGTGTCGTCCGTTTTTCCGGCCGTGGCATACGGTCATCGGCCGGCACCGCCCTGCTCGCCGCAGGTCGGACGGCGGCCGCCGTCCAGCCCGCGCCGAACGGGTGCCGCCTCATCCGTCTGACCACGCCCTCCGAGTGCGACCATGACCTTCAGCGGCGCGCCCTGCGTACAATCGCCGCCGCTGCGTTCCGTCGAAACGGCCCGGCCTCTTCTTCGATCGACCGGCCCACACCGGAGCTTGCGTGTCGAACATCCTTTCGATCCAGAACCTCGGCAAGACCTATGCGTCCGGCTTCGAGGCGCTCAAGAACGTCAATCTCGACATCCGCCGCGGCGAGATCTTCGCGCTGCTCGGTCCCAACGGTGCCGGCAAGACGACCTTGATCAGCATCGTCTGCGGCATCGTCAAGGCCAGCAGCGGGTGCGTGCTCGCCGACGGGCACGACATCGTCCGCGAGTTCCGTGCCGCGCGCGAGCGAATCGGCCTGGTGCCGCAGGAGCTGCTCACCGATGCCTTCGAGAGCGTCTGGGCCACCGTGAGCTTCTCGCGAGGGCTGTTCGGCAAGCCGCGCGACGATGCCTACATCGAAAAGGTGCTGCGCGAGCTTTCGCTGTGGGACAAGCGGCACGAGAAGATCCTGGCGCTTTCCGGCGGCATGAAGCGGCGCGTGATGATCGCCAAGGCGCTGTCGCACGAGCCCAAGATCCTATTCCTCGACGAGCCGACCGCCGGCGTCGATGTCGAGTTGCGGCGCGACATGTGGGCTTTGGTGCGCCGTCTGCGCGACGACGGCGTGACCATCATCCTGACGACGCACTACATCGCGGAAGCCGAGGAGATGGCCGATCGCATCGGCGTCATCCACAAGGGCGAGCTGATTCTGGTCGAGGACAAGGCGGCGCTGATGGCCAAGCTCGGCAAGAAGCAGCTCACCCTGCACCTGCAGCAGCCGCTGAACGAGCTGCCGCCGGGGCTGGAAGGCTACACGCTGGAGCTGGCCGATAACGGCCACGCGCTGGTCTACACCTTCGATACGGCCACCGAGCAGACCGGCATCGGCGCGCTGCTGCGCCGGCTCAACGAGCTGGGGATCGACTTCAAGAGCCTGCGCTCGAGCGAATCCTCGCTGGAGGAGATTTTCGTCAACCTGGTCAGGAGCCGTTGCTGATGACCGCGTCTGCCATGCACTTCAACATCCACGGCGTCCGTGCGATCTACCGCTTCGAGATGGCGCGCTGGTTCCGCACGCTGCTGTCGAGCATCGCCTCGCCGGTGATCTCGACCTCGCTGTACTTCATCGTCTTCGGCGCGGCGATCGGCGCGCGCATGGGCGAGATCGGCGGCGTGCCCTATGGCGCCTTCATCATTCCGGGGCTGGTGATGCTCACGCTCTTGACCGAGAGCATTTCCAACGCCGCCTTCGGCATCTTCATGCCCAAGTGGTCCGGCACGATCTACGAGGTGTTGTCGGCGCCGGTGTCGACCGCCGAGATCGTCATCGGCTACGTCGGCGCGGCGGCGACCAAGTCGGTGCTGCTCGGCTTTCTGATTCTGGCGACCGCGCGCGTGTTCGTGCCCTATGGCATCGAGCACCCGCTGTGGATGCTGGCCTTCCTCGTGCTGACCGCGGTCAGCTTCAGCCTGTTCGGTTTCATCATCGGCATCTGGGCCGAGAGCTGGGAGAAGCTGCAGATCGTGCCGCTGATGATCGTCACGCCGCTGGCCTTTCTCGGCGGCAGCTTCTACTCGATCGAGATGCTGCCGGGCATCTGGCGCGAGATCGCGCTGTTCAATCCGGTCGTCTATCTGATCAGCGGCTTCCGCTGGAGCTTCTTCGGCGCAGCGGACGTCGGCGTCGGCACGAGCCTTGCCATGATCGGCGTGTTCCTCGTGCTGTGCCTTTCCACCATCGTTTGGATGTTCCGCAGCGGCTACAAGATCAAGCGCTGAACGCTGGTGCGGCCGCGCCGAAGCCAAACGTGCGCCGCCGCGGCGTTTGCGCGGCTTCACTCGCCGCGCGCGTGCGCAGGCGCGCTGGCGGCCAGTGCAGTGCCCGGCGCCGCGGTCCAGCGCTCGAAGACCGCGCGGATCTGCGCATCGGCCACGGTGCCGCCGGCGCGCACGCGCTCGGCCTGCTCGAAGAACGCCGTGATGATCGGCATGCCGTCGACCGCGGTCCGCAGGCGGATGCCGCCGTCCGCGGCGAGGCGCCGTGTCCATTCGGCGCGCACGTTGGCCCAGTACGCCTTGGTGCGTGCCCAGTAGTCGTAAGCCGGCGAGAAGTCGAAGCCTTCGATCAGCCGGTAATCGTTGAAGCCGAACTCACGCACTAGCGTTTCCCGGGTGCGGCTGCCGTCGCGCACCGTCTTGGTGTTGTCCTGTTCGTGGGTCCAGCCGCTCGGCGTGATCGTGTGCCGGTTTTCGGCGTTCAGTGCGTTGTAGTCGGAGCGCTGTGTGTACTCGCGGCGCGGCAGCGGCCGCCAGCTACGGTCCGAGGTCCAGGTGGAAACGCCGTATCGATGGTTCCAGCGTCCGGTCCCGCAGTAGCGCGGTGCGTCCGAAACCTCATAGACGCACTGCGTCCAGTGGCCCGCGATGCGTTCCTCCGGTAACGGGTGCAGGCGCCAAGTCTGGTCCTCGGTGAACTCCCAGCGCGACGTCGCCTCGTAGTGCCAGTCTTGCCGCCAGTGCTTGATCACCTGCGTGCCGTCGCTGCTGACCAACAAATGCTGCAGCACGATGTGCCGCGGCGAGTCTTCGACGAGGATGACGACCTCCCAGGCGCCGTCGGTTTTTTGCCGGCGAGGCGTGTAGCCGCTTTTCAGCGCCGCCGTCTCCTTGAAGGTGTAGCTCACCTGGTATTCGCCCTGCATGGCCAGGATCGCGGCGCGGTCGCGCGCCAAGGGCGTCGGCTCGGCGGCGATCGCGCGTGTGCGGTGCGGATCGTCGATCGGCCTCACCGCGGCGCGCGTGCCGGACGTCGCTGCCGCCGGGCCGCCGGCTTCGGCGCCGGCGGAGCCCAGATGGGTGCAGCCGGCGATCAGGCCGGCGGACAACAGCAACACGGAGTCGATGAGGGCTTTCGTGGCGAACGTTCTGCGCATGACGGGCTCGCGGGTGGATCGGTGTCAAAAGCCGAAGGACAGGCTGGCGCGCAGGTTGCGCCCAGGGCTTGGCAGGACGTTGAGATGGTCGCGATAGCTCGTGTCGGTGAGGTTATCGATGCCGAGCACCAGCCGCGGCGCGACCAGGCCAAAGCGCCGGCCGCTGCCGAAGGGTTCCCAGGACCAGCCGAGATCCCAGACGCCATAGGCCGGTGTGGCCGGAACGAGCGCCTGCGGCTCGCCGTTCTCGTCCGCGACGACCGGCACGCGTTGCTGGCCGAAGTGCCGTGTGAAGGCGAGTGTGGTGCGCAGGCTCCCGGCCAGATCGGTACGCCAGTCCAGGTTCACGCGCAGGCGATCGGCGGGGATGTTCGACAGCGGCTGGCCGCTGCCCTCGTCGCGGCCGCGCGTATGGCTGTAGCTGGCGCCGAGCTGCAGCGGTCCGACGCGGTAGGCGGTTTCGAGTTCGCCGCCGTAGATCGTCGCTGCGTCCAGGTTCTTGCTCGTCGTACTGCCGCCGACGAAGACCGGGGGCAGCAGCGGATCGATCCGGCCGTCGTCGCCGCGATTGACGCAGCCGACCGGTGGCATCGGGCTGATGCAGCGCGCCGCCGGGAATTCGGATTCGACGGTGACGGCCAGCTCGATGAAGTCGCGGATGCGGTTGCGGTACAGCGAGCCGCTGAGCAGAGCCTGCTGACCGGCGGCGAAACCCGGCAGGTCGAGGCTCCAGCCGAGCTCGACGTTGCGGGCCTTCTCCGGCCGCAGCTCGGGATTGGGCACGAAGTCGTTGCCGAGGAAGTGCTGCCCGGACGCGAAGATCTCGATCAGGCCAGGGGCGCGGAACGCGCCGTTGTAGGCGGCGCGCAGGTGTAGACCGTCGGTCAGCCGCCAGACCAGCCCGAATTTGGGGGACACCGCGGATTCCACGACCGCGGCATCGTCGGTCTGGTTGGTCGTCGAGCGATAGCGGTCGTAGCGGATGCCGGATACCAGCGAGAACGCCTCGAACCGGAGCTCGGCTTGCGCGAATGTGCCGGCGAGCCGGCGCTGCGCATCGGGAAACTGCGGTCGCGGCGCGCCATCGCGCGTTGCGCGCGAGCGATCACGGAAACCATCGACGCCCAAGCTCAGCAGCAAGTCGGCGAGGCGGTCACCCTCGAGCACTACGGTGACGTGGCCGTTGGCGCCGTCGGTGCGGAACTCGCTGCGGTCGGCGCGCGGTTCATCGACGCGGTCTTCGCGGATGTCCAGCGCGTCGCGGTACACGTCGAGTTGCGCATGACGCAGCCAGCCGGTGCCCTCACCGAAGCCGTAGCGGGCCACGGTATAGCCGACGTCGTTGCGGCGGTCGACCAGCGGGTTGGTGTCGCTGATGCGGGTCGCCGGATTGCTCGGCGAGCGCCCGGACTGGGCATAGCCCTGATGGACGATGCTCAGCCGATGCGGGCGGGTCGGCGGCAGCCATGACAGTTTGGCGAGGTGGCTGTCCACCGCCAGCCCGGTGTGTGGTTCCACCTCGCCGTCGCCGCGCTCGTAGTCGCTCGATTCGCGGCGTACCGCACTGGCGACGAAATCGAGCTCGCCGAGGCGCAGCGCGCCGACGCCGCTGCCCATGCGCTCGTCGCTGACGCTGCCGAAGCCGGCACGTACGCGACCGCCGGCGCGCTCGTCCTGCGCGAGGAAGTCGCGCGCGTCCTTGGTGGTGAACACGACGACGCCGCCGAGCGCATCCGAGCCCCACAACGCCGAGGCCGGGCCACGCAGCATCTCGACCTGTTTGAGCATCTCGGGATCGACCAGCAGGCTGGAACGATGACCGCCGAGGAAGTTCTGGCGCGCACCGTCGACGACCAGCAGCACGCGCGGGCCCGACAGCCCGCGCACGTTGACGAAGGCGCCCTCGGGCCGCGGTCCGCCTTCGACCGCGACGCCGGGCAGCTCGGCCAGTAGCTCGCCGACGCTGGATGCCCCGCTGTACTCGATCTGACGCGCGCCGATTACCGAGACCGAGGAGGTCAACTCGTCGATCTCGCGCGGATCGCGGGTGCCGACGACGACCTGCGGCGGCAGCTCGACAACCGACGGATCGGGCGCTGCCGGCGCTGGCGCGTCCGCCGCCTCGGCCGGCGGCGCGGGCAGTGCGATGGTCGGAAGATCGTCTGGTTCCACAGGCGCCTCGTCCGCGCGCAGCGCCGGTGTCATCCCCAGATACAGCACGCCGGCCAGCACGAGCCCGCAACGCATGGAACGCTCCTTGTAAAGATAAGGATCGGCCTGGCGTGGGCTGGGCGGCGCGCGAAATATAGCTCACAGAAAACGAATGCGTCCAGTTCTCATTTGAGTCCGACGAGGAGTGAGACGGCCGTCTGCCAACGCAGCGGCTCGGGCCGACGCCTCACAGCAGCTTGAGCACCATCTCGACCAGGGTCTGGGTGAGCCGCTCGCGCGACAGGTGCGAGGGGCGATACAGCACGCTCTGCAGGATCGCCGACCAGACCATGGTCATGAGCAGGTAGGTGCTGGCTTCGCGGTCGTCGAAATGGATCACGCGCTGGCTCTTGTGGCCGCCCTCGCGCGCGATCTGATGCAGCGTATCGGAGAGGTCGCGCACCTGCGGGATCTCCCACAGGAACGGCACCTCGCGCAGCGCCACGCGCAGCAGCGGCCCACGTTGTTCCAGCGCCTCGGTCATCGCCCGCATCCAGTAGTCGATACCGCCGCGCGGCTGGTCGGGCAGCGTGAGCGCCGTGCGCATGCTGCCCGAGACCTCGGCGGTGATCTCGCTCATGGCCCGTGCCAGCGCGGTGGCGACGATCGACTGCTTGTTCGGAAAGTACTCGTACAGCGAGCCGATGCTGACGCCGGCGACTTCGGCGACCCGATTGGTCGACACGGCCGCGTAGCCTTCGGCGGCGAGAAGCCGAGCCGCGGCTTCGACGATGGCGTCGAAGGTGGCTTGCGCGCGGGCCTGGCGGGGTTGTTTTTTGGGCAGCAGCTCAGGCGTTTGGCGATCGCTGGCAACGGGCATCGGCGTGCAGTCGCATTCCGAGTATTTCCGAGTCTGGATTCGGATTATGCGGCAACCCGCCGTCGATTGGAGGATGACGCCGATGATGCGCATCATGGGGGGGTGCGGCCATGCTCGCGCTCGTCGCGGCTTGCGCCGGCGAAGTCACCGAACACGCCGGCGGCGCGCCGCCGCCCAGCCCGCAGCCGGCGGATATGCCGCTGCTGGGTGGGCCGCGCGGTGGCAGCGTCTGGTCGAATTTCTGCGCCGGGCGCGCCGACGATACGCCGCTGCCACGCGATCCGCGCACCCTGGTCGTGCCCGGCGTCAATCGAGGCAAGGCCGTGGCCTTCAACGCCTACTGGCGTGACTGCGACAACGGTGTGCCCAAGCCGCGCACCTGCGGCGAACTGCGCGCTCAGGCTGCACTCGGTGCGCTGGTGGGTCTGGGCAATGGCGAGGTCGGCAGCACCACCGCCTTCGCCGGCGGCGCCGAGAACCCCGGTATGCTGCTGCCCGCGCAGAGCTATAACCAGCTCTGGCGCGTCTGGGGACTGTCGGCGCGCCCGGACAACTTCGATGAGCTCGTGGCCGAACGTTACGGCTCTGCTCGGAGTCTCGGCCGCAACCCGTATCCGCTGCCCGGCGAGGACCCGAACGAGACCGACGGCGGCTCCGGCCAGCTGCCCATGGCCTTCACCCAGGTGCGCGGTGCCGACGGTCGCTGGAGTGCGAAGATCGGCATCAAGGTCTGCGTGCTATGCCACAGCGGTCAGCTCGGTACTCCTGCCGATGGCCCGGGATTGGGGCCTCAGCCTGGCGGCGCCGGCGCGATCGGTGATTTCACCGTCGCCTTCTACGACTTCGCCAAGACCGCGCTGCTCGATCCGCGCAACAGCGCGGCGCTGACCGACTTCGGACCGGTGGCCGGACTGACCGTCGCCACCAACCGCGGCACCGGCGCGATCGACTTCTTCCAGCTCGGCTTCATCCTGTTCAGCAACGGCGATCCGCAGCAGCTCAACAAGACGCCATCGAGCGCAACGCCTTCGTCTACTGCGGCCTCGGCCTCGCCGGTACCGAGGGCGACACCACGCCGATCCTGCTCGCCCCGCCGCTGTGGGGGGTCTGGGCCGCCGCGCCGTACTTCCACAACGGCTCGGTGCCCAAGCTGATGGGAGTGCTCGATCCCGCGGTCGACCGGCCGCGGATCTGGCGTCGTGTGTCGGCGCCCGCGCGGCCCGATCAGGACGGCCAGGTGGTGATGGGCTACGACACCGATCTGGCGCGCGCCTACGATTTCGAGCGGCTCGGCTGGCACTACGAGGAACTGCAGTGCGGCCAGATCGGCACGCTGCCGTTCATCGACTGCGACCCACTCGATGGCGACGCGCCGCCGCTGCCCGAGCGGCTGCTGACCGCGCTGTATACCGAAATCGCGCTGGCCTGGAACCTGCCGCGCGTGGACATGCTCGGCATGAGCAATGCGCAGATCGAGGCGCGCAAGATCTACAACACCAACGAGCACAGCCAGGGCAACCAGGGTCACGCCTTCACCGCGGTGCTCACCGACGCCGAGCGCCGCGCGATCCTGGAATATCTGAAGACGCTGTAGTCCGCAACAGGCGGCTACATCGATGCGCGTCGCTGCGCCCGGTACGCGCTGGGGGTCACGCCTTTCCAGCGCTTGAAGGCGTGGATCAGGCTCGCCGGTTCGGCGTAGCCGAGGCGTTCGGCGACTTCATCGAGCTTGAGTTTCGCGGTGGTGAGTAGCTCCTCGGCCAGCGTCTGCCGTACCTCGTCGGTGAGCGCGCGCAGACTCGTGCCCTCGGCGCGCAGGTGGCGCCGCAGGCTGCGCTCGGAGATGCGCAGATCGCGGGCGACGGCGGCGGCGTCCGGCAGCGCGCCCGGCATCTGCAGCAGGCGCTCGCGCACCTGGCCGGCGAGACCGGCGCGCGCCTGGCGGCGTGCGAGCAATTGCCGGCATTGCTCCAGGCACATGCGCGCCAGCAGCGGATTGGCCTGCGGCAGCGGCGCATCGACATCGGCGAGATCGAAGCGCGCGGCGTTGCGGTCGGCATCGAAGATGGGATCGACGCCGGCGATCTGGGCGTAGCGCGACGCATGGGCCGGCGCCGGATGCCGAAAGCGCAGCTCGCGGATCGGCAGTCCCGCGGGGCGCAGCTCGCGCAGCACGTTGCAGCAGGCCGCAAAGTCGCGTTCCAGCAGGAATTGGCGCACGTCGTCCGGAATCTCATCGTCGTCCATGTGCACCCAGAACGCGCCATTCTCTTCGCCCCGGCGAAAGCGCACGAAGGCATAGGACAGGTCGAGAAAGCGCGACACCACATCGGCCACCGCGCGGAAGTTCGGGCTGCTCAGCAGCGCGAAGCCCCAGATGCCATAGGCCGACAGGTGATAGCGCAGGCCGGCGGTAAGGCCCAGGCCCGACACCTGGCCGAGCCGCGCGACCAGGTTGCGCACGAGCTGCAGTTCCTGCGCCGCGCCGATCTCGGCGGCAGGATCGGTCAGCATGGTCGCGGTGATGCCGGTGCCGCGCAGCGCATCCGCGGGCGCAAGGCCATGTTCGGACGCGAGCTGCACCAGCAACTGCGCGCTGACCACGGTGCGGCGGA
This sequence comes from Sinimarinibacterium thermocellulolyticum, assembly GCF_040327995.1. Taxonomy (NCBI): domain Bacteria; kingdom Pseudomonadati; phylum Pseudomonadota; class Gammaproteobacteria; order Nevskiales; family Nevskiaceae; genus Sinimarinibacterium; species Sinimarinibacterium thermocellulolyticum. Next base: position 5,003 of record NZ_JBEPIJ010000017.1, on the reverse strand, counting down.
CGGCGGTGCTGGCCATGGCCGAAATTATCAATCGATTGGCCAGCGCCGTCATCCCGTCGGGACGATCGAACTGACAAGATGCTGCATCGGCAAACGTCCCGCGCAGATGGAGGAGAAACCATGGCCGACGGCGGCAACGGCACACCCCTGAAGGTCGCGATCATCGGCAGCGGCTTCGGCGGCCTGGGCATGGCGTATTCGCTCAAGCAGTCCGGCATCGAGCACTTCGCGATCTTCGAAAAAGCGCGCGATCTCGGCGGCACCTGGCGCGAGAACACCTATCCGGGTTGCGGCTGCGACGTGCCCTCGCATTTCTACTCGTTCTCCTTCGAGCCCCACTATCCCTGGGCCTGGCGCTACGCCAAGCAGAGCGAGATCCACGCCTATCAGCACCACGTCGCGAAGAAGTACGACCTAGAACGCCACATCCGCTACGGCATGCAGGCCATCGAGATGGCCTTCGATGAGGCGCGCGCGCTGTGGACGCTGCGCTTCGCCAATGGCGAGACGGTGCAGGCCCAGACTGTGGTCAGCGCCGTCGGCCAGCTCCATCAGCCGGCGTACCCGAACATTGCCGGTCGCGAGCGTTTCGCCGGCAAGAGTTTCCACTCGTCGGCATGGGATCACGACTTCGATCTGAACGGCAAGCGCGTGGCCGTGATCGGCACTGGCGCGAGCGCGGTGCAGTTCGTGCCGGAGATCGCGCCCAAGGTCGGCAGGCTGCACCTGTTCCAGCGCTCGCCCGGCTGGACCTTCCCCAAGGTCGAAAAGCAGTTCTCGCGCTTCGAGCGCTGGCTGCTCGACACCTTCCCGCTGATCCACGATCTCGATCGCTTGCGCATCTTCATCATCTGCGAGCTGCTCGCCGCGGCCTACAACGGCAACAGGCTGCTCGCCTACCTGGTGACCTCGATCTCCAAGCTGCAGGCCTGGTGGCAGGTGCGCGATCCGGTGCTGCGCAAGAAACTGCGGCCGGATTTTCCGATCGGTTGCAAGCGCATCCTGCTCTCCAATGCCTGGTTGCCGGCGCTGACGCGACCCAACGTCGAGGTCGTCGACGATGCGATCGTCGAGATCGTTGAAACCGGTGTGCGCACGGCCGATGGCCGGCTGCGCGAGGTCGATGCCATCATCTACGGCACCGGCTTCAAGGCCACGCAGTTCCTGACGCCGATGCGCGTGCGCGGGCTCGGCGGCAAGGATCTGCACCAGACCTGGGCCAAGGGCGCCGAGGCCTACTACGGCATGGCGGTCTCGGGTTTTCCGAACTTCTACATGCTCTACGGCCCGAACACCAATGTCGGCTCGGGCTCGATCATCTACATGCTCGAACGCCAGCAGCGCTACATCGCGCGCCTGATCGAGGCGCGCGAGGCGCACGGCTGGGACTATCTGGACCTGCGCGCCGAGGCGCAGGCCGCCTACGCCGCCGAGATGCAGCGACGCAGCGCCGGCACCACCTACAGTGGCAATTGTCAGAGCTGGTACAAGACCGCGGATGGTCGCAACACCAACAACTGGGTCGGATCGATGATGGAGTTCTCGCGACGCCTCAAGCAGCCGGTGCTCGAACACTATCGCGGGGTCGCGCGGCGGCTCCCTGCGGAGAAGGTCGCATGAGCGCGTACACCGACGCCCCCGCACCGTGGCGCCTGCACGGACGCGGCTACATCAGTCTGCTGCGCTTTGCCGAAGGCAGCACGGCACAGGATGCCTTCGTGCCGCCGAGCCTCGCCGGCAAGCGCTCGCGCTCGCGCACGGCGTGGATGATGTTCGTCGACTACGCCGACTCGGACGTGGGGCCGTATCACGAGCTGCTGTTCATTCCGGGCAGCTTCCCGTTCGAAGACGGCCAGCGCCACCTGTCGATCAGCCGCATCTTCGTCTCGTCGATGGACAGCGTCGTCAACGGTCAGCGCAACTGGGGCATCCCCAAAGACCTCGCGCAGTTCGACGTGCGCTATGGCAACGGCGGTGTGGACCACGTGACGGTGCGCCAGAACGGCGCGCTGATCGCCGAGTTGCGCTACCGCAGTTGGCCGCTGCCGCTGCCGTTCGCGACGGCGCTGGTGCCGCGCGCCTGGCGCACGCTCGGCCAGCACCGCGACGGCCGCGCGTTCATCTACACGCCATCGGCGACCGGCTGGATCAAGCCCGCGCGGCTGATTCAAGCGCGCTCGAATCCGGCCCTGTTTCCCGATCTGTCGGGCGTGACCTCGCCGCTGTCGGTCGCGGTGCCGCGCTTTTCGATGAGGTTTCCGGTGTCGACGGTGCTGCCGCTGGACTCGTCGAGCTGATCCTGCCGGTGCGCTCGGTCACGGCGAGGCGCAGCAGATCACCCCGGCACTCGCCCAGCATCCGCGCTCACTCCCAGATCACCGCCTTGCGCGCGGCGAACCAGCCGTCGATCTTGGGCGCGGTGCGTTCCTCGATGACGTTGCGGCGGATCTTCATCGTCGGCGTCAGCGCGCCGTTGTCGATGGTCCACGGCTCCTTCACGACCACGGCGAAGGCGAGCTGCTCGTGCGGGTCGAGGCCGGCGTTCACCTCGTCGATCAGGGCCTTGAGCTCGCCCTCGAGTGACGCGCGGTAATCGGCGTCATTGGCGGCGGCCTTGCGCGCATCCTCGGCGAGCAGCATCAGCGCGAAAGTCGCCGGCTGATTGGCGCCGCCGACGCAGACCGCCTCGATCTTGGGATGCGCACCGAGCTTGTTCTCGATCGGCACTGGCGCGACGTACTTCCCCTTGGAGGTCTTGAACAGCTCCTTGACGCGGCCGGTGATGCGCAGGCGGCCTTCGTTGTCGATCTCGCCCATGTCGCCGGTCTTAAAGAAGCCGTCTGCGGTGTAGCACTCGGCGGTCTTCTGCGGTTCCTTGAAGTAGCCCATCATTTGTCCAGGACTCTTGACCAGCACCTCGCGCGTTTCCGGGTCGATGCGGCATTCGACGCCGACATTGGCCTGGCCGACGTAACCGATGCGCGCCGCGTTGGGCCGGGAGAAGTGCGAATAGGCCATGTTCTCGGTCATGCCGTAGGCTTCGAGCAATTCGAGGCCGAGGCTGCGGTACCAGGCGATGGTTGGCGGCGGCAGCGGCGCCGCGCCGGTGAGACCAATGCGCACGTGATCCAGGCCCAGGCCTTCGAGAATCTTGCGCTTGACCCTGCGCCCGAGGATGGGGATGCGGAACAGGATCTCTTGTTTCTTCTTCGGCAGCTTGGCTTCTACGCCGAGCTGAAACTTGGTCCACAGCCGCGGCACCGAGAAGAAGATCGTCGGCCGCGCACGCTTGAGGTCATCGAGGAAGGTCTCCAGCGACTCGGCGAAGAACACGTGGAAGCCGTGGTAGGTCGACTGCGTCTCGACGACGATGCGCTCGGCGACGTGCGCGAGCGGCAGATAGGAAATCATGCGGTCATCGGGGCACGACGGCATGATGTCGACCATCTTGGTGCCGCAGACGTAGAACGAGCGGAAGCTCTGCATCACGCCCTTGGGCTGGCCGGTGCTGCCCGAGGTGTAGACGATGGTCGCCATCTCGTCGAGATCGCGATCGGGGTTGCCTTGCAGCGGCGCCGTGCGTGCGAGGATGTCGTCCCACTTCTCGCCTTCGGTCGGCGGCGCCAGCGGCAGCGTCACCACCGGCAGGTGCTTGGGCACGCCCGGCTTCATCGCCGCCCAGCCGTCCAGCTTGCCGACGAACAGCAGCTTGGATTCGCTGTGTTCGAGGATGTAGCGCACGGTCTCCGCGGCAAGCGTCGGGTACAGCGGCACGGTGACGTGACCGGCCATCCAGATCGCCCAGTCGGCGATGATCCAGTGCGCGCTGTTCTTGCCGAGGATCGCGATCTGGCTCTTGGGCGGGAAGTTCAGCGACTGCAAATACGCAGCGATGCGCCGCGCCTGGTCCACCGCCTGCTTCCAGGTGTACTCGACGACCTTGCCGCCACCGACCGGCTGGGTGAAGTGCACGGTGTCCGGACACCGTCGTTCCCAGTCATAAATGCACGCCAGCGGCGTGCGCTCGCTTGGCGCCGTCATCTCGAAGCTCTCCTCACTTGGATTTCTTGGGGGTCTTCTTCGTCGGTGCGGCGGTCTTCCTGGCCTGCGTGTCGAGGTACGGCGCCAGAAAGCCGATCATCGCGGTGATCGCCGCGTCGCGGTATGCGGGCGTGATCTCACCGTGCTCGAAGAACGATCGCCGGAACACCGCGGTGCCGATATCGGCGCACAGCGTGGTCACGTCCGGTGGCCCTTTCGGCAGCGCACGCCCGGAGGACCATACCCTGCGACCTAGATCGCCCAGATGCTTGTTGGTGCGCTCCTGCGCACGATAGCTGTCGTCGGTCACCGCGCCGCCGAGAATCAGCAAGCGCGCTGCCGGATTGGCGTTGTGGAACTTGACCGCATGCTCGACGACCCGGGCGATGCCCTCGCGCCAGCCGAGCGCGCGCAGCTCCTCGGCGCGCGAATAGAACACCGTCTCGAGCTCGACGAGATAGCGTTTGACCAACTCGTTGAGAATCGCATACGGCGTCGGGAAGTACGCGTAGACACTGCCGCGGGTGTAGCCGAGCCGCTCGGCTATCGCCGGGATCGAGAAGCCGGACAAGCCGGCTTCGATCAGCAGTTTTTCGGCCTCCTGAAGAATGCGTTCGAAGCGGTCTTTCGCGCGCTGCTGCGTGGGTTGCTTCGCGATCGCGAGGGGGTCCAGGGCGTCGTCCATGACGGGGAGGATAGCGCCAGTCAAACAATTTGACAAATGTCACGATAAGAGTATATTGACATAAGTCATATACAGGCGTGCTGCGGTCGCGTGCCGCGAGGAGACAGCCGATGAATGCAGGCCATGCGAATGCAAGGGACGCCCGCCTCGGCGGCCTGCTGTCGGCGCTGCTGCTTTCTGCCTGCGCGGGCGAATACAGCGGCGGCGAGCCGGGACCGTCGCCGGGCGGCGGGGGTGGCGGCGGCGGCGCTGCGGCGAGCGCACGCGAGCTGTTCGA
>NZ_JBEPIJ010000016.1:0-54621 GCF_040327995.1 Sinimarinibacterium thermocellulolyticum | reverse complement strand
CCGCAGGCGCGGCACTTCAGACGTCCATCCCCCAGGCGATAGTGCCGACAACCTGCACATCCGGGACATCGCTTCATGACCAAATCCTCTCAGATTTGGTCCGGTTTGCTTAGGAATTACCTTAGATTAAGCCGTCTGACCAGATGATGATCCCCAGAACACTCCCAACTTCACGAACCCCTGAACACGTCAGAGATTCCGCGAGCTGCGCATGAACCCTCACCACTCGGCACTCGATTCCAATGCTCGCAGTAACGGTTCACGAGCGGCGATTGTGCCGGAGTCCCTGCAGTTGGGCAAGGGCGGCGAGTGCGTTCTTCGAGCGCCCCCACCCCCCGAGTAGGTGGCTCCGGGACATTTTCGTGCGCTGGGTCACAATCTGAGGCAGGAAGCGCACCCCGCGGTGACCGGCGCGCTTGATCTGGACAGCGCGTTCACCCGACGAATCGCAGTTGCTACCATGGATCGGCCATCGATCGCAGACCGTCCCGTCATCTCCGTGGCGGCGTCGGCGCCTCTCCCTTGTAGGCGGCCCATATCCGCATCGATCTCACCGGGATAGCGCCCCAGCAATCATGTCCATTGACCCTTCATGCGGCACTTCGACGCCCCAGCTTGACACACCGCCTCAGTTGACCGCGCAGCCCGCTCCGGTCGTCTTGGTCTTGGGCATGCACCGCAGCGGCACCTCTGCCCTGACACGTACGCTCAATCTGCTGGGGGCGCGCCTGCCGAACAACCTGATTCCCGCGCAGTCGGACAATCAGACCGGATTCTGGGAGTCTACCGATGTCCAGCGGCTCAATGACCGCATTCTCGCTGCTCTAGGCGCACGATGGGACGATTGTCGGCCGCTGAATTTCTCTAATCTCGACGCCGAGACGCGCAAGGGATTCGTCGACGAGATCGCGGCGATCGTCGCCGCGCACGTCGGGGATGCGCCACTCGCACTCAAGGACCCCCGTCTCTGCCGGCTGCTGCCGCTGTGGCGCGCTGGCTTGGCACAGGCTCGCGCAAGGGCTGTCGCGATACTCCCATTGAGGCAACCCTGGGAGGTCGCCGCCTCACTCGCCGCACGCAACGGGATGGCGATGCGCACTGGCCTGCTGCTCTGGTTGCGGCATATCCTCGATGCCGAGTGCGATAGCCGCGGCCTCCCCCGAGCTTTCGTCCATTACGACGAGCTGCTCAGCGATTGGCGCACCAGTCTGATACCGGCACTGAAGATCATTGGGCTCGATCTGCCGATCGACTGCCCGACCATTGAGCAGCAGATTGATGGCTTTCTACGCCCTGAACTGCGTCATCACGTCGCGCCCCAGAGTGATCGACCGACTCAGCGATGGACACGGGAAGCCCTATCCGCGCTCACTGACTTGCACGCACAACCCGATAACCCCGATGCGTCCGCACGCTTGGACGCCCTGCGCGAAGAGATCGACGCCGCCTGGGAACTGGTGAGCTCTGCATTGTTGGACGCGCCGGTACCATCGCTGGCACCCGTCATCGACACGGTCAGTGCGCGATTGCCGCCAGGGTGTCGAGCATCGGCCGCGCTCGAGATGACCGACGAGGTCAGCAAACAGGCGCGCACCACAGTCGACACGGCCGGCTGGAACCAGCGGTTCAGCGTCGTCATGCCCACTTGGAACCGCCGCGAGCTGATCTGCGAAGCCATCGATTCGGTGCGCGCACAGTCGTATCCGCACTGGGAGTTGATCGTCAGCGACGACGGCAGCACCGACGGAACGCTGCCGATGTTGCGTCAGCGCTATCCTGGTGAGATCGCATCCGGCCGGCTCCGGCTGCTGGAGAATCTGCATGCCGGCGTCAGCGCGGCGCGCAACCAGGCGTTGCGCATCGCACAGGGCCCATGGATTGCCTACCTCGATTCCGACAACCGCTGGCATCCCGACTACCTCATGTGCATGGCGGCCGCCTACGCCACGCACCCGCACCGTCGCTGCGCCTACGCTGCCATACACGTCCATGACAGCGCCCGCCACCGCGATTTCGTGCGCTGGCTACCCTTCGACTGGCCGCGCCTGCTGCGCGAGAACTACATCGACATCAACGTTTTTTCGCATCACCGTAGCCTGTACGAGCGATTGGGGGGGTTCGACGAAACCCTGCGCAGACAGGAGGACTGGGATCTGGTCTTGCGCTACACCCGCAGCCACGCTCCGCAGCGGGTTCCGCACATCCTGTGCGACTACTACCTACGCGCCGACCTCAATCACCTAACACTGACAGAGTCATCCGACGCGCCGGACTCCGCCGTGCGCAGTAAGCATCTTGACGATGCCGCCGCGACGGCTGGCGAGGCTCGACTGAGCATCTTGATCGCCACGCCGTCCTCGCCGCACGTCTCGGACACGATCAGTCGGCTTCGGCACCAGGGGGTTTATGTAAATGTCTTCGCGCTCGACGCGGGTGATGCCGCCCCCTCCCCGGACGCCGATTCGCCCCTCGTACGCCGCGTCGAAGATTCTTCGACACTCGCACAGATCCTGTCGGCGCAGGCACGCGATCATCAGCTATGGCTACGCACGCGTCACGACGCCGAGCTCGCGCAGCTTGACGCTCAATGGCGCAGTCGCATAGAGCGGCAGCGTCGCGATCTCCAGGCGCAACATCACAAGACACTGAGCGAACAAGCTAAGAAGGCTCGCCTGGAGGCAACCATTGATCGGCAACGCTCGGAAATCGCGGCGCTCGAAAACCGAATCCAGATCGAACGATCGGCGACTGTAGCCTTAGTGTCATCGGCCCGCACGCGGACACTGGAACTGCTTCGTCAACGTCGCAGTTTGTTCTCGCAAAGAACCAATCTCCTCGGTCGTCTGACCCTACCGCCAGCGCGGTTACTCGGACGGAGGCTATCGACTCGCGAACGGCTATACCTCTGGCGCCAAGCACGCCGACTCCTCGCATCGGGCCTGTTCGACCCGTTGTGGTATCTACAAACCGCACCCGATGTGGCCGCCGATGGCGTTTCACCGATCTGGCACTGGCTCCTGCGCGGGGCCAAGGAAGGTCGAATGCCAAACCCATTGTTCGATAGCGCTTGGTATCGGCGAAGGTACGTGGATGTAGCCGCCAGCGGTGTCGATCCGTTGCTGCACTATCTGGAACACGGCGCAATCGAAGGCCGCGACCCCGGCCCCCTATTCTCGACTCGGGAATACCTCAGCCGATACCCGGACGTGTCTGGCGCTGGCGTCAATCCGCTCGTGCATTTTCTGCGGTTTGGACAACAGGAAGGTCGCGCCCCCAATCGCTGGTTCGATCCCGATTGGTATCTACGCCACAATCCCGATGTGGCCGCATCAGGTATCCCGCCCCTTGAGCATTTCATTCTGGCGGGTGGCGCAGAAGGCCGCAGCCCCGGTCCCGACTTTGACAGCGCCTGGTATCTGTCGACCTACCCTGACGTCGCCGCCCGCGGCCTCAATCCGTTGGTGCATTATCTAACGCACGGCTGTCGCGAGGGCCGCAAACCTGCGCCCAGTCGGCCCAATGGTTCGGGGCAAATCGTGGCGACCGTGGCGCCAGGCTCGCCGCAGGCGCTTGAGATGCAGCTCACCCCCGAACGGATCGAGCAAGCACGCGCACATCTGGCCCGCCGGGGCATCGGCCGATTCAGCATCGTCATGCCGACATGGAACCGAGCGGCCACCATCGGCGATGCAATCGACGCGGTGCTGGCCCAGTCCTACACGGACTGGGAACTGATTGTCTGCGACGACGGCAGCACCGACAACACACCGATGCTCGTCGCCGAGCGCTATGCGGACGCGCTCGCGTCCGGGCGGTTACGTTATCTGCGCCTTGCACACGGCGGCGTCTGCGCGGCGCGCAACGCCGGACTGGCGGTAGCGCAGGGAACATGGATTGCGTATTTGGATTCCGACAACACTTGGCGTCGGGACTATCTGCTCATGATGGCTGCGGCGCTGTCCGCCCACCCCCAGGCGCGAACTGCCTACTCGTGCCTACACCTTCGCGACAGCGAGCGCGGGCTCGAGTTCATCCGTTGCCATCCGTATGAGCACGGTGCGTTACTGCGCCGCAACTTCATCGACCTGAACGTCTTCGTCCACCATCGCGATCTATACACGCAGCTCGGTGGCTTCGACGAACGATTACGCCGGCTCGTCGATTGGGATCTGATCCTGCGCTATACGCGCCTCTACATCCCGGTTTTCGTGCCCTTTGTGCTGTGCGACTACCGCATCGGTCGCGCGCTCAACAACATCACACTCACTGAACCGCTGAATGACAACGAGCGTGCGGTGCGCCGAAAGTTTGCACATCGCGTGCCGAGTTCCGGCGCCGAGCCGCTGCGGCTGGCTTACGTGCTGGCGGACTGGCCAGCCTCGCCACAGACTTATGCGCTTAACGAGCTCCAGGAGCTGCGCCGGCGCGGCATCGATGTGCGCGTCTATCATGTCGTCGACGCCGACAGGCCAGGCTCGCCCGACCTCGAATCCATGCGTGTATCCGACGCAGAGGATCTCGCTAAAGTTCTGGTCAGTCATCGGCGCAACTGGATCCACGCCAACTACGCAAGCTCTGCTTCTGAGAGCTCGCTGTGGACGATGCTCCGGACTGCAGCGGAGAGTGCCGGAGTCGCCTTTACTTTCCGACCGCCTGCCCCCGAGCTGATCGCACCTGGTGATCTCACAATGGTTCGAATCGCGGAAGCGGCGCAGTGCACGCTTTGCTCCCGCGTGATGGTTCATGACGATGACCAACGCCGCTTTCTTGGTGAACGCGGCGTGCCCCTGGACAAGATGATCCTCATGCCGCAGGCCGTTGACACCGGCATGCTACAAACGACGCAGATCATCGCGCGCGACCGCGGCGCCGACGCACCCTTGCGTATCTTGGCCGTCGCCCGATTCGTGGAGAGCGAGGGCCTGGAGATGCTGATCGAAGCCGCCGCACGGCTGGAACGCGGCAGCGTGCAGGTCCGCATCCATGGCGCAGGCCCATTGAAGACCCGATACCACGAACTAATTCGCACGCTCCGGCTAGAATCCCACGTGCGTCTCTGCGGCGTATTGGAGGGGCTAGATGCGCTTCGGGAAGCGCTCGCCGAATCAGACGTGTTTTGTCTGCCGCGCATCGAGTCACAGAACGGCGAGACGGACGATATCCCCCGAGCATTCTTGGAGGCCATCGCAACCGGCGTGCCGTGCCTGACTTCGATCACACCGGCGACACGCAATCTAGTCTCCCACGGAATCACCGGCTTTCTCACTCCAGCCGGCGATCCCGGCGCACTGGCGGCGCAGCTGCATCGAATCACACGGATGAGTCCGGACTCACTCGCCGCCATAGCGTGGTCGGCCAGAGACCGGCTCAACGCAAACCTAGGCGCTCGCCACGCCGTCGATGCCCTACTCGATGTGTGCGCAAACCCGCCAATTGACGTCTTCATGATCACATCAGACCGCGAGGATCAAGCGGACTGGGCAAGCACCGATCTCGCGATCCGAAGCGTGCTTGAACGTACGACTACGCCAATGGTGCTCACCATTATCGACAATGGCAGCGACACGGCGTTTCTCGACCGGCTCAAGACGCTCGCCCGAGGCGAAGATCGTCTGCGCATCATCACCCTGGGGGAGCGTCACACGTACGCTCAGGCATTGAACGCCGCATTGGCGATGACACGCTCGGAATTCGTGTTTCACGTCTGCAGCAAAGGTAGCTATGTGATCCGACATGGTTGGGAACGTCCCTGCTTACGCTACATGCGGAATCACTCGCACGTTGCGATCGCCGGGCACCTCGTCGGCTCGTCCGCATGGCCGGATGGACGCGGCTATGCCGCTCAAACTTGGTTCAATGGCTTTCGCAATCCTGAGTTTGCACTTGCAAATCCCGACCGCGCTTTCTGTCACGTTCACGATGCACTGTATGTGTTGCGACGCAGTGTCTTCGAAAGGGAAGGCGGTTTCAGCGAGCATTGCCCAGAGAGGCAAACTCTGATGGAGTACTGCTACTTCCTCGAAAGTCGCGGCCACGCGCTCGGTAGAATCCCGGAACTCGCAGTGCTTCCCGATCACGTGGAGCCAGGCATCGTTGCGTTGGTCGATGAAGCCACGGTCGCGGCACATCCGGTGTTCGCGGACAGCCTTGCGCTATTAAACGCCTTGGATAGCATCGACGCGCGTTGCAACATCTGTGGGTGGATGGGACGCGCCACTCGCGCGGCGGACGGCGTGAGCTTCGACTGCCCCTCCTGTGCCAGCTCGCCGCACGACCGCGCGACATTTCGCTGGCTCGTTGGCGCAAATCTGCACAGTGCCGGGCTGAGCCTAGACGTTCGCGGGCTGGGCCGCGCTGTCCGTGACCGACTCGCCGGCCTGTTCACCCTGACAGACGGCAGTGCCTCAATGCGCGCCGCCGACTTGCCATACTCGCATCCGAGTCGGATGCTGGGCCTACCACCGCTATGCCAACTCAAGCGCTCTTCGCGGGCAGAAAAGGGGTTGCGCGCCGGGGCGGAATGAACGGGATTGCAACGACGACACTACGCGCGAAATCCCGGCCACCGTAACTGACGTCGAAACCTGGAGCGACACGCGGCCATCGTGGCGCGCCGATCGTGGGGCGTCGCGCATAAAACCGGTGGAGGCGATACCCTTGCTGCGAGCTGGCCCGCCAGGGCGTGTGATCATGCTCGCGCCGGGTCCCGTGACGATACCGTGAGTTGGGATCGGCGTCACCCGGATTGGCGGTGCGCCTTCCATTTGATGTTGCACCCCATGCTGGGCTTCTGGTCGGCGTCCGGCGTGCGTCCGGCCAGCACCGCGTCGAGCGCGGCACGCAGGTCGGCGCCGGTGAGCGGGCGCCCATTGCCGGGGGTGGAGTCGTCCAGCCGGCCGCGATACACCAGCTTCAACTCGCGATCGAACAGGAAGAAGTCCGGCGTGCAGGCGGCTTGATAGGCGCGCGCGACATCCTGGGTGGCATCGTAGAGATAGGGGAAGGGGTAGCCGAGTCGTGCCGCGACCTGGCGCATTTGTTGCGGGTCGTCCTCGGGGTAGGCCGCGGCATCGTTGCTGGAGATCGCGATCATGCCGACACCGCCTGGCCGATAGTCGGCCGCGAGGCGCAGGAGTTCCGGATTCACGTGTTTGACGTAGGGACAATGGTTGCAGATGAACATCACCAGCGTGGCGTGCCGACCCCGCAGCGCGCGCAGGTCGAGCATTTCGCCGCTGACGGTGTCGGGCAGCCGAAAATCCGGCGCCGGCGTGCCGAGCGGCAGCATCGTGGAGGACGTCAGAGCCATGGCGGAAACGCTCGGAAAACAGGGTCGGGGTGGAGTCTAGCGTAGGCCCCGACGCGGCTTGCGGGCTGCTAGACTATCCGCCTATCCGTATAGGCAGATATGCACGCAGCAGCGCCCGCTGTCGCGTTCCCTTCCCCTTCCATCGCGATCACCCGAGGGTTTCCGCCGTGAGCCAATTCCTCTTCACTTCCGAGTCCGTTTCCGAGGGCCATCCGGACAAGCTCGCCGACCAGATTTCGGACGCGGTGCTCGACGCCATCCTCGCGCAGGACAAGCGTGCGCGCGTGGCCTGCGAGACCATGGTCAAGACCGGCGTGGCCATCATCGCCGGCGAGATCACCACCAGCGCTTGGGTCGATCTGGAGGCGCTCGCGCGCAAGGTCATCAGTGACATCGGCTACACCTCGTCCGACGTCGGCTACGACGGCGCCACTTGCGGCGTGCTCAACCTGATCGGCAAGCAGTCGCCAGACATCGCCATGGGCGTGGACCGCGTCAAGCCCGAGGAGCAAGGCGCCGGCGACCAGGGCCTGATGTTCGGCTACGCCTGCAACGAGACCAAGGAGCTGATGCCGGCACCGATTTATTACGCGCATCGCCTGGTCGAGCAGCAGGCCAAGTTGCGCAAGGGCAAGAAGCCGAAGCTGCCATGGCTGCGCCCGGACGCGAAATCCCAGGTGACGCTGCGCTACGAGGATGACGTGGCCGTGGGCATCGACGCCGTCGTGCTGTCTACCCAGCACGATCCCGACATCAAGCTCAAGACGCTGCGCGAAGCGGTTGTCGAGGAGATCATCAAGCCGGTGCTGCCGGCGAAGCTGATCTCCAAGAACACCAAGTTCCACATCAACCCGACCGGTAACTTCGTCATCGGCGGCCCGGTGGGCGACTGCGGTCTGACCGGCCGCAAGATCATCGTCGACACCTACGGCGGCTGGGCGCGTCACGGCGGCGGCGCCTTCTCGGGCAAGGATCCGTCCAAGGTCGACCGCTCGGCGGCTTACGCCGCACGCTACGTCGCCAAGAACATCGTCGCCGCCGGCCTCGCCGCGCGCTGCGAGGTGCAGGTGAGCTATGCGATCGGGGTGGCCGAGCCGACGTCGATCATGGTCACCACCTTCGGCACCGGCAAGATTTCCGACGCGGCGCTCGAAAAACTGGTGCGCGCACACTTCGACCTGCGTCCGTACGGCATCATCAAGATGCTCGATCTGGTGCACCCGATGTACCAGGCCACGGCGGCCTACGGCCACTTCGGCCGCAAGCCCTACGAGGTCACGCTGGAGAGCGGCGAGACTTTTACCGCGTTCTCGTGGGAGAAGACCGACAAGGCCGAGGCCCTGGCCGCCGATGCCAAGACCCTGAAGTAACCGACATCCACGACCACGCGAAGGCCGCCGTAGGGCGGCCTTTGCGTTTACGCTGGCCGCCGCATCTATATCCTTCCATCCGCATGAGCGGATATACTCACCCCTCCGCCGCCGAGGGGCGTTGCGACCTGCGCATCTGCCGCAGGCCAGGCTCGGCGGCCCTGTCTGCAACCGCGCCCACGTTTGGCCCGCATACCGAGAATGAACGCATGAACGCCGTCGTCAAGAATCTGCCGCACACGGACTACAAGGTCCGCGACATCAGCCTGGCCGAGTTCGGCCGCAAGCGCATCCGCATGGCCGAGGAAGAGATGCCCGGCCTGATGGCGATCCGCGCCAAGTACGCGCCCTTGCAGCCGCTCAAGGGTGTGCGCATTTCGGGCAGCCTGCACATGACCAAGGAGACCGCGGTGCTGATCGAGACGCTGGTGGCACTGGGCGCCTCGGTGCGCTGGGCGTCGTGCAACATCTTCTCGACCCAGGACGACGCCGCTGCCGCGATTGCCGCCGCCGGCATCCCGGTGTTCGCGTGGAAGGGAGAGACGCTAGAGGAGTACTGGGACTGTACGCTCGACATGCTGACCCACCCGGGCATGCAGGGCCCCGAGCTGGTCGTCGACGACGGCGGTGACGCCACGCTGCTGATCCACAAGGGCGTGGACATGGAAAACGGCGACACCTGGATCGACACGCCGTCGGCCAACCACGAGGAGCAGGTCATCAAGAACCTGCTCAAGCGCACCAAGACCGAACGCCCGGGCTTCTGGAAGAAGGTCGCGGCCGAATGGCGCGGCGTCTCCGAGGAAACGACCACGGGCGTGCACCGGCTCTACCAGATGATGGAGGCCGGCAAGCTCCTGGTGCCGGCGATCAACGTCAATGACTCGGTCACCAAGAGCAAGTTCGACAACCTCTACGGCTGCCGCGAGTCGCTGGCCGACGGCATCAAGCGCGCCACGGATCTGATGGTCGCCGGCAAGGTCGCGGTGGTGTGCGGCTATGGCGACGTCGGCAAGGGCTCTGCGCATTCGCTGCGCGGCTTCGGCGCGCGCGTGATCGTCACCGAGATCGACCCGATCAACGCCCTGCAAGCGGCGATGGAGGGCTTCCAGGTGACCACCGTGGAGGACACGCTCGGCGTGGCGGACATCTACGTCACCACGACCGGCAACAAGGACGTGATCACGCTCGAACACATGCGGGCGATGAAGAACAACGCGCTGGTGTGCAACATCGGCCACTTCGACAACGAGATCCAGATGGATCGGCTCAACGCCGCCAGCGACGTGACGCGCGAGAGGATCAAACCGCAGCTCGACCGCTACACCTTCGCCGACGGCCACAGCATCTACGTGCTGGCCGAGGGCCGGCTGGTGAACCTGGGCTGCGCCCACGGCCATCCCAGCTTCGTGATGAGCAACAGCTTCTGCAACCAGGTCCTGGCGCAGATGGACCTCTGGCAGAACAAGGATCGGTACGAGAAGACCGTCTATCGCCTGCCGAAGAAGCTCGACGAAGAGGTCGCGCGCCTGCACCTGGCACAGATCGGCGTGAAGCTGACCCGGCTGACCCCGGAGCAGGCCGCCTATCTCGGCGTGCCAATCGACGGCCCGTACAAGCCCGAGCACTACCGCTACTGAGCACCTGCCGGGGGCCGCGAGGCGGCCCCTGCGCACAGCGCGCCATGAACGCATCGTCGATCCATTTTTCCTTCGAGCTGTTCCCGCCGCGCACGCCCGTTGGCTGGGACAAGCTGCCGGCGCTGGCCTCGGCGCTGGCGGCGGTGCAGCCGGCGTTCTTCAGTGTCACCTACGGCGCCGGCGGCTCGGACCAGAATGGCACCTACGACACCCTGATCCGGGTGGTCGAACAGACCGGCATCGAAACCGCGCCGCACCTGACCTGCATCGGCTCGACCCGGGCCAAGATCGGCGCCCTGCTCGATCGCTACAAAGCCGCGGGGGTCACCCGTATCGTTGCGCTGCGCGGCGATCTGCCGGCGACCGCGGTGTCGAGCGAGGCGCCCGGCGAGCTGCGCTATGCCAGCGAACTCGTAGCCTTCATCCGACAGACGCACGGAGACCACTTTGCGCTCGAGGTCGCGGCGTATCCGGAGATGCATCCGCAGGCGGCGAATCCCGATGCCGACTTCGACGCCTTCCGGCGAAAAGTCGATGCCGGCGCGAGCGGCGCCGTCACCCAATACTTCTACGCCGCCGAGGCGTATTTTGACTTCATGGAACGCTGCGCGCGCGCCGGCATCACGATTCCGGTCGTGCCGGGCATCATGCCGATTACCAACCACGCGCAGCTCATGCGCTTCTCGGCCGCCTGCGGCGCCGACATCCCGCGCTGGATCCGTCTGCGCCTGGAGCAGTATCAGGACGACAAGCAGGCGCTGCAGGACTTCGGCCTGGAGGTAGTCACGCGCCTGTGCCGCACCCTGCTCGACAACGGCGCGCCGGGCCTGCATTTCTACACCCTCAACCAGGCCGAACCGACGCTGCGACTGTGGCGCCATCTGGGCCTGCCGATGCCGATTCCGGGCAGCTGAAACACTCATCGCGGGCACACGCACATGCGCGCCATCGCGCTGCTGCCCTGCCCCGATCGAGTCGGGCTCGCCGAGTGCGCGGTCTGGGGCGTGCAGCTCGCCAAGTCCAAGGGCAGCGGTGTCCACGCGGTGCTGCGGGACGTATGCTCGTGATCACCCCCTTGCGGGCCGCGACCCTGCGAAACCTCGGCCTGCCCGTTTTCCCGATCCGCGCCCGACGATGAAGCCACGCCGACCACCGACGCTCAATCCCCCGCCCGAGCCCCGCGAGGCGTCCGCGCCGCCGCTCACCGCGCCGCGCCGCGCCGCGACCGCAGCCGCACCGGCGCAGCCGCTGCCGCCCGACCCGCCGCTGCCGACTCCTCGGCTGCGCCGGCCCTTGCGCCTCGTTCCGCTGCTGATCGTCGCGCTGCTTTGGCTGCTCGGGCTGCTCGTGGCCGTCGTGCTCGCCCTGCGCTGGCTGCCGCCGCCGACGACCGCCTTCATGCTGCAGAGTCCGGTCAAACCAGTGCAGTACCGCTGGGTCCCCGCCGAGCGCATCAGCGATGCGATGCGCCACGCCGTGGTCGCGTCCGAAGATCAAAAGTTCTACGAGCACCGCGGTTTCGACTTCGAGGCGATCGGCGATGCGCTCGACGAGCATCGCCGCCGCGGCCGCCTGCGCGGCGCTTCGACGATCAGCCAGCAAACCGCGAAGAACCTGTTTCTGTGGCCCGGCGGTAGCTTCGTCCGCAAGGGCATCGAGGCCGTCTTCACCGTGCTGATCGAGACGCTGTGGAACAAGCCGCGCATCCTCGAGGTGTATCTGAACATCGCCGAATTCGGCCCCGGCATTTATGGCGTCGAGGCAGCCGCGCAGGCATTCTTCGGCCGCTCCGCCGCTGCGCTCACCCCCGAACAGGCGGCGCGCCTGGCCGCCGTGCTGCCGAATCCGCGTCGCTGGAGCGCCGCCGAACCGGGGCCTTACGTGCAAAGACGCGTCGAATGGATTCTCGGCCAGATGGGCTATGGCCGGCGCGCCGAGGATCCAACGACCGCGCCGACCGATGAGGCGGCCGCTGCGGCCACGGCGATCGAGTCCGCGCCGCCGGGCGCAGCGGTTCAGACCCGCGCGCTCGAGGACGTGGACGCCGGCGTCGGCGCGCCGCGACCGATCCCGGCCGACGAGGCGACGAGCGATCCGACGACGGCGGCACCTTGCACCGAGGAATGTGATGATTCATGAGATAACGTGAATTACCATCACCACAGACAATACTTGACGTTCGCAAGCTAAGTACATCTACCGAAAGGTAAAGATCGATCATGTGCACAGCAATTGTGGATAACTGTGTGCACAGAGCGCCGAACAAGCGCCGCAAACGCCCGTCACGGCGGCATTTCTGCGCTCCGCGAAGTTTTTAGGCACCCTATTTAATCCATAATAATCATGGACTTGCGAATATGTTGCGGCATTTTTGCCAGAAAGTGTCGCAATCTCGCGGGCTGCGGGGCGCCCGCACCGTCACTGTGCATAACCGCCCACGGCTTTTGCCGCAGCGCGGCAAGCACGGCATAGACTGCGCGCCATGAACACGACTATCCCGCCGCTGGTCTTGTGCCTGTCCGGACACGACCCGGGCGGCGGCGCCGGTCTGCAGGCCGATATCGAAGCCGTCGGCGCACAGGGGGCGCACGCGCTGGGCGTGATCACCGCCCTGACCGTGCAGGACAGCCGCGACGTGCGCCGCGTCGAGCCGGTGTCCGCAGCGCTGTTCGCCGAGCAGGTGAATCTGCTGCTCGCCGACAGCCGCATCGCCGCGATCAAGCTCGGCCTTGTCGGCAGCGCCGAACAGGTGCCGGTGATTCTCGATGCGATCGCGCGCAGCCGTGTGCCCGTGGTGCTCGACCCGGTGCTGCGCGCCGGCGGCGGTAGCCCTCTCGCCACGACGCCGACGGCGCGTGCGATCCTGGAGCAGCTGCTGCCGGTGGCCACCATCGCCACACCGAATGCCGACGAGGCGCGGCGGCTGTCCGGCGCGGCCAGCCCGGCGGACTGCGCCGCGCGGCTGCTCGCTGGCGGCTGTGAGCAGTTGCTCATCACCGGCGGCGACGAGGCCAGCCCCGAGGTCGAGAACCACTGGTTCCACCGCGACGGCGAACACGAGGTATTCCGCTGGCCACGTCTGGCGGGCGGCTTCCACGGCGCCGGCTGCACGCTGGCGAGTGCGCTGGCGGCGCGTCTCGCCCTTGGCGAACCGCCGCGCGTCGCGGTGCGCCGGGCGCAGGCCTACGTGCACGAGTGCCTGCAGCGCGCGCTCAAGACCGGTCGCGGGCGCGCCATTCCCGGACGCTGGCCCCCTGGGCGCTGGCCGCGATGAGCGTCCGCCGTCCGCTACGCGGGCTCTACGCGATCACCCCGGATGCCCTGGTCGCGGACCCCCCAAGCCTGCTCGCCGCCGCCGCGGCGGCGCTGCGCGGCGGTGCGGTGCTGCTCCAGTACCGCGACAAGCGCAGCGCCGCAGCGCAGCGCCTTGCGCTCGCGCGCGAGCTGGCAGCGCTGTGCCGCCAGCATGAGGCCGCGCTGATCGTCAACGACAATGCAGCGCTCGCCTTGGCGGTGGGTGCGCAGGGCGTGCATCTGGGCGCGGCCGACGGCCGCGCCGAGGATGCGCGTGCCCTGCTCGGCAACAAGGCGATCATCGGCGTCACCTGCGGCAACGATCTCGCACGCGCGCAGGCCGCGATCGACGCCGGCGCCGACTACGTGGCCTTCGGCCGGCTGTATCCCTCACGTAGCAAGCCCGAGGCGCCAGCGGCCGAGCTCGACACCTTGCGTGCGGCGCGCGCGCGCTGGAACGTGACGATCTGCGGCATCGGCGGCATCAGCGCCGCGCTGGCGCCGCAGGTGATCGCGGCCGGCGCCGATCTGGTCGCCGCGATCGACGGCGTGTTCGGTGCGGCGGACGTCGAGGCCGCCGCGCGCGCCTACGCCTCCGCGTTCGCCGGATCCTGCGGGTGATCACACTGGAAACCACTACGCGGAACCCGGAAACTGTCGCCCCTTTTCGCCTTTCGGCCCATGACCTGTTCCGAAGCGCTTTTCGAGCGCGCACAACGATCGATCCCCGGCGGCGTCAACTCGCCGGTACGCGCCTTTACGTCCGTCGGCGGTACGCCGCGCTTCATCGCCGCCGCGCAGGGCGCCTGGCTGACCGACGCCGACGGCCGGCGCTACGTGGACTATGTCGGCTCCTGGGGCCCGATGATTCTCGGCCACCAGCATCCGGCGATCACCGCGGCCCTCGAGGCGCAGCTCGCCATCGGCATCTCCTACGGTGCGCCGACCGAGCTCGAAATCGAGATGGCCGAGCTGCTGTGCGCGCGTGTGCCCGGCTTGGAGCAGGTGCGCATGTGCAACAGCGGCACCGAGGCGACGATGTCGGCACTGCGCCTCGCCCGCGGCGCCACCGGCCGCGACTACATCCTCAAGTTCGAGGGCTGCTATCACGGCCACGGCGATGCGCTGCTGGTCAAGGCCGGCTCCGGCCTGCTGACCTTCGGCGTGCCGACCTCGCCGGGCGTACCGGCGGACCTCGCCAAGTACACGCTGACCGCGCAGTTCAACGACCTGGACTCGGTCCAGGCGCTGTTCGACGCGCACCGCGACGCGATCGCCGCGGTCATCGTCGAGCCGGTCGCCGGCAACATGAACTGCGTGCCGCCGGCGCCGGGCTTTCTCGAAGGTCTGCGCGCGCTATGCGATCGCGACGGTGCGCTGCTGATCTTCGACGAGGTGATGACCGGCTTTCGTGTCGGCCCGCGCGGCGCCGCCGGGCTTTACGGCATCACGCCGGACCTGATCACGCTGGGCAAGATCATCGGCGCCGGCCTGCCGGTCGGCGCCTTCGGCGGCCGCCGCGACATCATGCAAAGGCTCGCGCCGGCCGGCCCGGTGTATCAGGCCGGCACGCTGTCCGGAAATCCGCTGGCGATGGCCGCGGGCCTCGCGCAGCTTCGCGCGCTCGACGACGCGGCGCTGTACGCGCGGCTCGAAGCGACCACCGCCGAGCTGCTGGCCGGCCTGCGTGAAGCGGCGCAGCGCGCCGGCGTGCCGTTCTCAACGACCCAGGTCGGCAGCATGTTCGGTCTGTACTTCACCGACCGCGGCACGCCGACCCGCTACGCCGACGTCATCGCCTGCAACCTCGACGCCTTCAAGCGCTTCTTCCACGCGATGCTCGACGGCGGCGTCTACCTCGCGCCCTCGGCCTATGAAGCCGGCTTCGTGAGCGCCGCGCACGGCCGCGAGGAAATCGACCATACGCTCGGCGCCGCCGCGGCGGCGATGGACGCGATCCGCCGCTAGCCAGCATGCTCGCCGCGCTGCAGGATTCCCTGGCGTGGGTCAACGCGCACCCGCACTGGGCCTTGCTGCTGCTGTTCACGTTTGCCCTGCTCGACGCGCTGTTCGTCGTCGGCGTGTTCGTGCCGGCAGGTCTTGCGCTGTTCGCCGCTGGCGCGCTGGTCGCCTTCGGCTCGCTGGAGTTGCATGTCGCCGCCGCGGTGGCGACGTGTGGCGCCGTCTGCGGCGACAGCTTGAGCTTCTGGCTCGGCCGTCACTACGGCGAGCGCCTGTTCTCCTCGGCAGCGCTGCGGCGCTATCCAGAGATGGTGCACAACGGACGCCGCTTCTTCGCGCGCCATGGCGCCCTGAGCGTTGCGATGGCGCGCTTCCTCGGCCCGTTGCGCGCGATCGTGCCGGCGCTGGCGGGCGCGGCCGGCGTACGCGTCGCGACCTTCGTCGGTGCCGACCTCGCCTCAGCGGTGCTGTGGTCGTTCAGCTTCATCCTGCCCGGCGTCGCGTTCGGCGCCTCGCTGGGGCTGGCCGCCGAGGTCGCAGGCCGCCTCGCACTGCTGCTGTTCGCGCTCGCCGCGGCGCTGGCCTTGGCGATCTGGCTCACCACCGTGGTCGGCCGCGCGATGCAGCGCCGCGCCGAGGCGTGGATCGGCGGCCTGCTCGACTGGAGCCGCCGCCACCGCCGGCTCGGCCTGTTCGGCGCCGCCCTCGCCGACCCGGCGCAGCCGGAAACCCCGGTGCTCGCGCTGCTCGGCACGCTGCTGTTCATCGTCAGCGGCGTCTGGCTGTGGCTGTGGGCCGGCACCGGCCTGCACCAGTATCCATCGACCCTCGACGCCGCGATCTTCCAGTGGCTGCGCGACCTGCACACGCCCTGGGGACTGGCGCTCGGCAACCGTCTGCTGCTGCTCGGCGAATGGCCGGTGTACGCGCCGGTCGCACTGGTCGTCTTCGTCGGTCTGGCCGCGCAGCGCAAGCGCCGCGCCGCCGCGCATTGGCTCGCGGCCCTGGCCTTTGGCGCCTTGCTGTCGGCCGGCCTGCATGCGATTCCCACGGTGGCGCCGCCGCACGCCTTCTTCGGCACACCGACGCCAACCGGGCATTTCGAGCGCGATCTGGTGCTGTCGACGATCGTCTATGCGTTTCTGCCGATCCTGTTGTCCACCGGCGCGCCGGCTCCCGTGCGGCGCCTGTTGATCGCCGGCAGCATCATCGTGCTGCTGTTGACCACGCTCGGCCGTCTGTACACCGGCGCGCAATGGGCCAGCGTGACGCTGTTTTCGATCGTGGTCGGCGTGGTCTGGGCGGCGCTCCTGGGCCTGGGCTACTGGCGCCATCGGCCGGAACGCCTACCGGCGGCGCGGCTGCTGCCGCCGGTGCTGATCGCGTTCGCGCTGGGCACCGCGCTGGCCTGGTCGAGTTTCGGCACTCCGCAGGCGAGCGCCGCGCCGAAACGGACCGTCTCCGGTGACGACTGGGCGACCCACCGCTGGCGCGAACTACCACACAGCCGCATCGACGTCGCCGGCCGTGGCCGCCAGGCACTCAACCTGCAATGGGCGGGCGAGCTGCCGCGCATCGCCTCGGCGCTGACCGCCCACGGCTGGACCCCGCCGCCGCCGCTGTCCACCAGCAGCGTGCTGCGCTGGCTGGCCGCGGCGTCGACCATCGCCGAGCTGCCGATCCTGCCGCAAGTGCACGCCGGCCAGCACCCGGCACTGAGCCTGCGCCGCATACGCGACGACGAACATGCCGAGCTCCTGCGCCTGTGGCCGTCCGAGCTGCATCTCGACGATGGTCGCGCGGTCTGGGTCGGCGCCGTGAGTGCGCTGGCGGCGCGGCAGCGTTACCGGTTGCTGCGCTATCCGGTGGCGACGGCGACGGCGCTCTCGCCGGCGCAGGTCTTCGCCGACATCGACGGCCTGCGCATGCAGCCGCGCGAGGACATCTGGCTGTTATCCTTTACCGACGACGGCGCGCACGCCGCGCCCTGACGCATCCGCATTCTCGATGAGCTCCACCGACAGCGGCATGATCCGCAAGCTACGGGCGCGCCTGAACCGGGGTGATTCCTGGCTCACGCGCGACCTCGGCAGCCTGTTCCGCAACGAACGACTCGACGACGACGCGCTCGACGAGATCGAAACGCGCCTGCTGACCGCCGATGCCGGCGTCGAAGCCACCGAATGGTTGATGCAGCGCCTGCGCGCCGAGGTAGGCGCCGGCCGCGTGCGCAATCCGCAGCAATTGCGCGCAGCCCTGAAAAAGGCGCTGGTCGAACTGCTGGCACCGGTCGCGCAGCCGCTGCGGATCCCCGACTTCATCCGCCCGTACATCCTGTTCGTCGCCGGCGTCAACGGCGTCGGCAAGACCACCACGATCGGCAAGCTCGCGCTGCACTACAAGCGCGAGGGCAAGCGCGTGCTGCTCGCCGCTGGCGACACTTTTCGCGCGGCCGCGGTCGAACAGCTCCGCACCTGGTCCGAGCGTGCCGGCGTGCCAATGCTCGCGCAGGGCGAAGGTGCGGACGCTGCCAGTGTGATCTTCGACGCCGTGCAGTCGGCGAAGAGCCGCGGCATCGACGTGCTGATCGCCGACACCGCCGGGCGCCTGCACACGCAGGCCCACCTGATGGACGAGCTACGCAAGATCAAGCGCGTCGTGCAAAAGCACGATCCGTATGCGCCGCACGAGGTGCTGCTGGTCGTCGACGCCACCACCGGCGGCAACGCGCTGGTGCAGGCGCTGCAATTCCACGAGGCGATCGGCCTGACCGGCATCGCCATCACCAAGTTGGACGGCACCGCCAAGGGCGGTATCCTGCTGGCCATCGCGCGTCGTCTGGCACTGCCCGTGCGCTTCATCGGCATCGGTGAGGCGGTCGAAGACCTGCAGCCCTTCGACGCCGACGCCTTCGCAGAGGCCCTGATCGGGGAATGACGCCGTCGTGACCGAACTGATCCGCTTCGATCAGGTCAGCTACCGCTATCCGGGCGGCCTCGACGTGCTGTCGGGCGTGAGCTTCGAGATCGCCCAGGGTGAGATGGTCTACGTCACCGGCCCCAGCGGCGCCGGCAAAACTACGCTGCTGCGGCTGATCGCGGCGCTATGCCGCGTCAACCGCGGCCAGCTCGTCGTCATGGGCCAGAATCTCGCGACGATCAAGCCGCGCCAAGTTCCGGCGTTCCGCCAACGGCTCGGCATGGTGTTCCAGAACTTCAACCTGCTCTACGACCGCACGGTGTTCGACAACGTCGCGCTGCCGCTGGTGATTCGTGGTTACGCACACCAGGACATCGCCCGACGGGTGCGTGGCGCGCTCGATGCGGTTGGTCTGCTCGGCAAGGAGCGCGTGCTGCCGCTGACGCTGTCCGGCGGCGAACAGCAGCGCGTCGGCATCGCCCGCGCGATCGTCACCAAACCGGCCTTGATCCTCGCCGACGAGCCGACCGGCAATCTCGACCCGGAGATGGCGCTGGAGATCATGCGCGGCTTCGCGCGCTTCAACGAGGCCGGCGTCACCGTGCTGATCGCAACCCATGCGATCGACCTGATCGAGGCGCTGCCGCGGCGGATCATCCACCTCGAACAGGGCCACGTCACCGACAAGCGGCCGCGCGCGGCCTCAGAGTTGCGACGGGAGCCGATGCATGGCGCTGGTTGAAGCCGGTCTGGACCGCCCGCGCTGGCTGTCGCGCTGGACGCAGGAACACCTGCGCGTGTTGTTCTTCTCGCTCGGCAAGATCGCGCGCGCGCCGCTGGCCGCGGGCCTGACCGCGCTGGTCATCGGCATCGCCCTGGCGCTACCGGCGGGCCTGTACGTCGCCGTCAGCAACCTGTCGCGGATCGGCTATTCGTGGCAGGAGTCGCTGCAGATCTCGCTGTTCCTCAAGGATACGGTCGCGTCGAGTCGCGGCGAGGCGCTCGCGCGCGAGCTGCGCAACGCGGCCGGTGTCGCCACCACCACCTACATCTCGCGCGAGCAATCGATGGTCGAGTTCCGCGAGCTGTCCGGCTTCGGCGAAGCGCTGGATCTGCTGCAGGACAACCCGCTGCCGGCGGTCATCGCGGTGACGCCCGAGCCGCGCCAGAGCAAAGCCGAGGTGCAAGCCCTGCTCGAACGCTTGAGCAGCCTGCCGGAGGTCGATCTCGCCAAGCTCGACCAGCAGTGGATGGAGCGCCTGTACGCGGTGCTGGCGATCGCCGAACGCGCGGTCGGCATCATCGCGCTGCTGCTCGGGCTCGCGGTGATGGTCATCATCGGCAACACGATCCGCCTCGACGTGGAGGCGCGGCGCGAAGAGATCGAGGTCATGAAGCTGATCGGCGCGCCCAGCAGTTTCGTGCGCCGTCCATTCTTGTACAGCGGCTTCTGGTTCGGCTTCGGTGGTGGCCTCATCGCGTGGCTGTTGGTCGCGGTCGGCACTGCCCTCTTGGAGGTGCCGACCGCCGAGCTCGCGGCCCTGTACGGCAGCAACGAGCGGCTCATCGGCCTGAGTCCGCGCGATGGGCTTTCGCTGGTTCTCGCCGGCATCGTCCTCGGCTGGGCCGGGGCCTTCGTCACCGTCACCCGGCGCATTGCCGAGATAGAACCAAAATAGATGTCCATTTTTTATTTCAAAAAGATATAAAAGACGCGGAACCTTTCGCACGATTAGCACTCAATCGACCAGAGTGCTAACATCGCCTGCATGGGAGATCCGACGATGAGCCAGACGACTGCCCTGACCCTGCGTCAACCGATGACGCTGGTGCCGCTCACCGGCAGCCTCGATGCCTATATCGCCAGCGTCAACCAGATTCCGGTGCTGGACGCCGACACCGAGCGGGCGCTGGCGGAAAAGCTGCGCGACGAGAACGATCTCGGCGCCGCCCAGCAGCTCGTGCTGTCGAACCTGCGTCACGTCGTGCACATCGCCCGCGGCTACCTGGGCTACGGCCTGCCGCTGGCCGATCTGATCCAGGAAGGCAACATCGGCCTGATGAAGGCGGTCCGGCGCTTCGATCCGGCGGTCGGCGTGCGCCTGATTTCCTTTGCGGTGCACTGGATCAAGGCCGAGATCCACGAGTTCGTGCTCAGGAACTGGCGCATCGTCAAGATCGCCACGACCAAGGCCCAGCGCAAGCTGTTCTTCAACCTGCGCTCCGCCAAGGGTGAGCTCGGCTGGCTCAACCGCGAGCAGGCCGAGGCCATCGCCGCCGACCTCAAGGTGAAACCCGAGGAAGTCCTGCAGATGGAGGCGCGCCTGGGCGGCGGCGACGTGTCGTTCAGCGCCCTGCCCTCAGACGGCGAGGACGCCTACGTACCCGAGGACTATCTCGCCGACGGCCAGGACGTGTTTGCCGAGATCGAACAGGCCGAATGGCAGGAGGAGCGCGAAGCGAAGATGCGCGAGGCACTGGCCGAACTCGACGACCGCTCGCGCGACATCCTGATGCGCCGCTGGCTGCACGACGGAGAGAAGGCCGGCTTGCAGGAGCTCGCCGACAAATACGGCGTCTCCGCCGAACGCATCCGCCAGATCGAGGTCGCGGCGATGAAAAAGCTGCGCAAGGCGATCGAAGGCTAGTTTCCAGTGGGTCGTTTCCTAAAGCGCCGCGCATCCGCGCGGCGCTTTTTGTTTCTGGAAACTGGAAACTTACAACCGGAAACTTCGGCTGTAGTGGTCCACCAGCAGCAGCGTGAAGATGCCCATCAGGTAGACGATGGAGTAACCGAAGGTGCGCATCGGCAAACCGGGCCGTGGCCACCACTTCAGGCGCACGGCGTAGGCCAGGAACACCGCATCGAGCACCAGCGCGCCGACCAGATACAGCCAGCCGGACATGCCGATCGCGAACGGCAGCACCGTGACCACGGTGAGCAAGACCGTGTACAGCAGCACCTGCGTGCGTGTGTAGTCGATGCCATGGGTCACCGGCAGCATCGGGATGTCGGCCTTGGCGTACTCGTCGCGCCGCTCGATCGCCAGCGCCCAGAAGTGCGGCGGCGTCCACACGAAGATGATCGCGAACAGAATCAGCGCGTGGACGTGCACCTCGCCGGTCACCGCGGCCCAGCCGAGCACCGGCGGCGCGGCGCCGGCGGCACCGCCGATGACGATGTTCTGCGGTGTCGCGCGCTTGAGATAGAGCGTGTAGATGCCGGCGTAGCCGATCAGCGTGAACTGGGTCAGCAGCGCGGTCAGCGGATTGACGAAGGCCCACAGCACGACGAAGCCGGCGAGCCCGATCACCGTGGCGAAGACCACGGACTCGGTGATCGTCAACGTGCCGGTGACCAAGGGTCGGCCGCAGGTGCGCGCCATGCGCGCATCGATGTTGCGATCGATGATCTGGTTGACCGCGGCGGCCGACGCCGCCTGCAGTGCGATGCCCAGCGTGCCCCACAGTAGTGCGGACAGCGGCGGCAGCGCCGGCACGGCCAGGAACATCCCGACGATCGCGGTGAACACGATCAGCATGACCACGCGCGGCTTGCACAGCTCGTAGTACTCGTGCAGGCGGTGCTTGCACCCCGCGATCTTCATGCTGTCGGCCGTGGCGACCATGTTCAGGTCTCGCTGCGTGCCCAGGCGTGATGGTTCAGTGTCACCAACACAGCCACGAGGATGGCTGCACCGGCATTGTGCGCGGCAGCGAGCCATAACGGAAGTTGCAGGGCGACCACGCCGATGCCTATCGACACCTGCAGCGCGAGCGCCAGCAGCACGGCGACCCCAAGCGCGCGCTCGCCGCGGCGCAGCAGCGCCACACCGAGCAGCACTAGCGTCAAGGTGACGATCAACGCGCCGACACGGTGGAAATGGTGAATCGTCACCCGCGCGCGCGCGTCGAGAATCCCGTACTCGTAGTTGATGCCCAGGCCGTGCCACAGCGTGAACGCGGTCTTGACGTCGGTTTCGGGCCAGAAGCTGCCGTGGCAGGTCGGCAGGTCCGGGCAGGCCAGCGCCGCATAGTTGGTGCTGGTCCAACCGCCGAGGAAGATCTGCACGGTCAACAGCCCGAGGGCGAACGCGGCGAAGACGCGCAGGCTGCGCGCACCGCGCGGCGCCGAAGCCGGGGCGTCGTCGCGCCGTTCGCGATCGAGCGCAAAGGCCAGATGCCGCTCGCTACGCAGTTCGCGCAGTGGTGCACCGTCCGTCGCCGCCATGGTGCCGAGCCGGCGCACGCCGAGGTACAGCCACAGCAACAATGCGAGGGTGGTCATGCCACCGAGCAGATGCGCCGTCACCACCAGCGGCTTGAGCTGCCAGGTCACCGTCCACATGCCGAGAATGCCCTGGAAGATCACCAGACCGACCAGCACCCACGGCAGCACGCGCGGGCGCGCCGCAGCGCGCAGACGCAGAGAACCGAAGGCGAGCGCGAGAATCAGCAGACCCAGCGTCGAAGCGAGGTAGCGGTGGATCATCTCCTTCCACGCCTTCGGCGCGTCGACCGGACGCTCCGGGTAGCGCGCCTCGGCGCTGGCGATCTCGTGCTCGGCCTGCGGGATCGTCAGATGCCCGTAGCAACCCGGCCAGTCCGGGCAGCCGAGGCCGGCATCGGACAGGCGCACATAGGCGCCGAACACGATGACGGCGAAGCACAGCAGCAAGGTCAGCAGATTGAGGCGGCGATACCAGGCCATCGGAGCGCGGGCCGGCGGAGTCGAAAAGGGGCGCGCATTCTACCAGCCCAGCCCGGGCCATCCTTGGCGCGGCCCAGCACCCGTTTGCAACCCCTGCCTGCGCTTGCTCACTCGCCGCGACATCGAGTCACGGCTTGCCGGGGCAAGCGCTCCATGGCCAGGCGTTCGGTACTTCCGGCATGAGATTGAGTCATGCCGGACATGCCTCACCCGATTTGGCTCACCCGCAACAGCTTCTTGATGTCCTTGAGGATGCCCTTGGACTCCGCATCCGCGGCGTAGACCATCAGCCAGTTGCCGAGCGGATCGACCAAGTACAGCGCGTGCGGATCGGCACCGCCGAAGAAGCGCCGGTATGCGGCGTCCGGCGTGTCGGCATAGAACTTCAGGTCCGGATGATCGGCGGCGAGCCGGGCCGATGCGGCGCTCAGCGCCGCGGTGTCGGGCGCAAGATAGACGCGCTGCACACGCAGGCGCTTCTCGTTGAGCAGCGTGCGGATCTGGCGAATCTGGTAGAGCTTATTCGCACAGGCCGCATCGCACTCGGCGGCGGCGAGATAGACATAGCTCCAGCGCCCGCGCAATACCGCAACCGGCACCGGTGCGTCGTCGGCATCGCGCAGCGGCAGATCCGGCAGCGGCCGCGCCGGCGTGATGAGTTCACCGTAGTTGGTACGCGCATCGGGCTGCCAGTCTGGGAACACAAAGTAAAACAGCATCGCCGCCAACAGCGGCGCGAAGAACAGCGCGGCCAGCAACAGAAACTGGAGACGACCACGAAACGGCGTTTGCGTCATGTCTTGGGTCGGAAGCTTAAAGCGACGAACAGGCCGACGAGCACGGCCGCGAAGGCGAACCACTGGCCCGCGTAGGCATAGTGCTTATTCGGTGACAGTTCCGGTCCCGCGCCCCACTCGCGGACGTAGCCGCCGGGAACGTCGGCGTCCATCAGGAACAGCCCCCCGGGCAGCGACTCGCCGTAGATGCAGCGCAGCTCATCCACGGTCGGATACTGGACGATGCGCGGCCACGGTGCCGGTGCACAGTTGTCGACGTCCAGGCGCATGCCCGGTTCCGGCAGTGTGCGCCAGTAGCCGGTGAACCGGACCTCACCCTGCGGCACCGGCAACGGCGGCAGCTTGCCGCGATCGCCGTCGGCTGGTATCCAGCCGCGATCGACGATGACGATGCCGCCGTGTTCGAGCAGCAGCGGCGTCCAGACCCGGTAGCCGGGCTGGCGCCGGTGGCTCTGGTTGTCGAGCAGCAGCTGCCGCGTACCGTCGAAGCGGCCGGCGACGCGGGCACGCTCGATCACCCCGGGTTCGGCCCAGGCGCCGGCGGTCATCTCGCGCGGCGGGCGCTGGGCGGCGGCCTCATAGCGCGCGGCAAGCTCGGCCTTTTCCTGACCACGTTTGAGCTGCCAGATGCCGAGCGCGACCATCGCCGCGCACAGCACCACGGTCAGACCCAGCGCCCAGAGCTTCGGTCGGAACTGCCTGCTGCCCATGATCGTCCCCCGTCTTCGGCGACGCGCGTGATCCTGCGGCTTTGCAGCCGACAGCGGCTATGATGCCGTGGTCCACCGCATTCGTCCGCCCCGTGATCGTCAAACTCATCATCATCGGCCTGCTGCTCGCGATCCTGGCGTCACTGTTCACGAGCATGAGCTTTCTGCTCCGCGACGAAAGCCGGCGGCGGCGCACGCTTACCGCGCTCAAGATCCGCGTCGCCCTGTCGATCACTCTGGTGCTGTTCGTGCTGCTGTCCTGGTACATGGGCTGGATCGAGCCGCACGCGCTGATGCGCACGCCGATGCCGAATCCATGAACGCACAGCGGGCGCTCGAAGGCGCCCGCTGCTGGACTGGATCGGCTCGTCCCGCGGCTTACAGCCAGTAGACGACGATGAACAGCCCGATCCAGACCACGTCGACGAAGTGCCAGTACCAGGCCACGCCCTCGAAACCGAAGTGCGACTCCGGCTTGAAGTGACCCTTCATCAGGCGCAGCGTGATGACGATCAGCATGATCGTGCCGAGCGTCACGTGCAAGCCGTGGAAGCCGGTAAGCATGAAGAAGGTCGAGCCGTAGATGCCGGAACCCAGCGTCAGGTTCAGGTCGGTGTAGGCGTGGATGTACTCCTCGGCCTGGAAGAACAAGAACAGCGCGCCCAGCGCCACCGTCGCCCACATCCAGGCGATGCACGGCCCGCGACGCGCCTCTTTGAGTGCATGATGCGCCATCGTGATCGTGAAGCCGGAGGTCAGCAGGATCAGTGTGTTGACCAGCGGTACGTCGAAGGCCGGTATGGTCTGGAACTCGCCGCCGAGATTGGCCGGGCCGTTCGACGGCCAGGTCGCCTCGAAGCCAGGCCACAGGGTGATGTTGGTGACAAGCTTGCTACCCTCGCCGCCGAGCCACGGCAGCGACAGCAGGCGTGCGTAATAGAGCGCGCCGAAGAACGCGGCGAAGAACATCACCTCGGAAAAGATGAACCAGCACATCGCCCAGCGATAGGTGCGATCCACCTGTGCGCCGTACAGGCCGCCCTCGCTCTCGCGGGCGATGCCCTGGAACCAGCGGAAGATGATGTAGATCGACAGTGCAGCCCCGAGCCAGATCGGC
This sequence comes from Sinimarinibacterium thermocellulolyticum, assembly GCF_040327995.1. Classification (NCBI taxonomy): domain Bacteria; kingdom Pseudomonadati; phylum Pseudomonadota; class Gammaproteobacteria; order Nevskiales; family Nevskiaceae; genus Sinimarinibacterium; species Sinimarinibacterium thermocellulolyticum. Next base: position 28,792 of record NZ_JBEPIJ010000016.1, on the reverse strand, counting down.
CACGCTCCGATCTCGGCGTTCTCGAGGTATCCGGACACGCCGATGACGACGGCGACCAGACCGACGGTGAGCGCGAATGGCCAGGCGCTGGGCGCCGGGACATAGTAGCGGTCGGTGTTGTGGGCGGCGGGGCTCCCCATTGATCAGCTCCTGATACTCAATCCTGCTTGAGGGCGACGTCGGTAACGTCGAAGAAAGTGTAGGCCAGGGTCACGCGATCGATGTAATCCGGCAGCTCCGGATCGAGCGTGAACACCACCGGCATGCGCTTCTGCTCGCCGGCCGCGAACGGCTGGTTGTTGAAGCAGAAGCATTCGGTCTTGCGCAGATACTTCGCTGCAGCGGTCGGCGCGACGTTCGGCACCGCCTGCGCCACCAGCGCGTGCCCTTCGGTGTTGGTCGCAAAGAAGTCCACCGTGTAGAGCTGGCCGGGATGCACCTCGATGGAGGCCTGAGCCGCGTGGAACTGCCATGGGCGGCCGCCGTTGACGGTGGTCACGAACTCGACGGTGACGGTACGGCTGGTGTCGATGGCCGCCGGCGCGGCCGACGCTTCGAGCGCGACGCGACCATTGATGCCGAGCGCATCGCAAAGCATGTCGTAGATCGGCACCAGCGCATAGCCGAAACCGAACATGCCGAGCACGACGACGCCCAGCTTGAGCGCATGGCGATGCTTGGCCGATGTCACTTTTGCACCACTGTGATCACGAACCAGGCGAGGAAGAACAGGGCCAGCGCCACATGTCCCCAGAACAGGAGCAGGCTGCGCTGCCGCTTCTTGCGATCCTCGTCGGTGTGCATCATCGCTGCAAATGCCGCGATCAGTGCGCCTTGGCGGGCGCGCCGGTGGACTCGGCCTCGGTGAGCTGCGGCGGATCCTCGAAGGTGTGGTACGGCGCCGGGCTCGGCACGGTCCATTCCAGACCCCGCGCACCCTCCCAGACGCGATCCGGCAGGTTCTGCTTACGACCGAACCAACCGTAGCAGCAGCCGAGCATGTTGATGATGAAGATGAACTGGGCGACGAAGAAGCCGAAGGCGCCGATCGTCGACATCACGTTCCAGTCGGTGAACTGCACGGCGTAGTCCGGCACGCGGCGCTGCATGCCGGCCAGACCGGCGAAATGCTGCGGGAAGAAGGTCAGGTTGATGAAGATCGCCGACAGCCAGAAATGGACCTTGCCCCAGAACTCGCTGTACATGCGGCCGGTCCACTTCGGAATCCAGTAATAGACCGCGGCGATGATCGAGAACACCGCGCCCGGCACGAGTACGTAGTGGAAGTGGGCGACGACGAAGTAGGTGTCGTGATACTGGAAGTCCACCGGCGTGATCGCGAGCATCAGGCCCGAGAAGCCGCCGATCGTGAACAGGAACACGAAACCCAGCGCGAACAGCATCGGCGTCTCGAAGGTCATCGAGCCGCGCCACATCGTCGCGACCCAGTTGAACACCTTCACGCCGGTCGGCACCGCGATCAGCATCGTCGCGAACATGAAGAACAGCTCACCGGCCAGCGGCATGCCGACGGTGAACATGTGGTGCGCCCAGACGATGAAGCTCAAAAACGCGATCGAGGCCGTGGCGTAGACCATCGAGTCGTAGCCGAACAGGTGCTTGCGAGCGAAGGTCGGGATGATCGTGCTGACGATGCCGAAGGCCGGCAGGATCATGATGTAGACCTCGGGGTGGCCGAAGAACCAGAAGATGTGCTGGAACATCACCGGGTCGCCACCACCGGCCGCAGTGAAGAACGACGTGCCGAAGTACTTGTCGGTCAGCAGCATGGTCACTGCGCCGGCGAGCACCGGCATGACCGCGATCAAGAGGTAGGCGGTGATCAGCCAGGTCCAGACGAACAGCGGCATCTTCAGCAAGGTCATGCCCGGTGCGCGCATGTTCAGGATCGTCACCACGACGTTGATCGCGCCGGTGATCGACGAGATACCCATCAGGTGCACCGCGAAGATCAGGAACGGAAAAGCATTGCCGGTCTGCAGCACCAGCGGCGGATACATGGTCCAGCCGCCAGCCGGCGCGCCGCCGTCCATGAACAGGGTCGACAGCAACAGGCCGAACGCGAACGGCAGGATCCAGAAGCCCCAGTTGTTCACGCGCGGCAGCGCGAGATCCGAGCAGCCGATCATCATCGGCACCATCCAGTTGGCGAGGCCGACGAAGGCCGGCATGACGCCGCCGAAGATCATCACCAGCGCGTGCATCGTCGTCATCTGGTTGAAGAACTCCGGCTGCACGAACTGCAGGCCCGGCACGAACAGCTCGGCGCGGATCACCAGCGACATCAGGCCGCCGATGAAGAACATCGTGAACGCGAAGAACAGATACAGCGTGCCCAGATCCTTGTGATTGGTGGTCTTGATCCAGCGCATGATCCCCTTCTCGGGACCGTGGTGGTCGTCGTGACCGTGGGCGTCGTGGGCGTGGGCGTGGGCCATCTCGATGTACTCCGAAAAAGCTTACGTCAGGGCTGCGCGATCAGCGCTGTGCAGCGACGTCGGCAGGCTGGACCACGCCGGCGTCGTTGCCCCAGGAATTGCGGGTGTAGGTGATGACCGCAGCGAGATCGGCATCGGACAGATGACCGAACGGCGGCATCAGGTTCTTGCCCTTGAGCACCTGCAGGATCTGCGCGGCCGCATCACCCTTGACCACGGCGCTGCCGACCAGCGACGGGAAGTTCGGCGGCAGGCCGGTGCCGTTGGCCTGATGGCAGGCGGCGCAGTTGGCCTTGTAGACGGACTCGCCCTTTTGCATCAGCGCATCCTTGGTCGGCGCTTGGCCCGCCGGCTTGGCTGCGGCATCCCCGGCGGCGACCTCGATCGGCGCGTCGACGGTCGCATCGGTCGCGGTCTGCGCCGGTGCGGCAGCAACGGCGATCGGGGCAGCGACGATGGCCGACGTCTGATTGACCGCCTCGCCGCCCTTCTGCCGCGTGAGCCAGGCCTCGTACTCATCCTGCGGCAGCGCCTCGACGACGATGGGCATGTAGCCGTGGTCGCGGCCGCACAGCTCGGCGCAGACGCCACGATAGGTGCCCGGCTGTTCGATGCGCGTCCAGATCTCGTTGATGTAGCCCGGGATCGCGTCCTTCTTCACCGCGATCTCGGGAACCCACCAGGCGTGGATGACGTCGTTGGAGGTGATCAGAAACCGAATCTTCTTGCCGACCGGCACGACCAGCGGCCGGTCGACGTCGACCAGGTAGTTCGGCACGGCGGTGACGTCCACGCCCGACTTGAGCTGGCGCGCCGCGTTGGATTGGGCGCTCAGCGTGGAGAAGAACGACACGTCCTCGCCGAGATAATCGTAATGCCACTTCCACTGATAGCCGGTGATCTTGATGCTCATGTCGGCATCGCGCACGTCTTCCATCTTGATCAGCGTCGCCGCCGCCGGCACGGCAATGGCGATCAGGATGACGAAGGGAATCGCGGTCCAGACGATCTCGACCGTCGTCGATTCGTGGAAGTCGGCCGGCTTCGGGTTCTTGGATCGGCGGTGGAAGATGATCGACCAGATCATCGCGCCGAAGACGATCACGCCGATCACCACGCAAACCCAGAAGATCCACATGTGCAGGGCGAACACCTCCCGGCTGATCTCGGTGACACCGGTCGGCAGGTTATAGCCCTTGCTGGTATCGGTATAGGCCGGCGCCGCGAGCGCCGCAAGCATCAGTCCGGATCCTGCGGCCAGCCTCGCCAGCCATCCCTTCATCGACATCGTCAATCTCCGAAAAGCTCGTTCTGCCGGGGCTCGTGCCCCGATCACACCGGGCCCCAGCCCGGTGTCAGCAACTGGCGGATGCGCGCCGCGAGTTCACGCCGCTCATCGTCGGTCAGACAGGCGCCGATGCGCACCACCTGCCGTCCAGACCTCCCAACACCGCTCAACAACAGCCGGGTCGGCGCATGGCGATTGCCGCCCGGCTCCAACAGCACCCGTGTCGGCCCGCGCTGCAGCTCAACCGTGTGCAGCGCACCGCGCCCGAGCCACCCGAACTGGACACGGACCCACCGTGGCCCGATCTCGACGACTTCGCGATACGCATTGCGTCGCACCGAGACGTACAAGGCGGCGCCCAGCGCCGCCAGCTCCAGCCCGGCGAACGGAACCACCGGCCAGAAACCGAGACTCGCCATGCCGATCGCGATACCGAGCCCCAGCGCCGAGGTCGCGCCCATGAACCAGCACGCCTGGCGTACGCTCAGCGAGGCATTCGGGCCGATCACCAGCCGGGACTCGGCGTCCGCGGACGCCATCGACGAAACCATCGAGTTCGAAGCTGCGGGATTGTAGTCCATGCCCTGAAACTCTCGCAAAGACCGGCGTCCGCGAACTCTACCGGAGGACCTGCGTCCAATCACCGTGTACAGGCGTACACGCCAGTCCATGGAGGCGCGCATGACCCGACGCAAGCTGCTTTCGACCCTGGCCGCTGCCGTCGGCGCCGGCACGCTGGGCCGCTGGCGCGGCGCGCAGGCCGCCGGCCGCGGCCTGGGCACGCTCGAGCTGCCGGCCGAGTATTGGCGCGACAAGGTCGCGCCCGCGGCGTGGGCGGTGTTGTTCGAGGAGGATACCGAACCTGCGTTCAGCAGCCCGCTGAATGCGGAGAAACGGTCTGGCACTTATGTGTGCGCCGCCTGCCATCTGCCTCTATTCAGCTCGACCACCAAGTTCGACAGCGGTACGGGATGGCCGAGCTTCTGGGCGAGCCTGCCCGAGGCGATCGGCACCCGGCGCGATTTCAAGCTGATCGTGCCACGCATCGAGTATCACTGCCGCCGCTGCGGCGGGCACCAGGGCCACGTCTTCGACGACGGTCCGCCGCCGACCGGGCTGCGCTACTGCAACAACGGCCTGGCGCTGCGCTTCGCTCCGGCGGGCGAGCCGCTTCCGGCGCTGCGGCCATGACGCCCCGCACGCTGCTGCTGTGTGCACTGACGTTGCTTGCGCCGCTCGCGCACGCCGCCCCGGCGGTCGCGATCTTCGCCGCGGGCTGCTTCTGGTGCACCGAGGCGGATTTCGAGAAGATCGACGGGGTCATCGGCGCCGAGTCCGGCTACATCGGCGGCCGCGTCGAGGCGCCGAGCTACGAACAGGTATCCGCCGGCGGCACCGGCCATGTCGAGGCGGTGCGCGTGCAATTCGATCCTGAACGGGTGAGCTACGAGGAGTTGCTCGCCGTGTACTGGCGCAACGTCGATCCGTACGCCGCCGACGGCCAATTCTGCGACAAGGGACCGCAATACCGCTCGGCAATCTTCTATCTCGACGAAGCGCAGCGCGCGAGCGCCGAGCGCACGCGCGACGCACTCGCCGCGAAGTACCCCGAACGCCCCGCCATCGTCACCGAAATCCTGCCGGCGACGCGCTTCTGGCCGGCCGAGGCCTATCATCAGGACTATTACAAGAAAAACCCGGTGCGGTATCGCTATTACCGCTGGGGCTGCGGGCGCGACCGCCGCCTCGCGGAACTCTGGGGCACGCCATCATGAGACGCACCCTTGCAGTCGCTCTGCTGACCCTGCTGCTCACCGCCTGCGCGAGCGCGCCAAAGACGCCGCTGCCGACGCCGGCGCAGCCGCTCGACGTCGAACGCTTCCTCGGCCGCTGGTACATCATCGCCAACATCCCTTATATCGGCGAGCGCGGCGACGTCGGCAGCTTCGTCGAGTACCATGCGCGCGACGACGGCTGCATCGACGACCTGTACTTCTACCGCGACGGCAGCCTCGACGCGCCGCTGGAGCAGATGTCCGGCATCGCGAAGATCGTCGACACGACGACCAACGCGCACTGGAAGGCGCAGTTCTTCTGGCCGCTGTGGTTTTCGTTCCACGTGCTGTACGTGGACGAGGACTACCGCCATGCGCTCATCGGCACGCCGGATCGCCGCCTGGGTTGGATCTACGCACGTACGCCCCAGGTCGATGCGACGACGCTCGCGGCCCTGTTCGAGCGCCTGATCGCCGCCGGCTACCGGCGCGAGCAGTTCGTGCTCATTGCGCAGCACGCGGCCGCCATGCCCGCCCCCTGACGGCGCGTGCGACTTGCGTTCAGCTCGGCCACGACAGTGCGGCGCTCGCCCGCTGGATGTCGGTCCCTTCAGGCAACACGCCGATCAGCGGCGCGGGCAGGCGTTGCCGCAGCGTCTGCAGACTCTCCTGCAGGCGCGGCATCTCGGGCGGCATGCAGTTGGCGATCCAGCCGAGAAGATGCGTGCGTCGCACAATGGATTCGGCGCTCAGTAGCGCGTGATTGATGCAGCCCAGACGCATCGCCACCACCAGGACCACCGGCCAGCCGCGCGCGGCCACCCAATCGTCGAAGCCGATCGTGTCGTGAAGCGGCACGCGCCAGCCGCCGGCCCCTTCGACCAGCACCAGCTCGTGCGTCGCCGCCAGCGCGTCGTGCCCGGCGTCCAGCACCGCGAGGTCCAGCCGCACGCCGGCGTCGCGCGCGGCGACGTGCGGTGCGATGGGCGGTTCCAGCGGGTAGGGATTGACCTGCGCGTACGCCAGTCCCGGGGCGGACTCGGCGAGCAAGGCGAGGGCATCGGCGTTGCGCAGTCCCTCGGCGGTGCGCTCACAGCCCGAGGCCACCGGCTTGTAGCCGCAGGCACGCAAACCCTTTCGGCGCGCGCGCCGCAACAGCGCGCAGCTGGCGTGGGTCTTGCCCACGCCGGTATCGGTGCCGGTGACGAAGATCGTGCGTGGCATGATCTTCAGTTTCCAGTGCTCAGTTTCCAGCAACGGCGGTGCCTTCCTGCAAACTGGAAACCGCTTCGCGAAGCGCGTCGACCAGATGGTCGATCTGCGCGTCGGTGTGCGCGGCAGTCAGCGTCACACGCAGCCGCGAGGTACCGCGCGGCACCGTCGGCGGGCGGATCGCCGCGACCCACAGTCCGGCGTCGTACAGACGCCGCGACAGGGCCAGCGTCGCCGTCTCGCTGCCGACGATCAGCGGCTGGATCGGCGTTTCCGAGGCGCCCAGGGCGATGCCGCACTGACGGCAGCCGCTGCGAAAGCGCGCGACGTTCGCGAACAGCCGCGCGCGCCGCTCGGCACCCTCGGCACCGGCGACGATCGCCAGCGCCGCGCGCGCGGCCGCCGCCAGCGCCGGTGGCGGCGCGGTCGAGAACACCCAACTGCGCGCGCGCTGCACTAAGTACTCGATCAGCTCGTGCGAGCCGGCGACGAAGGCACCGGCGCAGCCAAGCGACTTGCCGAGCGTGGCCACGTACACCTGCGGCTGCACCACATGCAGGGCACAGGCGCCCTGCCCGCTCGCACCCAGCACGCCGAAACCGTGCGCATCATCGACCATCAGCGCGGCGCCGCGCGCCTCGCACAGACGCGACAGCGGCAGCAAAGGGGCGACATCGCCGTCCATCGAGAACACGGAATCGGTGACGACGAGGCGCAGCGCCTGCGGCCGCTCGACCAATGCAAGGCGCAGTGCATCGTCGAAGCCCTGCACGTCGGCGTGCGCGACGCGCACGTAGCGCGCGCCGGACAGACGCCCGCCGTCGATCAGCGAGGCATGGTTGAGCTCGTCGGCGACGAGCACGTCGTCCTTGCCGAGCAGCGCACGCAGCACGCCGAGGTTCGCCGCCCAGCCGCTGGAGAACAGTAGTGCGCGTGGCCGGCCGACGAATTCCGCCAGCGCCTCCTCCAGCGCCCGGTGTTCGCGGTTGTGACCGCAGATCAGCGCGGAGGCGCTGCTGCCGGTGCCGTCGCGCGCGAGCACGCGGCGCGCGGCCTCGGCGACGCGCGGGTCGGTGGCAAGCCCCAGGTAATCGTTGCTGCAGAAGTTCACGCAGCGCCGCCCGTCGACGCGCATCTGCACGCCGTGACCACCGTCGACGATCCGCCGCACGCGGTAAAGATCGGCGTCACGCAGCTGCGAAAGCGCGCGTGCGAGCCTCTCCTGCAGCGTGGCACCCGCTCCCACCGGTGCGGCCTCGCTCACTGCGAGCACGCCACCTCCACACGCTCGTGCGGCGCGGACGCGGCATCCTCTGCCGCCGCGCACTCGTGCGTCTGCGGGGCGATACCCAGCCGCGCCATCAGCGCGCGATCCCTCGCGTTCTGCGGGTTCCCAGTGGTCAGCAGCCGGTCGCCGTAGAAGATGGAGTTGGCGCCGGCGAAGAAGCACAACGCCTGCATCTCGTCGGACATCTCGGTACGTCCCGCCGACAGACGCACATGCGATCTCGGCATCAGGATGCGCGCGACTGCGATGGTCCGCACGAACTCGATCGGGTCGAGCGGCGGCGTTCCCTTGAGCGGCGTGCCCTCGACCTGCACCAGCTGGTTGATCGGTACCGATTCGGGGTGCGGGTCCATGATCGCGAGCTGGCGCAGCAGCTCGGCGCGATCGGCCGGCCCTTCGCCCATGCCGACGATGCCGCCGCAGCAGACCTTGATGCCGGCGTCGCGCACGTTGGCGAGCGTGTCGAGACGATCGGCGTAGGTGCGCGTGGTGATGATCTGCCCGTAGAACTCCGGCGAGGTGTCGAGGTTGTGGTTGTAGTAGTCCAGACCGGCGTCGGCCAGACGCTGCGCCTGCGCGGGCTTGAGCATGCCCAGGGTCACGCAGGTCTCCATGCCCAGCGCCTTGACCGCGCGCACCATGGCCTCGACCTTGGCGAGGTCGCGATCCTTGGGGGAGCGCCACGCCGCACCCATGCAAAAGCGCGTCGCGCCACTGGCCTTGGCCGCGCGCGCGGCCTCGACCACGGCCTCGATCTCCATCAGCGCCTCGCGCGGCAGGCCGGTGTCGTAGCGCACCGACTGTGGGCAGTAGGCGCAGTCCTCGGGGCAGGCGCCGGTCTTGATCGACAGCAACGTCGACAACTGCACCTGGTTGGGATCAAAGTTCCTGCGGTGCACGCCGTGCGCGCGAAACAGCAGATCGTTGAACGGCAGGCGGAACAGGGCCTCGACCTCGTCGCGGCGCCAGTCGTGGCGCGGCTCGTGGCAAGCTTCGTGGACACTCGCGGCGGCAGACATCGTGGACTCCCCGGACTTCGAACCGAGCGGATGGTCGTGATGAATAATTGAATGATGAAGCGCGAGTCAATGAATTTTCTCTCGCACCCACCCCGGCAGGCGGCCGCAGTGTTCCTGCGCACCCATGGACTTGTCAACCGATCGGTGCGCGCCATGGTTGACAGATTGGCCGAGCGGCTTTTGCCGCAGCGCTGCCGGCGCTGTGAGGCCGGGACCGGCGGGCCATTGCTGTGCGAGCCTTGCGTGCTCGATCTGCCGTGGAACGATGCCGCCTGCGCGCGCTGCGCGCTGCCGATGACCGCGCCCGGCATCTGCCCCGCCTGCCTGCATCGTGCACCGCGCTTCGACGCCGCCTGGGCGGCCTTCCGGCTGCAGCCGCCGATCCAGCATGGCGTGCACGCACTCAAATATCACGCGGACTTCGGCCAGGCGCGCCTGCTCGGCGAGCTGATGGCGCGACGGCTGCAGGCGCGCGATGCACCGCTGCCGGAGCTGCTGGTCCCGGTGCCGCTGCATCCGCTGCGGCTCATGCGACGCGGCTACAACCAGGCGGCCGAGATCGCGCGTGTGATCGCACGCGCGTGCTCGATCGCGCTCGATCTCGATGGCGCGCGGCGCGTGCGCCGCACCGAGGACCAGATCGGCCAGTCGCGCGCCGCACGTCGCCGCAACATGCGCGGCGCTTTTGTGGTGCGCACCGACCTCGCCGGCCGGCACGTCGCGCTCGTCGACGATGTCATGACCACCGGTGCGACCTTCGACGAGCTCGCGCGCGCCTGCCGCGCGGCGGGCGCGGTGCGCATCGAGGCCTGGGCCGCGGCGCGCACGCCGTGAACGCACGCTGGTTGATTGCCCCGCTTGCGACGATCCGCTGCTTCATGGACGCTTGCCGCTTTACACCCCGCGAGTGCTGACCTTGACCCAGACCCCCCTCGTCACCAACGACGCCGTCGCCCTCGGCCTGCTGTGCGCGCTGCTGGGCGCCGTGTTCTGGACCTCGAACAGTGCGCATCCGTTCTGGCGCAAGTTCTACACCTACGTGCCGGCGCTGCTGCTTTGTTACTTTTTGCCGGCGCTGTTCAACTCCTTGGGTGTCATCGACGGCGAGCACTCGCAACTCTACCCGGTGGCCTCGCGCTACCTGCTACCGGCGACGCTGGTGCTGCTGACGCTGTCGATCGACCTGCCGGCGATCCTGCGTCTGGGGCCCAAGGCGCTGATCATGTTCCTCACCGGCACCGTGGGCGTGATCCTCGGTGGTCCACTCGCCTTGCTGATCTGGGGCGCGCTGAGCCCGGAGACGGTGAGCGGCGAGGTCTGGCGCGGCATGACCACGGTCGCCGGAAGCTGGATCGGTGGCGGCGCCAACCAGGCGGCGATGAAGGAGATCTTCGCCGTCGACAACAACCTGTTCGGCATGATGGTCGCGGTCGACGTCATCGTCGCCAACGTCTGGATGGCGGTGCTGCTGTTCATGGCCGGCCGCGCCGAGCGCCTCGACGCGAAACGAGGCGCCGATACGACCGCGCTGGTCGAGCTGCGCCAGCGCATGGAACGCTTCGTCAGCGAGCACGCCCGCGTCCCCCAGCTACGCGACTTCATATTCATGCTCGCGGTCGGCTTCGGCCTGACCGGCCTCGCACACGCGCTGGCGACGCCGCTCGCCGGCTTCTTCGAAGCGCAGGGCGCGTGGGCACAGCGCCTGAGCCTGTCGAGCAACTTCTTCTGGATCGTCGTGCTGGCGACGACCTTCGGCCTGATTCTCTCGTTCACGCGCGCGCGCGAGCTCGAAGGTCCCGGCGCGTCCAAGGTCGGCAGCGCGATGCTCTACGTGCTGGTGGCCAGCATCGGCATGCACATGGACCTGCGTTCGATCTTCACCAACCCGGGTTTGTTCGGTGTCGGCCTGACCTGGATCGCCTTCCACGCCGCGCTGCTGCTGATCGTTGCCCGGGTGATCAAGGCGCCGACCTTCTATCTCGCCGTCGGCAGCCAGGCCAACATCGGCGGGGCCGCGAGCGCGCCGGTCGTCGCCAGCGCCTTTCATCCATCACTGGCCCCCATCGGTGTGCTGCTCGCCGTGCTCGGCTATGCGCTCGGCACCTATGGCGCCTGGATCTCGGGGCAGATGCTGCGCCTGGTCGCCCCGTAGCGAGCGGTCGCGCAGGTGGCGATCCAGAAAATCGATCGCACGCTCACGCGCCGCCCCGGCAAAGAAGAAACCGACGATGTGGCCGCGTAGCGGCAGCCAGTGCAGCTCGTTCGGCACGCCGGATGCATCCAGCGCGGCCTTGAGCCGTCGCGCATGCTCGGTGGCGACGATGCGATCCCAGCGCGCGTGGTAGATGAAGAACGGCGGTGCATCCGCGCTCACCCGATGCAGCGGCGACGCCGCACGATAGGCATCGGGGATCTGCTCGAAGGATCCCCCCATCAGCGCCTCGACGAGCGGACTGCCGGAGGCGTAGACGAGGTCGGCGGGATTGCCGCCGGACACCACGGCGCGCAGCCGCGGCGCCTGGGTCACCAGCGCCGCGAGCGAGGCCAGGTGCGCGCCGGCGGAGTAGCCCCAGATGCCGAGGCGGTCGGGATCGATGCCCAGCGCATCGGCCTCGCGCACCAGCCAGCGCAGCGCGAGCTGCACATCGTCGAGCTGCGCCGGAAAACGCCACTGCGGGACCAGCCGGTATTGCACGCTGAACGACGCATAACCGCGTGCCGCAAGCGCCTCGGCGAAACCCCGCATATGCGCCGGCTTGCCGCTCTTCCAACTGCCGCCGTGGACCAGCACCACCAGCGGACAGGGCGAACAAGCCCGGGGCCGCACCAGGTCCCCGGCGAGCGGCTGCGGCCAGTCGGGCGGCGTGAAGACCAGACCCTCGTCGACACGGACCGCAGCCGTGCTGCCGCAGCCCGTCAGCACCGCGCCGAGGCCAAGGACGACGAACAGAAAAAGGCTGCGCAACATGGGCATCGGCCACCACCGGGCAAGCATGCCAGCCACTACGACGCCGCGGCGATGAGGGACGCAAGCCGCGGCCAGGCGTGATCGAGCGCCAGACCGGCGAAGATCGAACCGCCGAAACGGTTGTTGTCGAGAAACGCGGCGAAACACGCGGCCGGCTCGCGCGTGCGTGTCATCACCCACTGACGCACGGCGAAGCCGGCGGCGACGACCAGGCCGAGGAAGAACGGCAGGCCGCGGCCATCGACCACGCCCAGTCCGGCGAGCAGAAGCAAGGCCAGCGCCTGCAAACACGCCACGACCCGCCGGTCGTGCCGCCCGAACAGAATCGCCGAGGACTTCACGCCGATCTTCAGATCGTCCTCGCGGTCGGCCATCGCGTAGTAGGTGTCGTAGGCCACGACCCAGCACAGGTTCGCCGCCATCAGCACCAGCACCTCGGCCCAGACGATCTCGTGGCGCACGGCGGCGTAGGCCATGGGCATGCCCCACGAGAACGCAATGCCGAGCACCGCCTGCGGCAGGCTGATCCAACGCTTGGTGAACGGATACAGCGCGGCAAGCAGCGCCGCCGGCACGGATAGCGCCAGCGCCAGCGTGTTCTTCAGCGAGCTCAGCAGACCGAAGGCGACGAGCGAAACCACCACGAACAGCCGCACCGCCTCGGACGGCGCGACGCGGCCGGCCGCAACCGGTCGCTGCCGCGTACGCGCGACGTGCGGGTCGAATTCGCGGTCGGCGAAGTCGTTGATCGCGCAGCCGGCCGAACGCATCAGCACGGTACCGAGCACGAACACCGCCAGCACGTGCAGACTCGGCATGCCGTCGGCCGCGAACCACAGCGCCCACAGGGTCGGCCACAGCAGCAGGTAGATGCCGATCGGCCGGTCGAGCCGCATCAGCAGGGCGTAGTCGCGCAGCTTGTGAAGAGCAGAGGTATCCATCGGCGCGCAGCTTAGCGCTCGCGTGCATCCCGCGCCGGATCAGTCCGCAATCGGCTCGTAATCGGCCTTGGCGGCACCGCAGTCCGGACACTGCCAATCGTCGGGAATGTCCGCAAAGCGCGTGCCGGGTGCGATTCCGCTGTCGGGATCGCCGAGACGCTCATCGTAGATGTGCGCGCAATAGCGGCACTGGTAACGGCCAAAAGGAGCCGCGGCGTTCATTCTTGCGCCTGCGCCGGCCGGACGCAGGGGCGGATCGAAAAGCCGCGCTGGACCGCGAGCTCGTACTTTCGCATCTCGGGTTCTATCAACTTCCACACCTCGTAGTTGTTGTAGAACGGCGTGCCCGGAAACAGATGATGGACGAGGTGATAGTGCTGGTATTGCAGCAGCGGCCCGAGCAGCCACTCGTGACCCTGGCGGATCGTCGTCGCTCGGGTGAAGTGCTGCTCCTGCGTCACGTCGTGCGGCACGTGTGGCAACCAAAAAAACGTGAATCCGAGCATCAACTGGATCAGGCGTGACGGAATGAACCAGAGCATCAAGACCTCGAGGCCGTAGCCCGCCAGCGTCAGCGCGACGATGGCTGCGGCCGCCACCGCCGCCATGCGCAGCGAGTTGCGCAGATACGGCGCGCAGACGCGATCGCCATGGCGCAGGGCGTGCATCAGGTACAGCACATCGATGAACATCCACCGCACGGGCAGCGTCCACCACGCGCCGCGCAGCGCGGAATCCGGATCGCGAGCGCCGTTGGCGAAGCGATGATGCAGCACGTGCCCCCAGCGAAACAGTCGCAAGTCGACGAAGGGGATGATCAACATCACGCCGAGCTGGCCGATCCAGTCATTGAGGCGGGTGTGGGTCGAGATCGAGCGGTGGATCGCGTCGTGCGCCACACTGAACCCGAGGTAACCGACCACCGTATTGAGCACCGTGCCGACCCCGAGCGGCCATAGCCCGGATCCGCAAAGGACATAGACGCCGACGAAGGTCAGCGTCAGCACGATCCACATCGCCACCGTAGGCCAGGCGAGCCTCGGCGTCGTGGTCAAGCGGGAGAAGGCCTCGCGCTGCTCGGGGCTGAGGTGATCCAGCGTCAGCTTCGGTCGGCTCATCGACGTTGCTCCTTCGCGGCTTTGCGGGTCCTGCTCCGGCCCGCGTTCGATGTCCCCAAAGGGCCCAGCAGGCGCTCCAAGAGCGCCGGTGCCAGTTGCTCGAATCGGCAACCATGGACGAGCTGATGGGCCACGTGCAGGGTCATCAGCCCGTGCAGGCTGATCCAGTACGCATGCGCGATCTCGCGCGCATCGCCCTGCACCAATCCGGCATCGATGCAGTCCTGGACCACGTCCATCGCGAAATCGAACATGCGCTCGCGCGCCGCGAGCAGCTCGGGATAGCGATCCGGCGGCGGCTGGTCGGACGCGAAGATCAGGCGGTACTCTGGCGGATGCCGGCGCGCGAAACCCAGATAGGCATCGAACAGCGCGCGCAGCCGCGTCAACGGATCCGCACCCGCGGGATCCCGCTCCAGCACCCAGGCATGAAACCGCTCGACTGCGTCACGGCGCAGTTGCGCGAGCAGCGCCTGCTTGTTGCCAAAGTACCGGTACGGCAGGGTATGACTGATGCCGAGCGCATCGGCCAGCGTGCGCAGACTCAACGCCTCGGCGCCGCGATCCAGATACAGGCGCCGCGCGGCATCGATCATGCGCTCGCGCATGCGCTGACGGTCTTGCGCACTGCTCTCGGGTCGTGCCATGGAATTTTTGTAACACTGTTAACTTAACGGTGTCAATCAAAAAGGCTCGATGCATGCGGGATCAGGCTTGCCGGGCGGCGCCGCGAGCCGTCATCCTGCCGCTGCGTTCACCGCCGATCGATCACCGGCGCATACGGCCGCATGTACACGAAGCGGCGTCACACCATCGCATAGCGCTCGGGATCGCCGATCCAGCGGGCGATCAAGCCTCGCGCCAGCGCGGGCCGCTCGGCGAGCAGACGGTCGGCGAGCGGTTGCAGCATCTGCACCAATGGCGCATCGCGCACCGGATCGGCGAGCTTCATACCGATCTCGCCGGTCTGCCGTCGGCCGAGCAGCTCGCCCGGGCCGCGCAGCTCGAGGTCACGCTGGGCGATGGCAAAACCGTCGGTGGTGGCGCGCAAGGTTTCGAGGCGCGCGCGCGCCATGTCGCCGAGTGGAGGTTGGTACAGCAGCACGCACTGGCTCTCACGCGCGCCGCGGCCGACGCGGCCACGGAGCTGGTGGAGCTGCGACAGGCCCAGGCGCTCGGCATTGTCGATGACCATGATGCTGGCATTGGGCACGTCCACGCCGACCTCGATCACGGTGGTGGCGACCAGCAGTTGTGTGGTGCCGTCCTTGAAGGCGCGCATCTGCGCCTCTTTTTGGTCCGGCTTCATGCGGCCGTGGACCAGGCCCACCTGCAGTTGCGGCAGCTCTGTGCGCAGCCGTGCGGCGGTGGCCTCGGCGGCCTCGGCGTTCAGCTCTTCCGATTCCTCGATCAGCGTACACACCCAATAGGCCTGTCGCCCCTGGGCGCAGGCGCGGCCGATGCGCGCGACGATCTCGGCGCGCCTTTGCGCCGACAGCGCGACCGTGGTCACCGGTGTGCGCCCGGGCGGCAGTTCGTCGATGACGGAGACGTCCAGGTCCGCGTACAGCGTCTGCGCCAGCGTGCGCGGAATCGGCGTCGCCGACATGATCAGCTGGTGCGGCGCGAGCTCGCCGCCCTTGTCGCGCAGGGCGAGGCGTTGCTGCACACCGAAACGGTGCTGCTCGTCGACGACGGTGAGGGCGAGACGCGCATACTCGACGCCGTCCTGCAGCAGCGCATGGGTACCGACGGCGATCGCCGGGCGCGGCGCCGCGAGCGCTTGGAGCACGCGCGTGCGCTCGGCCTTCTTGACGCGGTTGGACAAGAACAGCGGCGTGATGCCGAGCGGCGCGAACCACGTACTGAGCGTGCGCAGATGCTGCTCTGCGAGCAGCTCGGTGGGCGCGACCATGACCGCTTGCAGGCCGTCGCGGTACGCGGCGAGCAGCGCGGCGGCGGCGATCACGGTCTTGCCGCTGCCGACGTCACCCTGCACTAGACGCAGCATCGGTCGGCTCACGGCCAGATCCCTCGCCACTTCATCGAGCACGCGCCGCTGGGCGCTGGTCGGCGCGAATGGCAGCACGCCGAGCAGGGCCGAGACGGCCTCACCCGGCTCGCGCATCGCCTGCGCCGGGCGCGCTTTGAGGCGTCCGCGCAGCAGGCGCATGCCGAGCTGATGCGCCAGCAGCTCCTCGCGAATCAGGCGCGTCTGCGCCGGATGGCGACGCTCGATCAGTGCCTCGGCCTCGGCGTCGCTCTTCGGATGATGGATTGCACGCAAGGCATCGAGCGTGGCAGGTCCGTCGAGGCCGGGCAGCGGCGCCGCGAGCGCCGCGTCGGCGGCGGCGAGTTCCAACGCCAGCGTAATCAAGCCGCGCAGGCGCTGCTGGGTGATGCCGGTGGTCAGCGAATAGATTGGCGCCAAGTGTTCGTCGGGCTGCAGCACCTCGGCATCGTCGGCGACGCGGTACTGCGGATGGATCATCTCCGGGCCGGCGGCCCCGTTGCGCACGCTGCCATAGGCCTGTAGCCAACGACCTTCGCGCAGGCTCTCGCGCTGCGCCGGGTTGAAATGGAAAAAGCGCAGCAGCAGGCTGCCGCTGCCGTCGTCGATGACCACACGCAGCGTGCGCCGTCCGGCAAGGCGCAGCTCGACCGCGACGATGCGCCCACGCACCAGCGCCTCGGCGCCCGGCCGCAGGCGCGCGCAAGAGGTATGCCGGCGCCGGTCCTCGTAGCGCAGCGGCAGGTGGAACAACAGATCGCGCACGCAGCACAGGCCCAGCGTGCGCAGACGCTGGGCGACGGCCGGTCCGGCACCCTTGAGATAGGTGATCTCGGAATCGAGCGTCAGCGGCGCTCGTGGGCCGCTGCGGCGCCGCGCGTCAGTCAATGACGAGAATGCCGTCGGCTTCGATGCGCGCGCCGCGCGGCAGGCTGGCGACGCCGATCGCGGCGCGTGCCGGATACGGCGCATCGAAGTAGTTCGACATGATCTCGTTGACCTTGGCGAAGTGCGCGAGATCGGTCAGGAATACGTTGAGCTTGACGATGCCGGCGAGCGAGCCGCCGGCCGCCTCGCAGACCGCCTTGAGGTTGCGGAACACCTGGTGGATCTCATCCTCGATGGTCGCGTTGACCAGGGTCATGGTCTTCGGATCGAGCGGGATCTGCCCCGAGAGATACACCGTCTGTTTGGCGTTGCTGCAGGCCACGGCCTGCGAGTAGGTGCCGATGGCGGCGGGGGCGGCGTCGGTACGGATGATTTTGCGGTTCATGCGGTCGGCCTCGGAATCGGTTCTGCACCCGGCGCTAGTTTAGAACCGCGTACGCCCTCCCACGTCTCACGTCTCACGTCTCACGTCTCACGAAAGGCTACGCACGCCAGACGCGCTCGATCCATTCGATTCTGCGGATGCGACGCACGACGCGCGCCAGATGTACACGGCTCTTCACCGCGACGATGAAGCGCATTTCCACGGCCTCCCCGCCAGCGCGATCCGGCATCTGCACGTTCTCGATCGAGGCCTCGGCATTGGCGAGTTCGGCGGTGATGCGCGCCAGAAGGCCGCGCTTGTTGTAGGCCTTGACGCGCAGCTCGGCGATGAAGTCCCCCTGCACCTTCTCCGACCAGGCCAGCGGCACCCAGTCCTGCGGCCGGCCCTTGACGTGCTTGCATTCGATGCGGTGCACGACGATGCCGCGGCCGACGCTGACATGGCCGCGGATGTCGTCGCCGGGCAAGGGGTGGCAGCAGCGCGCGTAGTCCAGCACCAGACCCTCGGTGCCCTCGATCGCCAGCGGCGCGGCGTTGCCCGCCTCGTCCGGCGCGCGGGCGTCCCTGGGCAGGAAATGCCGCGCCACGAGCGGCGCCAGGCGCTGACCGCTGCCGATGGCGGCGTACAAATCCTCCACGTCAGCGAACTTGTGCGCGGCGAGCACGGGGGCGAGTCTGGCTTCATCCTTGAGCACCGATGCCGGCACCGCGAGCTCGCGCAGGGCGATCTCCAGCAAACGCCGGCCCAGACGCACGGCCTCGTCCTCGCGCTGCTGGCGCAGATAGTTGCGAATGGCCGAACGCGCCTTCGCCGTCTTGACGAAGTGCAGCCAGGCGGCGTTGGGCCGCGCGTGGCGCGCCGTGATGATTTCCACGGTCTGCCCGTTGACGAGCGTGGAATTCAGCGGCTCCAACACCCCGTCCAGACGCGCGGCGACGCAATGATCGCCCAGATCGGAGTGGACGGCGTAGGCGAAGTCGACCGGCGTCGAGCCGCGCGGCAACCGGCGAATCTCACCGCGCGGTGTGAACACGTAGACCTCGTCCGCGTACAGATCGATCTTGACGTTCTCGATGAAGTCCAGCGGGCTGGCATTGCCGAAGTCGTCGAACAGACTCGCCACCCACTCGCGCGCACGCGCCTGCGGCTGCTTGTGGCCCTCGCGTGCCCCTTGCTTGTACTGCCAGTGGGCGGCGATGCCGCTCTCGGCGACGTGATGCATGTCGCGCGTGCGGATCTGCACCTCGATCTTGTGTCCGCCGGGGCCGATGCAAGCGGTGTGCAAGGATTGATAGCCGTTGGCCTTGGGGTTGGCGATGTAGTCGTCGAACTCCTGCGGCACCGGCTTGTAGACGTGGTGCACGACACCCAGCGCGCGGTAGCAGTCATCCACCTTGGAGACGATCACGCGAAAGCCGAGCAGGTCGGTGACCTTGAGCAGCTTGAGCTTCTTGCGCCGCATCTTCTGGTAGATGCCGTACAGGTTCTTCTGCCGACCGACGACGCTGGCGCCGATACCCTCTTCGCGCAAGGTCATCGACAGCTTCTGCTCGACCTCGCGGATCAGCTTCTTGGTGTCGCCGAGCTGCGCGCTGACCCCTTCCTGCAAGACGCTGTAGCGCTTGGGATAAAGGTGGGCGAACGCCAGATCCTCCAGTTCGGTGCGGATCACGTTGATGCCCAGGCGATGCGCGATCGGCGCGTAGATCTCCAAGGTCTCGCGCGCGATGCGGCGGCGTTTGTCGGGCGCGACGTGGCCGAGCGTGCGCATGTTGTGCAAACGGTCGGCGAGCTTGACCAGGATCACGCGCAGATCCTTGGTCATCGCCAGCAGCAGCTTGCGGAAGCTCTCGGCCTGCATTTCGGCGCGCGAGCGACCCTCGATCCGGGTCACCTTGCTGACGCCGTCGACCAACTCGGCGACATCGGCGCCGAACTCCAGCGCCAGCGACTCCTTGGACACCCCTGTGTCCTCGATCACGTCGTGCAGGATCGCCGCGATGAGCGTGGTGTGATCCATGCGCATCTCGGCGAGCGTGCGCGCGACCGCGAGCGGATGGTAGACATAGGGCTCACCGGAAGTGCGGCGCTGACCTTCGTG
This sequence comes from Sinimarinibacterium thermocellulolyticum, assembly GCF_040327995.1. Lineage (NCBI taxonomy): Bacteria > Pseudomonadati > Pseudomonadota > Gammaproteobacteria > Nevskiales > Nevskiaceae > Sinimarinibacterium > Sinimarinibacterium thermocellulolyticum. The sequence goes on along the minus strand of NZ_JBEPIJ010000016.1, from coordinate 9,339 downwards.
GACGCTGGTCGCGAACTCCGCCGCTCGGCGCACCTCGGCGACGAGATTGTCCGGCAGATAGCCTTCGACGATACGGCTGAGCGCGTCGATGCCGAACGCCCGCTCCGCACGCTGCGTGCGCAGGGCGTTCGACAGGCGCTGCATGACCGTCATCTCCATGACGCCAGTATAGGTTCAGGGCTGCGCCGCTTTCCGCCCCAACCGGCGTGTGGCAGAATCCCGCCGCCATGCGTATACCCCGGCCTTTGAGCGTCTGCCTCGGCATCCTCGCGGCGCTGATGCAGTTGCTGTTGCCGCAGGTGCATGCCACGGCCTACGCCGAGCGCAGCGGCGATCCGCTGGCCTACGCATTGTGCGGCGCCGGCGCCGCGCCGGGTCTTGCCGCCGAGCTGCGCCAGATCCTGCCGGCCGAGGTGATCGCGGCGCTGGACGCCGCTCACGCGAGCCCCGATTTGCCGGACTGCCATGCCTGCGTCGGCGCCCACGCCGTCGCCGCGGTACAGACGGCATCGGCATCGACCGATGTTCCCGGCAGTGATCCTTGCCTAGCCGCGACGGATTTTTTCGCGCATCAGCGCCCCATCCGTGAACGGCCGCCGGTCCGCGGCCCGCCCGCAAGCGGCTGAGCACCAGGCCAAAGGCGCCGGCGTCGGCGCCAAGTGATCCGCTCGACGACCGCCCGAGGCGGTCCACGGAGGTTCCCCATGCATTCCCCGATCCGGGGCGCGGCCCTTCTGGCCGGCCTCGCCGCCGCGTTGCTGCAGACGCCGGGCCACGCCTGCTCGACCTGCAAGTGCGGCGACTACACCATCAGCCTGTTCGGCACCGAAAAACCTTTCGAAAGCCGCTTTCGTGTCGGCATCGACTACTTGTATCGCAGCGAAACGCAGGGCGATCCCGCGCTGCTCGCGCGCCAAACCGATGAACAGCGCCTGCTGCTCGGCCTGTCCTACGCACTGACCGACGATCTGAGCGTCGCGCTGCAGGCGCCGTTCGTGCGCAAGCAGATCCGCGACGGCAACCTTGCCCGGCAGCAGGCGGAAGGATTCGGCGACGTCGACCTCGTCGGCCGCTTCACGCTGCTGCGCGAAGGCGGGGTGTCCGGCCGTCACCTGGCTGGCCTGCGCGTCGGCGTGCGCCTGCCGACCACGGAGCAGGTGCGCGACGGCAATGGCGACAGGCTCGACATCGACGTGCAGCCGGACGCTGGCAGCACCGTGCCGAACCTCGGCGGCTGGTACGCGTACTTCCGCTACCCGTGGTTCGTCACCACGACGCTGACGGCCTTCAGCTTCGGCGACGGCAACCAGGATTTCTCGCCCGGCGACGCCGTGGTCGCCTCGGCGCTGGCGCAGTACGGCCTGACCCAGAGCTTCGCGCTGCAGGCCGGTATCGACGCGCGCTACGCCGAGCGCAACCGCTTTTCCGGCGTCGAGGACCCGGACTCTGGCGGCACGCTGGCGATGGTCTTCGGTGGCATCGCGCTGCGCATGGCCGACGAGCTGGTGCTCAGCGCCGGCGCCCAAGTGCCGGTCCTCGACGACCTCAACGGCCATCAGGAGGAAGACCCGGTAGTCCGGGTCGGCCTCGCCTACGACTTCTGAACAGACTTTGGAGACCCACCCATGCACTTAAAGCACATCCCACTCGCCGCCCTCATGCTTACACTGCTCGGCGCCTGCGACCGCACCGGCAGCCGCGCCGACGGCATCGAGGTCGCGATCGAGGCCCTGCCGGTCGGCACCGCGCACGAACACGACGAGGGCCACCACACCGAGCAGGCGACGGCCAAGCACAGCAGCGACCGCTACGTGACCTTCCGCCGCGGCGACGGCATGAAGATCGACCTGCAACTCGGACTGGTCAATCTGGTGCCGGTCGAGCTGCAGCCCTGCGACAGCCTCACGATGCGACTGCACCGTGGCCTCGAATGGCTCAGTCCGCTGTCCAGCGCGCATGCCCATGCGGACCACGACTCAGCGGCGAGCGCAGGACCGATCGACGTGGTCGCCGGTCACGCGCAGACCCTCGGCACGCTGGCCGCGCGCCCCGGTCGATACTGCGCGCTCGTCGCCGAACTGCGGCCGGGCACCCGTGCCGCCAAGCACGGCGGCGGGCTCGACACGACGCTCGACGGCGCGGCCATCGGTGTCGCGCCGTGCTACTACCCGACGACGGTCGGCATGTCCGACGAGGAAGCCGCCGCGGTCACCGCGCATTCCTGCATCCAGGCCAAAGCCCAGGACACGACGCGCAGGCTCACGCTACCGTTTCCCGCCGGTGTGGTGCTCGATGCCGCGAACACCGACCTCACCGTCACCGTGGCAATCCACTACGAGGCGTGGTTCGAGGACATCGATTTCGCAACCCTCGAGCACGACGCCGCGCAACAGGCGCGCCTGGCCGACAACGTCGTCGCCGCGCTACAGGCCTGGACCGATCGCGAATAGCCCGGGCGGCTCACCCGCAGCGGCGCAGGCAGGCACCGAAGAATCCATCGGTGCCGTGCCGCTGCGGCCACAGCCGCAGGCACTCGCCGGGCAGATCGACGCCCTGCACGCGCAACAGATCACCGGCGTTCATCGGCTCGAATTGCCGGTGCTCACTGACGAAGGCGCGCACGACTTGCTCGTTCTCTTCCGCGAGCAGGCTGCACGTGGCGTAGACCAGCCGTCCGCCGGGCCGCACATGGCGCGCCGCCTGCGCGAGGATCTGCGCCTGCAGGCGCGCCAGCGCCGGCAGGTCGAGCGCCTTGAGCCGCGCCTCGGGCTGGCGCCGCCAGGTGCCGGTGGCCGAGCACGGGGCATCGACGAGGATGGCATCGAAGCACAGATCGGCCGGCACCGCATCGACGCCGCCCAGGCGCACACAGCGCACGCCGGCGCGCCCGAGGCGCGGCAGCATGCGTTGCAGCCGCCGCGCATCGGCGTCCAGCGCCCACAGCTCACCGCGGTCCTGCATCGATGCCGCCAGCGCCAGCGTCTTGCCGCCGGCACCGGCGCACCAGTCGGCGATGCGCTCGCCCGGTCGAGCCGCCACCAGCAACGCGAGTAACTGGCTGCCCTCGTCCTGCGGTTCGATCCAGCCGTCGCGATACGCCGGCAGCGAGGTGAGCGCCGCGCGCTCGGCGAGGCGCAGCCCCAGCGGCGCGAGCGGCGTCGGCGTCGCCGACAGATTGGCCGCGGCCAGCGCCTCGATCGCCTGCGCGCGCGTGCACTTGAGCGCATTGACGCGCAGATCGACCGGCGCCTGCTGGCGCAGGGCCGCGGCCAACGCCGCGGTTTCATCGACGCCCAGGCGCTCCACCCAGGCGGCGTGAATCGCGTCCGGCACGTTGTCGCGCTCGGCAGCCGTGAGCGTGGACGGATCGAAGTCGGCGAGTCGGGCCGCCAGCGCTGGCGCCTGCGCCACGCCCAGACGCGCGAGGCCGTCGGCGTCGCTCATGCCGCTGTCGAGCGCCTGCAACGCACAGATCGTCGCGGCGTCGGTGCCGCCGGCGATGCGCTGCAAGCGGCGCAGGTCGCGCAGGCTGCCATAGACCAGTTCGGTGACGCGCGCGCGGTCGCGCCCACCCATCGCCCGGCGCTCGCGAAACGCGGCCTGCAGCAGCCGATCGGCGGCACGGTGCTCACGCAGCACCGCGTCCAGTACCGCACAGGCCAGCGTCCATTGGGCAGGGAAGATCCGGGCGCGGTTCATGGCGGCGGCATCCGAGGTTGTGTGATGACCGTTCGTCGGCTCGCTTGACACAAGCTATTGTGACTTGACAAACGCAATGACACTATCAGTCGTGGTTGGCGGACTGGGGACAAGGGGTCTACGGCGCCAATCGCCTTTCGCCATCAGGAGGTCATCATGGCTGCCAAGAAAGCTGCGAAGAAGGCTGCAAAGAAGACGGCAAAGAAGAAGTAATCACACACACGAGCGGTATTTTCTTCGCGGCAGCGCCGGGCGCTGCCGCTTTTTTGTTTCGCGGCCCGGTGGCTGCTAGATTCCGAACCTGTCCGGACTCATGGGGGATGAGCATGGGCGAACGCCTCGCACTGGTCGTCGATGACTCCAAGTCGGCCCGATTCGCCTTGCGCAAGTATCTGGAGAGTCACGCGTTTCGCGTCGACACCGCCGACAGCGCGCGTGCCGCCTATGCCTGGCTGCAGACGCAGCGCCCGGACCTAATCTTCCTCGATCACGTGATGCCGGGCGAGGACGGCTTCACCGCGCTGCAGCACATCAAGCAGGATCCACAGACGGCCGACATCCCCGTGGTCATCTGTTCGTCGAACGAGGGCAGCGCCTTCGTCGCGGAAGCGCGCAGCCGCGGCGCCGCCGACGTACTGGCCAAGCCGCCGACACCGGAACAGTTGCGGCGCGTGCTGCAGCAGCTCGGCACGCAGGCGCCGCCCTTGCCGCGTCCCGCCGTCGATGCCGCGACGCCCTCGGCGAGCACCCCCGTGCCGGCCGCCGTGCCCCAAGCCGCAACACCCGGCCGCGTCCCCACCCCCGCGGCCGAGCCGGCCATCGACGGCGCGACCGATACCGCACGGCTCGACGAACTGCGCGCCGAGCTGGACCTCTTGCGCGCGGAGCTGTCCAGCTCGAGTGGCGATGCGGCCCAGGCCACCGAGGCGCTGCAAGCGCGCGCCAGCGCGATCGAGGCGCGTCTGAGCGCGATCGAGCAACGCCTGGCCAGCGACCTCGCCAGTTCGCGCAAGCACCTCGACAAGGAGATCGAGGCACTGCGCCGCCACGGCGAGCAGGCGCTGGCGGCGCTGCGCGCGCAGCACGAGTCCGCGCTCGAGGCGCTGCGCGCCGAGCAGCAGCGCACGCTCGACGAACTAGCACAGCGACACGCGCAAGAGCGGGACAGCCAGCGACGCCAGTTCGACATCGAACTGCGCGTGATTCACAAGCAGTTGCGTGCGGAGCTCGAGCGCGCCATCCACACGGCGCGTGAGCAAACGCTGCAGGAGTTGCGCGCGCGCCTGCTGGCGGCGCTGAACAAATAGCTCAGGGCGCGCGCAACACGCCCAGCAGCAACAGCCCCCAGCCGGCGAGCAGCAAGACGCCGCCGAACGGCGTCACCGCGCCCAGCATGCGTAGTCCGCTCAGGCACAGCGCGTAGAGGCTGCCGCTGAACAGCAGCACGCCGAGCGCAAAGCAAGTGCCCGCCCACTGCAGCGGCGCACTGGCGACGAGCTGGCGCAGCAGCAGACCGACGCCGAGCAGCGCGAGTGCGTGGTACATCTGGTATTCGACTGCGGTCTTCCACACCGCGAGCAACTCGGGACTCAGCCGCCCCTTGAGCGCGTGCGCACCGAAGGCGCCGAGGGCGACGCCGAAAAAGCCGTAGACAGCACCGACGGCGAGCCAGGTGGCCGGCATCATCGCTGCACCTCGACGAGGCCAAACACGATGCCAGCGCCGTGCGTCGAGCCGGCGGCGGCATTCGCCGTCGGCCGCGGTAATCTCGGACGAGGCGCTTGCGCCGCACGCTTGCGTTTGCGCACCCATCGCAGGTCGTTTGCGTTGATGCCGGCCCTGAGGCGGCACAGCGACGGACCACCGCTGTGCGCGCCATGCTCGGCGAAGAGCCGGCCGCCGCGGCCACGGACGCCGAACGGGGCGAGGTCGTCGGAACGATCGCTGTGCATGGCACGCACCTACTCTGGAACAAGCGGGGCGCCGATCATACGCCGGCGTGTGCAGCTACGGATCGAAGCCGCGGCGGCCGCTGCGCACGTCGGCGACGCGGCCGTTCTCGAGTATCACGATGCGCAGCAGATGGCTGCTGCCGAAGTTGTAGGTCCACTCCTCACGAAAGACTCGGATCAGCGCGTGGTAGGGATCGTGCAGGCTGCCGTGGCGGTACCGCCGGTCCGGCACCAGCACGTAATCCGCGGCGCGCGCGATCGGCTCCCCGCAGCGCGACAGCAGCCGGTACTTGCTCATACCGCGGGTGATGTCGCTCTGCCCGCAGGAACCGGCGCCCTGCGCGGGAAAGCCGTAGCCCTCGGTGTCGATGCGGTGCACGCGGCCGTTGCGGATCTGCAGCACGCGCAGCAACTGGCTCGATCCGCGGTTGTAGACCCACTCCTCGATGCGCGGATGCAGGCCGTGGCCGGGGCCGTAACCGTGCGGCAACGGCCAGACATCGACGAAATCCGGCTCGCCGCAAATCGCCACCGCCTCGGCCGCGAGCATGCCTTCGCTGAGCAGGCGCGATCCGCAGCGCATCGAGTTGGCGTCGGCCGGTCCAAACGGCAGCAGCAGCGCGATCCAGGCCGCGGCCACGCGCCATCGTACGAGCATCCTCATGACGTCAGTTTGCCGCCGATCCGCCATGGAGGAAACCGGATGCTCGCGCGCCGCCCCCACTGCTACGCTTACGCCCCGGCAGCACCGCACTGAACCTTATCCTCACCCCTGCGGTCTGACGCCTGACTTTATGACAGACGCCATGTCATCGCGCCCTCATCCGATCCCTTACCTGAGCGTCCTGCTGCTGGCCACCTTGGCCGGCAACGTCGCCGCGGCACCGGTGCGCACCGCCGAGGTCGAGGCCGAGCTGCACGCACAGACACTGGCCCTGCAGCACGGCGACAACCTCGTCGGCCTGCGCCTGCGCCCCGAGCCCGGCTGGCATGTGTACTGGCGCAATCCGGGCGATTCCGGCATTCCGACCAAGCTCGAATGGACGCTGCCCGCCGGCATCGATGCCGGCGAGCTGCAGTGGCCCTACCCGCACCCCGAATCGCTGGGCGAGCTGACCAACTACGGTTATGCCGAGGAAACCCTGCACCCGGTGACGATCCACGTCGACGATGCAGTCACGGACGAGACCGTGACGCTGCGCGCGCGTGCGAGCTGGCTGGCGTGCAAGGACATCTGCGTGCCCGGTGCGGCGGACCTCGAACTGACGCTGCCGCTGGGCGACGCTCCGGCGCAGCCCAACCGCGACTGGTCGCATCTGTTCGACAAGGCCCTGCGCGAACTGCCGCAGGCGGCCGGCGACTGGCCGGCGCGCTTTGCTACCGATGGGCGCGATGTCTCGCTCGCAGTCGAAAGCCCGGCGCTCGAGGGCGCACGCCGCGTCGCGTTCTTTGCTTACGCCAACGATCTGGTCAATCACGCGGCGCCGCAACGCGTCGCGCTCGAAGGTGCGCGGCTACGCCTGAGCCAGACGATCAGTCCGTACTTCGTCGATGCGCCGGCGCGCGTCGAGGGCGTGCTCGTCGTCGAACACGAAGAGGGCACGCGCGCTTACGAGATCAGCGCCGCGCCGGGCGTGGTCGCCGTCGTCGCACCGACGGCGACGATGCCGGCGCTCGAACCGCGCCGCAGCAGCATCGGCACAGGCAGCGGCGCCCCGCCGCCGACGCTTGCGCTGGTGCTGCTGTTCGCCCTCGTCGGCGGTCTGATTCTCAACCTGATGCCCTGCGTGTTCCCGGTGCTCTCGCTCAAGGCGCTGTCGCTGGTCAAGGCCCATGGCGACGACGGCGGCGAACGCCGGCGCCAGACCTATGCCTACAGCGCCGGCGTGATCGCGTCCTGCGTGCTCGTCGCCGCAGCGATGCTCGTGCTGCGCAGCGCCGGCGAGGCGGTCGGCTGGGGCTTTCAGTTGCAGTCGCCGGCCTTCGTCGCGCTGATGACCTACGTGCTCTTTGCGCTGGGCCTGTCGCTGTCGGGTGCGGTGAACTTCGGCGTCGGCCTGATGAATTTGGGCAGCGGGCTGACGCAGCAACCCGGGCTTGTCGGCGCCTTCTTCACCGGCGTGCTCGCCGTCGTCGTCGCCAGTCCGTGCACGGCGCCGTTCATGGGCACTGCGCTGGGCTATGCGATGACGCAGCCGGCGTGGATCGCGCTGCTGGTGTTCGCGACGCTGGGCCTGGGCCTGGCACTGCCGTTCCTGCTGCTCGGCTGGTTCCCCGCGCTGGCGCGGTACCTGCCGAAACCGGGCGCGTGGATGGAGCGCTTCAAGCAGCTCATGGCCTTTCCGCTGTATCTCTCGGTGGTCTGGCTGCTGTGGGTGCTGGTGCGCCAGACCGATGCGCAGGCCCTGGCACGCGTGCTGCTCGGCCTGGTCGCGATCGCGTTCGCACTGTGGCTGTGGGCCTCGCGCGGCGTCGTCGCATCGACGCTCAAGCTCGCGGCGCTCGCTGGCGCGTTCGCGCTGGCGCTGATGCCGGCGCAGGGCGGCGGCAGCGCGCCGACCCCGAGCGCAGCCTACGAGCCGTGGTCGAGCGAGCGTGTCGCCGAGCTGCGCGCCGACGGCCGCACGATCTTCGTCGACTTCACCGCCGACTGGTGCCTGAGCTGTAAGGTCAACGAGCGCGTCGCGCTCAAGTCGGCGAAGGTGCAGCGCGCGTTCGCCGAGCACAACGTCGCGCTGCTCGTCGGCGACTGGACCCGCGCCGATCCGCTGATCACCGCAGAGCTCGCGCGCTTCGGGCGCAACGGCGTGCCGCTGTATCTCGTATATGTGGATGGCGGCGAGCCCGTCGTGCTGCCGCAGTTGCTGACGCCGGAAATCGTCCTCGCCAGCTTGAGTGCCGCCGATGGCATAGACCGCGACCGCCCCGTCGCAAAACGCAAAGATGGAGACTGACAGATGCGCCTGACTACCGCCTTCGCCGTCGCCGCCGCTCTTGCCACCGGCGTCGTCGCCGCCGCCCCCACGATCGGACAGCCAGCCCCTGCCTTCACCGCCGTCGACAGCAAGGGCGCGACCGTGTCGCTCGCCGACTTCAAGGGCAAGTTCGTCGTGCTCGAATGGACCAACGACGGCTGTCCGTTCGTGCAGAAGCATTACAGCGGCGGCGCCGACGGCAACATGCAACGGCTGCAGCGCAAGGCCCGCGACAAGGGCGCCGTGTGGCTGTCGGTGATCTCCTCGGCGCCCGGCAAACAGGGCCACGTCAGCGGCGAGCAGGCCGATGCCCTGAGCGAACAGCGCGGCGCCGTGCCCACCCACGTGCTGCTCGACGAAAGCGGCGAAGTCGGCCGTCTGTACGAGGCCAAGACCACGCCGCACATGTTCATCGTCGATCCCGAGGGCACGCTGATCTATGCTGGCGGCATCGACAGTATCCCGTCCGCGGACGTCGACGACATCCCCAAGGCGACGCCCTACGTCGAACTGGCGCTGACGCAGGCGATGGCCGGCGAACCGGTCCGGCATCCCCTGACGAAGCCCTACGGCTGCTCGATAAAATATTGGGTAATTCCTAACCTTTCCGGACCAGAATTGGACGTAGCTCCTGGATTGAGATCTGCTTGAGAAGCTTGTGCAGCAAGGGTTGCAGGTTCTCGTGCCGGTGATTGAACCGGTAGCAAACTTCG